>JAQGMS010000175.1 GCA_028292245.1 Ramlibacter sp.
CCGGCAGTTTCTCCAAGGCGGCCAAGGAGTTCGCCACCACCCAGCCCACCGTGACCAAGCAGGTCGCGGCGACCGAGGCGCGGCTGAAGGTGCGCCTGCTCAACCGCAACACCCGCGGCGTGAGCCTGACCGAATCGGGCGCGCTCTATTACGAGAAGTGCAAGAACATCGTCCGTGAGGCGGAGGAGGCCGACAACATCGTCAAGCTGCGGCAGACCCAGGCCCAGGGCATGCTGCGCGTCGGCACCTCGGTCGCCTTCGGCCGCCGCGTGATCCTGCCGCTGGTGCTGGATTTCATGGCCGACCATCCTCAGGTGCAGGTGGACCTGAATTTCGACGACCGCTACAGCGACCTTGTGGCGCAGGGACTGGACGTTGCGGTGCGGATGGGAAAGCTGGCCGATTCGACGCTCGGCGCGCGCTTTCTCGGCATGAACCCGTGGGTGCTGGTGGCGTCGCCCAGGTATCTGAAGAAGCACGGCATCCCGAAGCGGCCGGCCGACCTGAGCGGCCACAACGCGCTGATCTACAGCAGTGTGCAGGGCGACGACGTCTGGCGGCTGTTCTCGCCCAGGGGAGAGCCGGTCACGGTGCCGGTGACCGGCAAGTTCCGGTCCAACAATCTTTCGGCCGTGCTGGCCGCGGCGCGCAACGGCCTGGGCGTGGCCGCGCTGCCGCACTACGTGGCCGGCGATTCGCTGGCCTCGGGCCACGTGGTGGAGGTGCTGCGCGAATATTCCCTGCCCGAGCAGGAGATTCACGCCGTGTTCCCTTCGCCCAAGCTGGTGCCAGGAAAGGTGCAGGCGTACGTGGCGTTCCTGCAAGGCAGGTTCGGCGCGCGCTGGTGGGAGACGCTGCCGAAGGCTTAGGACGCGACGGCACGTCTACGGCAGGATGCGGCGCAGCGCGCGAATCCTCTGCCATACCAACGCCTTGGGCAGGTCCATCGCCATCACCTGCATGCAGCGTTCCAGCCAGCCGCTGCGTTGCTGCAATCTGTCGATCGCGCCGGCGAGGTCGCGCAAGATGGAATCGCCGTATGCCCGTTCGGCCTTGGCCACTGCCGGCCTCAGCAGGGATAAGGCGGGCTTCATCATCGCGAGGTCAATGACATCGCGATTGAAAACGCCGTCGTCGTTCCATCGATCCGAATTGGCAAGCAGCTTGCTGGCAGCCATATCCAGCGGTGCCAAAGTCGCGATACCGCAGATCTCATCGCCCCCGCCCGGAGGGGCCAACTCGATGCGGCCTTCCAGCACGATCTCGAACTTGACCGACTCGCCGCCGACTTGCACCGCCGTGCGGATGCCGTATTGATCGGCCCGCACTTCGCGCGACTGAGCGAGGGGTTGGGCACCGGCGCGCGTGATGGCGGCAATGCCCTGCGGCCCGGTCAGCAGTTGGCGCAGGCTGCGGTAGCTGGGCGGATCGGACACCAGGAAGTCAACGTCCACCGACTCGCGGTATTCGCCGTAGCGCAGCGCAATGGCTGTGCCGCCTCCAAAGAGGCAATGGTTGTTCCGCAAGACCGAGCCATCGAGGGATTGCAGCACGTGCGCAATCCGCAAATGGTGCGGCCTGTCAAACATTGCCGCTCTTGCCCAGCGCCACGCGCAAGGCTTCGAGCAATTCGCGCTCGTGGGGCTGCATGGCCTTCAGGTCGAGATGGCGCTGGTTTCTTTCATAGATGCCCAGCGCCTCGTTGGGGGTCAGTTCGGCGGCGCCATGAAGCTGCCAGGCCAACTGCTTGAGTTGGGGGTAGTCGGCGATGCGGATGCGCACCGGAATCCAGCCCTTTCGATCGTCGGCATGCGCCGAATCGGCCAGCGCCGGGGCGACGATCCCGAAGTCCAGGCCGAGCGTGACCAGCGCATTGAGGTACGCGCCCATCGCGACCGAAGGCTCGCCGCGCTCGATCCTGTGCAAAGTCATCCGCGACAGGCCTGCCGCCTCGGCGGCCGCGGTGGCGTCGATGCGCAGCGCCTTGCGGTAAGCACGGATCTGCTGGCCGAGGGCGGACAGTTTTTCGGCGGCTACCGCAGCGACGGGAGGTGTTTTGGCTGGCATTTGTATCTCATTCTAGGCAAAAATAAAGATTTGTCCATAATGAGATACATATTTTTGTTGAAACGCCGGGCCTGGGTAACGGCCGCTTCAACCCAGCAGGTCGCGCAGCGTGCGCGCCACCACCTTGGTCGCGCGCCGCAGGTCGTCCAGGTCCAGGTGTTCGTCAGCGCGCTTGGCGTTCGATTCCAGCACCGTGCGCGGCCCGGCGCCATAGATGACGCCGGGGATGCCGGCCTCTGCGTACAGCCGCACGTCGGTGTACAGCGGCGTGCCCATGGCAGGAATCGCTTCACCGAACACCTGCTCGGCGTGCTTGCGGATGGCTTCGACCAGCGGCTTGTTGCCCGGCAGCGGCCGCATCGAATTGGCGAGCAGCAGGCGCTTGATCTCCACCGTGATGCCCGGATACAGCGCGGCCGCCTCGGCAATCACGCGGCGGATGTTCGCTTCCACTTGCACCGGGCTTTCTTCCGGGATCATGCGGCGATCGAGCTTGAACATCACCTTGCCCGGGACCACGTTGGTGTTGGTACCGCCCTCGATGCGGCCCACGTTCAGGTAGGGGTGGCTGATGCCCGGCACCTCGGAAGTGACTTCCTTGTACAGCCGGTTCTGCGCGTACAGCGCATTCAGGATCTGCACCGCGCCTTGGAGCGCATCGACGCCGGTGTCGGGTATCGCCGCGTGCGCCATCTTGCCGTGCACCGTCACTTCCATCTGCAGGCAGCCGTTGTGCGCGGTGACCACCTCATAGCTGAAGCCCGCCGCGATCATCAGGTCGGGCTTGGTCAACTTGTTGCGCAATAGCCAGCCCGGGCCCATCTCGCCGCCGAATTCCTCGTCGTAGGTGAAATGCAGCTCGACGTTGCCCTTCAGTTTCGCCTGCAGCGATTCGAGCGCGCGCACCGCGAACGTGAAGCTGGCGAAATCGCTCTTGCTCACCGCCGAAGCGCGGCCGAAGATCTTGCCGCCGTCGATCTCGCCGCCATAGGGGTCGTGGCTCCAGCCGTCGCCCGGCGGCACCACATCGCCATGTGCGTTCAGCGCGATGGTCCGGCCCTCGCCGTAGCGGCGGCGCACGATCAGGTTGGTGATCGACTCCAGCCCGTAGCCGCGCACGTCGGCCAGCGGCACCGGATGCTTCTCGGCGTCGAAGCCGAATCCTTGCAGCAGTTCGGCGGTGCGGTCCGCGTGCGGCGCGTTGTCGCCCGGGGGCGTGTCGGTGGGAACGCGGATCAGCTCCTGCAGGAACTTCACTTCTTCGTCGAAGTGCGCATCGACCCAGGCGTCGATTCTTTCGTAGTCGGTCATGAATGGATTTCTTTGGCGAGGTTGTCCAGAAGGAGCTGGAAAGCAACGACCGCCAGTTGCATGTCGTCGCTGGTGCTGCTCTCCAGCGGGTTGTGGCTGATGCCCGAGTTCTGGCCGCGCACGAACAGCATGGCTTGCGGCATCACTTCATGCAATTTCATCGCGTCGTGGCCGGCGCCGCTGGGCATGCGGTACAGCGGCACGCCCAGCGCGTCGACGGCCTGCTCCCAGCGGCGCTGCCACTCGGGGGCGCTCGGCGCCGCCGCGGCGCGCATGGTCTCTTCCACCGTGTGGTGCACGCCGCGCCGCTCGCAGATCGCCTGCAGTTCGGCCAGCACGTCCCGGGTCAGCGCGTCGCGCTGCGCATTGTTCGGCGCGCGCATGTCGAGCGTGAACTGGCAGCGGCCGGGCACCACGTTGGTCGATCCGCCGGGCACGGTCCAGATGCCGATGGTGCCGACGGAGTCGCCATCTTTCGCGGCGCGCTTTTCCAGGTAGAGCGCCAGCTCGGCCACCGCGGAGGCGGCGTCGCGCCGCCGGTTCATCGGTGTCGTGCCCGCGTGGCTGGCCATGCCGACAACCTCGCAAAGATAGCGCACGCCGCCGTTGATCGACGTCACGATGCCCAGCGGCAGGTCGACTTCATCGAGTACCGGTCCCTGTTCGATGTGGACCTCGACGAAGCCCAGGTAGTCGGCGGGGTTGCGCTTCAAGGCGGCGATGGCCTCCAGCGTCGCCGGCAGCCCGGCGTGGCGCATGGCCTCGCGCATCGTGATGCCGTCGGCGTCCTTCTGGTCCAGCCAGGCGGCGTTGAAGCCGCCGATCAACGCGCCCGATCCGAGGAAGGTGGCTTTGTAGCGCTGGCCTTCCTCTTCGGCGAACCCGATCACCTCGAAATCGAATGGCAGGCGCCGGCCCTGGCGAGCGAGTTCGCGCACACAGGCCATCGGCGTGAAGATGCCCAGCCGGCCGTCGTACTTGCCGCCGTTGCGCACCGTGTCGTAGTGGCTCCCCGTGAGTAGTGTTCGTACTCCCTCCCCCTTTGGGGGAGGGCTGGGGTGGGGGTTGGCCTTGTACTTCCCCACCACATTCCCCACCGCATCGATACGCACCTCGTCGAACCCGCTGTCCTTCATGTTCTTGGCGATCAGCGCCGCTGCCGCCCGATGGGCATCGGTGAGGTACGTGACGGTGAGCTGCCCCTTCTCCTTGAACTCGGGATCGCTGAACTCGCTGAGCGCCTCCTGCCAATCCCACACCAGGTTGCCCAGCGCGGGCTCCACGCCGAACTTGTCGTTCAGGCGGATCTCCGCGATGCGGTGGATGTTGCGCAGGCACTCGGCCAGCTCGAAGTCGGCCGGGTTGTCCAGGCGCCGCGCGAAGGTGTCGATGATTTCCTTCTTCGCGAGGCCGGTGCCGCGGGGGCCGCGCACCGCCAGGATGAAGGGGAAGCCGAACTTGGCGTTGTAGCTGGCGTTGAGCTCTTGGATCCTGGCGAATTCCTCCGGCGTGCAATCGGTCAGGCCCGCCTTGCCTTGCTCGTTCGTCGATTCGGCGGTGAGCGTCTTGCTCACCATCGCCTTGCCGGCGAGCTCAGGGTGGGCGCGGATCAGCGCGAGTTGTGCGTCGCGCCCGGCGTCGGCAACGATGCGCGCCATCGCGTGCTTGAGGTGCGCCAGCGACCGGAACGGGCGCTGCGCAAGCGCTGCCTGCGCGATCCACGGCGAGTGTTCGTACAGGCCATCCAATAGCCGTGCCGCGTCCCCGGTGGAAGCGGCGTTGAGTTGGTCCAGGGTAAGAGCCACGATTCAGCCTTGATAGGGATGGGTTTGCTGCCAGTGGCGCGCAATGTCGATGCGGCGGCAGATCCAGACGCGATCGTGTTTTTGCACATGGTCCAGGAAGCGCTGCAGCGCGACGATGCGGCCGGGCCGCCCGAGCAGCCGGCAGTGCATGCCGATGTTCATCATCTTCGGGGAAAAATCACCCTCCGCATACAGCGCGTCGAAACTGTCGCGCAGGTAGATGTAGAAATCCTCGGCCTGCGCGAATCCCTGCGGCAGGGAAAAGCGCATGTCGTTGGTGTCCAGCGAATAAGGCACGACCAGGTGCGGCACCACGGCGCCGTCGCTCTTCTTCACCTTCATCCAGAACGGCAGGTCGTCGCCGTAGTAATCGCTGTCGTATTCGAAGCCGCCGTAGTCGGCGACCAGGCGGCGCGTGTTGGGGCTGTCGCGGCCGGTGTACCAGCCCAGCGCCCGCTCGCCGGTGAGCTGTTCGATGATCTGCATGCCCAGCCGCATGTGCTCGCGCTCCGTCGCTTCGTCGACGTCCTGATAGTGAATCCAGCGCAAGCCATGGCAGGCGATCTCGTGCCCCAGTTCCTTGAAGGCCGCGGTCAGTTCGGGATGCCGTTGCAAGGCCATGCTGACGCCGAACACCGTGAGCGGCAGGCCGCGCCGCTCGAACTCGCGCAGGATGCGCCAGACGCCGGCGCGCGATCCGTATTCGTAGATGCCTTCCATGCTCAGGTGCCGCGCCGGGTAGCTGGCCGGGTTGAACATCTCCGAGAGGAACTGCTCCGAACCGGCATCGCCGTGCAACACCGAGTTCTCGCCGCCTTCCTCATAGTTCAAGACGAACTGCAGCGCGACGCGCGCATTGCCGGGCCATTGCGCGTGCGGCGGATTGCGGCCGTAGCCGGCCAGGTCGCGTGGATAGGGAGCAGTGCTGTCGTATGTCATGGCGCCTTGGTTTTTAGGAAAGGGCGAGGGCGATGTCGTGCGTCGGCACCTTGCGATCGAACGCCAGGCTTTCTTCCACGTGCAGCAGGTGTTCGTGCATCAGGCGGACCGCTCGCGCCTCGTCCTTGGCGGCCATCGCCTTGACCAGCTCCACATGCTCTTCCTGCGAGTGGCGTGCCGCGCCGGCGGGCTGGTACATGAGGGAAATCAGTGAACTGCGCGACACCAGGTCGCGCAACATATGCGCCAGCACTTCGTTGCCCATGAGTTCGGCCATGCGCACGTGAAAATCGCCCAGCAATTCGACCCGGCCGGCGGCGTCGTTGTTATCGACCGCGGCTTTCTCTGCCGCGATGTGTTCGCGCAGGGCACGGATCTTTGCAGGCGTCACCTCGCGGACGAAAGCCCGCGTCATCTCCGCTTCCAGCATCCGGCGCACCGCGAACACCTGGCGCGCTTCTTCCACCGTGGGGGCGGCGACGAACGCGCCGCGTGCCGGCTCCATGCGGATCAGCCGGTTCTGCGTGAGCTGGAAGAGGGCCTGGCGCACCAGCGTGCGCGAAACGCCGAAGTGATCCGCCAGCTTCTGCTCCGCCAACTTGGTACCGGGCTGCAGGCGATGTTCCACAATCGCCCGGGTCAGCGACTCGACGATGAAATGGGTAGTGGACGACTCCATGGAGCGGCATGATAGCCGCAAATCCAAAAAGTGTATACACTATCGTCCACAATATCTGGAGATCGCCATGGGCCTGAGCACGCACGTACTGGACACCATGCACGGCTGCCCCGCTGCCGGCATGGCGGTGGCGCTTTACACGACTCAAGGGGAGAGCTCGACGCTGGTCAAGCGCTTCAAGCTCAATGACGATGGGCGCAGCCCGGACGGCCCGCTGTACGACGCCGCCAGCCTGAAGAAGGGCACGTACCGGCTGGTGTTCGACGTCGCCGGCTATTTCAAGTCAAAGGGCGTTGCGCTGCCGCAGCCGAATTTCCTGGATCACGTCAGCCTGGACTTCGGCGTGGCCCACCCGGAGCAGCACTACCATGTGCCGCTGCTGGTGAGCCCGTGGAGCTACTCTACCTATCGCGGCTCATGAACGTGGCGTCAGAGCTGGCCTTCGGTCAGCGTGTCCAGCTGGAAGCGGCCGCTCTTGTGCCAGAGCCAGGTGTCGGTGTAGACCACCTTGCCCATGCGGGCCGGTGCCGGGAACGGCGCAGCGGCGCGAACGGTGCGCTCGATCTCCGCGACCACCTCGGGCGCGTGGGTCGGCGCGCGCATCCAGCTGAGCGAGCGGACGTTGCCGCGGCCATCCACTTCCACCTGCAGCACGCCGATGGCGTAGAGCAGCGGCGGCAATTTGCCCTTGTAGATGCGTTCCTGGTTGGCGGCGTACAGGTGCGAAGCGGCGTCGGCGCGGTAAGCGCGCGGCGTGGTGGCGTTGGAGTTGCGCGCGTTGGTGAAGGCCACGGCGGACGGCGGCGAAGCCTGGGCTTCGGCGGAGGGCTCCACGTGCACGGGCGCGGGCGATGTGCTGCGCGCCACGGGCTGCAGCGGTGTCGAGGAGCAAGCCGCGAGGATCGCGGCGGCCACGGCGGCCAATGCCGGTAGCGTGCGGCGCAGGTCGGGAATATGCTTCATGGAGGTCTCCGGTTCGTGCGCTTTTCTCGGCGCGGGTACTGCTGAGCTAATTGAACTCGAAACTCTTCCTTTTGACGACTGCCGTTACGCATTAGCTACGTTTCTTGCGATTGGACGCGTGGGATACCGTTGATTACCATGAATCTTGTCACATCCAGGCTGGCAATTGAAGACGCTGTGTTGGTTAGCGTCGACGCGACGCAAGGCTCCGCGCCGCGCGAAGCGGGCGCCTGGATGGCCGTGTTTGCGACCGACGTGATGGGCACCATCGGCGGCGGCCATCTCGAATTCCAGGCCATCGACGAAGCGCGCCGGCGCCTGGCCGGCGCAACCGGCGAGCCGGTGCGCCAGTATTCGCTTGGGCCCAGTCTCGGGCAGTGTTGTGGCGGCACTGTGCGCCTGCGCTTCGAGCGCGTTGGCGCCGCCGACATTCCCGCACTGGAAGAACGGCTGCTGCCGCAGCTCACCCCGCTGGCGCTGTTCGGCGGCGGTCATGTGGGCAAGGCCCTGGTCAACGTGCTGTCGTCGCTGCCCTTCGCGATCACCTGGATCGACAGCCGCGACGAGATCTTTCCGCAGCAGGTGCCGGCCAATGTGCAGTGCGAGCATTCCGACCCGGTGCACGCGGCCGTCGCCGACTTGGCGGCCGGCGCGCGCGTGCTGATCATGAGTTTCAGCCACGCCGAAGACCTCGACATCGTGGCCGCCTGCCTGCGCCGCCAGCGCGAACGCGCCGACCTTCCGTACATCGGCCTGATCGGCAGCAGGACGAAGTGGGCGACCTTCCGGCACCGGCTCGAGGAGCGCGGCTTCAACCAAGCCGAACTCGCCCACATCACCTGCCCGATCGGGTTGCCCGGCATCGGCGGCAAGGAACCGGAAGTCATCGCCGTCAGCGTGGCCGCGCAGATATTGCAAAAATTTTCGCCATAGCGGCCGAAAACTGTATACACTTCGGTAGACAAGCCGCAGCGGAGCCCGGGACCATCATGTTCCCGTTGTTCGCGGCCCCAACTGCTCAGAGCGCCCGCAGTGGTGAGCAGGCCTTCCACCGTTGAAGAAAAAAACATGGAAAGCTATCTCCTCGATTGGGCCAGCCTGCTGCTGCGCTGGGTCCACGTCATCACCGCCATCGCGTGGGTCGGCTCCTCGTTCTATTTCGTCTTCCTCGATTCCAGCCTGACGCCGCCGGTCGACGACGATCAAAAGAAGCAGGGCGTCGACGGCGAACTCTGGGCCGTGCACGGCGGCGGCTTCTACCACCCGGTCAAGTTCAACGTCGCGCCGCCCAAGCTGCCCGACCACCTGCACTGGTTCTTCTGGGAAAGCTACACGACCTGGATGACCGGCTTCGCGCTGTTCACGGTGTCGTACCTCTGGAACGCCAGCACCTACCTGATCGACAAGTCGCTGATGAACTGGTCGCCCGGCGCGGCCATCGGCACGGCGCTGGCGTTCCTGGTGGTGTTCTGGATTCTCTACGACACGATCTGCCGCCTGTTCGGCCAGCGCAGGAACGGCGATGCCATCGTCGGCGCACTGGTGCTGGTTCTGGTGTGCGTCGCCTCCTGGCTGGCATGCCACTGGTTCGCGGGCCGCGCGGCCTACCTGCTGGTGGGCGCGATGATCGCCACCGCGATGAGCGCCAACGTGCTGTTCTGGATCATCCCCGGCCAGAAGAAGGTAATCGCCTCGATCAAGGCCGGCCAGCCGGTCGACCCGATCCACGGCCAGCGCGGCAAGCAGCGCAGCGTGCACAACACCTACTTCACGCTGCCGGTGCTGTTCTCGATGCTCAGCAACCACTACAGCTTCACCTGGAGCCATCCGCGGAATTGGCTGGTGCTGATCCTGATGATGTTCGCCGGCGCCGCCATCCGCCAGTTCTTCGTGATGCGGCACGGCTACAAGCTCGGGCGCAACCGGCACCCGCTGCCGTACGCGCTGGTGGGCGTGGCCGTGATCGTGGCGGTCATCGCCTGGCTGCGGCCCGACACTTCGGCGGCCGCAGCGCCGGCGCCCGCGCCACGGGTGGGCTACCAGGACGTGCAGAAAGTGCTGGAGCAGCGCTGCTACATGTGCCACGGCGCGCAGGTGCAGATGAAGAACGTGCGGCTGGATTCAGCCGAGGCCCTCAAGCAGCACGCCCAATCGGTCTACCAGCAGGCCGTGGTCACCAAGCTGATGCCGATGAACAACGCGACGGGCATCACCGATGCCGAGCGGGGGCTGATCGCGCAATGGTTCCAGGCCGGCGCGCCGACCCGGTAAACCAAAGGCAGGCCCTACAGCCTCGGCACGTTCGTCATCTGGTTCTGCATGTCCTGGATCTGGCGCACCTCGTCTTGCGTCTGGTCGCGATCGGCTTCGGCCCTCGCGCAGTCCTGCCGGCGCACCACGCGGCTGCCGGTGCGGGCCTCGACGTTGCGGCACGCTGCGCGGTCGCTGGTTTGCACCGGCTCCGGGCCCGATGCACAAGCGGTGGCCAGCACCAGCACGGCCGCTGCCGAAAGGATTGTTTTCATGAACTGCCTTCAGAAGAAGAAAAACAGGAAGCGCCGAGTGTATTGCCACTCATGAGGAACCCGCATTGGCAAATGCCTGGTTTACTTTATGCTGATAGACACCATGGCCCAATTCCATTTGCTGGACCGCCTGATGGGCGCGCAGCGGCCCGACCTCAGCACCGAGGCGCTGCTGCACAAGTTCGAGGCCGCGCCGTATGACGAGCGCATCGCCGCTCAAAGCACTTACGAGGTCCTGCAACTGGGCGCGGCGCGCGACCCCGATGCCGCGGCCCTGCATTTCCTGCCCAATGCCGATCCGAACGAAGAGCCGCTGACGCTGACCTACCGCGAGTTCATGGTGGGCGTGACCCAGGCCGCCAACATGTTCTTCGAGCTGGGCGTCGGGCCCGGCGACGTGGTGAGTTTCCTGTTGCCGCTGCTGCCCGAGAGCTTTACGTCGCTGTTCGGCGCGCAGGCGGCCGGCATCGCCAACCCGGTCAACCCGCTGCTGGAGGCCGCTCAGATCGCCGAAATCCTGCGCGCCGCCAACACCAAGGTGCTGGTCACGCTGGGTGGGGCGGCCGGCGCGGAGATCTGGAGCAAGGTCGAACGCATCCGCGCCGAGCTGCCGGCACTCAAGGCCATCGTGGTGCTCAAGGGGCCGGCCAACGAAGCCGATGCAATCTTCAACTACGAACAATTGGCGGCGGCGCAGCCCTCCGATCGCCTGCGCAGCGACCGTCGCATTGCTCCGGGCGACACCGCCGCGTTCTTCCACACCGGTGGCACCACCGGCATGCCCAAGCTCGTGCGCCATACCCA
>JAQGMS010000472.1 GCA_028292245.1 Ramlibacter sp.
GATCTACACGTCCGTCCCGTTCGGCCTCAACACGCGTATGCAGAATTCCTGGTGGTACCAGGGCGGCGGCGAGCAACTCGGCAACGAATTCTTTAAGAAGTACGGCGTGATCGCCCATGCCGCCGGCAATACGGGCGCCCAGATGGGCGGCTGGTTCCGGAAGGAGATCAAGACGCCGGCGGACTTAAACGGGCTAAAGTTCCGCATTGCCGGCCTCACCGGTCAAATCCTCCAGAAGCTCGGAGTGGTCCCGCAACAACTCGCCGGCGGCGACGTCTATCCAGCTCTCGAGAAGGGCACCATCGATGCCGCCGAATGGGTCGGTCCGTACGACGACGAAAAGCTCGGCCTGCAGAAGATAGCGAAGTACTACTACTATCCCGGTTTCTGGGAAGCCGGGCCTATGCTTCACGTCATGATCAACCTGGAGAAGTGGAATTCGCTCCCGAAGTCCTATCAGACGGTGATCATTGATGCCGCTTCGCACGCGAACGTCTGGATGAGCGCGCGTTACGATCTCGTGAACCCGGCGGCTCTGAAACGGCTCGTGGCGACCGGCACCCAGCTTCGCCCATTCAGCAACGAGATCATGGAAGCCAGTCTAAAGGCCACCAATGAACTCTGGGCCGAGATCTCGGCGAAGAATCCCGATTTCAAGAAGTCCATCGAGGCGATGCAAGCCTACCGCAACGACCAGTATCTTTGGTGGCAGGTGGCCGAATTCACCAACGACAGCTTCATGATACGGTCGCGCTCGAAGGGTTGAGCTGATTTCATCGAACGGCGGGGTCTGGGCGTCAACCGCGTTCCGACCCCGCCGATTGCGAGCGTACGCTGGACATGGCCCAATTTCGCTTTTTATTACGCGAAGCGGACATCGTTCGAGGCACTCGACTCGATCCACCGAGTCCAGAAGGGTGCCGTCGAGGTCGAAGATAGCGGCCTTCGGCATTCTAGATCCTCTACGGCGCGAACGCCCGATCGTTGCCTGCCGCGGTAGGCGGCCTGAAGGCACCGGACCTAATCGGCGATAGTTTTTCCGCGTCCAGGCCTTTCATCGTTTGTGGGCGTGTCCAGAACTTCGCGCAGATTGCTCGCAAGTTCGTCGATCGTGAAGGGCTTCCCGATCATTTGCACGCCCGGATCAAGTACGCCATTGTGGACCACGGCATTGCGCGTGTACCCCGTCGTGAACAGGACCTTGATATCGGGCCGGCGGCGGCGGACTTCGTCCGCCAGCTTGGCGCCATTCACTTCGGGCATGACAACGTCGGTAAAAAGCACGGCGATCTCCGGATGCGCGTCGAGCAACCGTAAAGCGGCCACCCCACCGTCCGCCTCGAGCACGCGATAGCCGAGCTCTCTTACCGCATCGGCGCTGAACTGCCGCACCGCGGCCTCATCTTCCACGACAAGGACGACTTCGTGCTGTTCACCGAGGGGCACGTCTTCGGCATCCTGCAAATCCGCGTCCTCCGGACCGCCGCCGATAAAGCGGGGGAGATAGATCTTCACCGTCGTCCCTTGGCCGACCTCGGAGTAGATCTTGACGTGCCCCGCCGATTGTTTGACGAAACCGTACACCTGGCTGAGGCCGAGGCCTGTGCCCTTGCCCACTTCCTTGGTGGTGAAGAAAGGATCGAACGCCTTCGCGATCACGTCTTGCGGCATCCCGCTGCCCGTGTCGGTCACGGCGACAAGCACATACTGTCCCGACGTTACGCCGAGGTGGGCGGAGCAGTAGCGTTCGTCCAGATGCGCGTTCTGGCTTTCGATGGTCAGGCGGCCGCCCCCGGGCATGGCATCTCGGGCGTTGACCGCGAGGTTGAGAATGACGTTTTCAAGCTGGTTCGGATCGGCGTGTGTTCGCCACAGACCACCCGCGAGGACCGTTTCGAGCTGGATGTCCGCGCCCAGCGAGCGTCGCAGGAGGTCGGACATGCCCGCGACGAGCTTGTTGATGTCGAGTGGCTCCGGCCGCAGGGGCTGCTGACGGGAAAAGGCGAGGAGGCGCTGTGTCAACTGCGCCGCCCGTCTGGCGCCATCGGCGGCCGCGTCGGCATACCGCTTGGCACGCGCATCGCCATCCCCGATGCGACGAACAAGCAGATCGAGCGAGCCCATCACCACGGCCAGCATATTATTGAAGTCGTGGGCGATGCCGCCGGTGAGTTGGCCGACGGCCTCCATCTTCTGGGACTGACGAAGCGCTTCGTGCGCCTCCTCGAGCTCTGCGGTGCGTTCGACGACGCGCCGTTCCAGTTCGGCGTTGGAACGCTTGACCTGCTCCAGCAGGCGGGCGTTTTCGATTCCCGTGGCTGCCTGACCCGCCAGGCCGGTCATCACGCGCTCCGCCCGGTCGTCGAACCGGCCGACGTCGGGATGGCCGAAGAGGAGGCCACCGATCACCTCGCCCGATCTGGATGTCACCGGCAGGGCCAGATAGCTTCGAACCGGCAGATGGCCTTCAGGCATGCCGCGGTGGGGCGAGTTTCGACCGTATCTCGGATCCAGGAGGATATCATCCGATCGAACTACGCCTTCGCCCTTGAAGGTCGGCTCGAACACCGCCGTCGACCGCGGCATGCCGAACGCTTCGAACTGGCTGCGGTCGGCGCCGGAAAGTGCGAAGAGCATGTAACTTTCACCGTGCTCGTTCAGGACATTGTAGAAAAAGGCGCCGAAGCGCGCGCCGGTGAGTTCTACGCCTGCGTCGACGACCGTCTGCACCAGGGCACCAAGATCCAGCTCCGCTGCGACCTTGGCCCCCGTGGCGTTCAGAATCTCGAGTGCGCGGCTCTCCTCCTGCACGCGATCACGGCTGGCCCGGAGTTCCTCCGAACTGACGCGGAGCGCCTGGTTTGTACGCTTGTGCTCGATGGCGAGCGAAGCCGAGCGGAGGACGAAATCGACCATCGAGAGATCGGCAGGGCTCGGCGTTCGAGGTTCGCGATGGTACATCGCGAAGGTCCCCAATATCTCGCCGCCGCCGCTTAGAATGGGCATCGACCAGCAGGCGCGCAGCCCATGGGCGCGGGCGAGTTCGCGGAAGTCCGACCAGAGCGGATCGGCCTCGATGTCGCTAACGAAGACGGGCTTCTTGCGATGAGCGGCCGTCCCGCAGGAGCCAACTCCTTCTCCTATCACGATGCCATCTATGGCCCGGTTATATTCCTCGGGCAAACTCGGCGCCGAGCCGTGGCGGAGTCGGCGGCCATCCACGTCCATGATCAGAATGGAACCGATCGTGCCGCCGGTCGAATATTCTTCGACCGTCCGGATCAACGCATCAAGCGGTTCCGACAGAGGGGTGTCCTGGATCGCGAGTTCAAGCACCCGGTTCTGGGCGAGTTCGAGAGCTTCGCGCCGCTTTCGTTCGGTGACGTCGGCAGCCGCCCCGAACCACTCGACGATTTCACCGTTGGCGGCGAGAAGGGGGATCGCGCGCGAAAAAGTCCAGCCGAGGCTGCCATCGACACGGCGGACCCGATGCTCGAGCTCGAAGACACTCTTGGTCTCGATCGCGCGGGCTATCGCCTCTCGCATGCGCGGCTGGTCTTCCGGAACAATGTAGGTCTTGATCCAATCATGGGTAGGCTGTTCGGCGTCCCGAATGAACCCTTGTCCGTCGAGCTGATACAGCTGCGTCCAATCCGGGCTCATTCGGTACAGGACATCCGAGGTGGCGGTCACGTAGGCCCGCAGGCGGGCCTCACTTTGTCTGGTGGCTCTTTCCGCCGCAACGCGCTGGGTGGTCTCGATGACGACCGCCAGGACCCCAGCGGGCTGACCGCTCTCGTCGAGGACCGGCGAGTAATCGAGATCCATCCAGACCTGCTCCGCGCGGCCATGGCGATAGAGCGTCAACTCCTGGTCTTTGTAATGCAGCGTTTTCCCGGCGAGGCATACCCGCATCACGTTATCATTGAAGGCGGCGACTTCCGGCCAACCCTCGCGGACCTTGCTGCCGAGGAGATCCGGATGACGCGCCCCGGCGAACACCGAATAGGCGTCATTGTAAATCATGATGCCGTCTTCGCCCCACAGCATCACCAGCGGCACGGGCGAGCGAAGCAGAATGGACGTCGCCGTCTTCAAACATTGCGGCCAGGCATCGAGCGGTCCAAGCGTTGTTGACCAATCGCGCTCTGCGATCAGTCCGCCCGTATCACCGCCGCCATTCAGGAAGGCCGTAGCACGGGAACTCCTGATCTTGGTGGTGGCCA
>JAQGMS010000210.1 GCA_028292245.1 Ramlibacter sp.
GTGAGCGGCTGATGCCTGCCGCCATGGGGCTGGTCGCGAGCCTCGGCATCGAGACGGTCGAAGTGCGGCGCAAGCTGCGCGTCGCGTACTTTTCCACCGGCGACGAAATCCTGAGCGTCGGCGAACCGCCGCGCGAAGGCGCCGTGTACGACAGCAACCGCTACACCGTCTTCGGCCTGCTCACGCGCCTGGGCTGCGAGGTGATCGACCTGGGCGTGGTGCGTGACCAGCCGGAGGCGCTGGAGCAGGCCTTCCGCGGGGCGGCCGCGCGCGCCGACGCCATCATCACCAGTGGTGGTGTCAGCGTCGGCGAGGCCGACTACACCAAGGCCATGATGAAGAAGCTGGGCGACGTGGCCTTCTGGCGCATCGCGATGCGGCCCGGCCGGCCGATGGCCGTCGGGCGAATCCCTTCGACAGGCTCAGGACAGGCGGCAGTGCTGTTCGGCCTGCCCGGCAATCCCGTCGCCGTGATGGTGACCTTCCTGGCTTTCGTGCGCCCTGCCCTGCTGCGAATGATGGGCAGCACCGCCGCGCCGCCGCCGCTGCTGAAGGCGCGCAGCGCAGAGCCGATCCGCAAGAAGGCCGGCCGCACCGAATACCAGCGTGGCCTCGTCACCCGCGGTGCCGACGGTTCCTTGCAGGTTCGAATCACCGGCAACCAGGGTTCGGGCGTGTTGAGTTCGATGGTGCAAGCCAACGGACTCATCGTCCTGCACCACGCGCAGGGCAACGTCGCCGCCGGTGAAGAAGTCGACGTGATGATGTTCGAAGGAATGATTTAGCGATGCTCGCTCGCGTCCGGCAACTGGCTTGTCTGCTGTCTCTCTTTCTCGCGGCGTTCTCTTCGGCGGCACAGCCGGCCTGGCCGTCCAGGCCGATACGGATCATCGTCCCGGGTGGTCCCGGAACTTCGGTCGACAGCGTGGCACGCCTGCTGTCCCAGTACCTGCAGCCCAGGCTTGGCGTGCCCATCGTGGTGGACTACCGGGCCGGAGCCCTTGGCGCGATAGGCGGCGCCGCTGTCGCGAACTCCGCGCCCGACGGCTACACCTTCCTCATGGGTGCGCCGGACACGCAGGTGCTGCTCGCGCTGGTGCAGCCGAACCTCACCTACTCGCCCGAGAAAGATTTCGTGCCGGTCGCCCTGGTGGCGCAAAGCCCGCTTGTGATCGCAGCAAGCCTCCACTCGCAGGCGACATCCATGAGGGAGCTGGTGGCGTTCGCGCGGCAGCATCCCGGCAGGGTCACGTTCGGCAGTGGCGGCGTCGGCGGCACCCAGCAACTGACTCTGGAACTGCTCAAGCAGCGCGAGCACTTGCAGATGCTGCACGTTCCCTACAAAAGCGGTACCGCCGCGGTGAGCGGGCTGATCTCAGGCGAGATCGACTTGCTGGCCGGAACGGCGGCGTTTCTGGCCCCGCTCGTCAACTCGGGCCAGGTGCGCGCCATCGCGATTGCCAGAGACAGCCGTCACCCATTGCTGCCGGGCGTGCCGACGATGGCGGAGAGCGGACTCGCGAACCTCAGCATGGCGATCTGGGCGGGCGTGTTCGCGCCCACCGGCACGCCGCCCGAGGTGGTCGGGCGGCTGAGCGCCGCCATCATCGACGCCGCCAACACGCCCGAGTTCCGGCAAAGCTTGCAATCGGCCGGGCAGGACATGGTGCCGATGGGCCATCTCGAGTTCGCGAGATTCCTGGCCGGTGAGTGGACGCGGCTGCGGGACGTGGTCCGTGCGGCCGGAATCAAGGCCGAGTAGCGTGGGGGAGCTTCCCGCCCGTCAACGCCAGTCGACGGCCCCGAACTGGTCATGACCCAGCAGCGTGTAGAAGATGCCCACGGTGCCGCGGGTTTGCGACCGGTCGCCCAGCGCCGTTGAAGTTGCATCCCGGCGGTTCCACAAGTACTTCAAGGTCACCGCGTGCAGGCCGGTGATGCGCACGGTCAGGCCGATGTCGGCGCGAGCGATGTTGTCGTGTCCGCCGGGGCCACTGGCGGCACGGCTCACGAAATATTCGCGGCCGGTCACGTCGAGCGAGGCACGGTTGCTATGGATCACACGCAACGCGAGCAACGCCTGCGGCGTCACGCCGTAGTGGTAGTCCTGGTCGGAGCTGCCGTTGACGGTGCCCACCGCGGAGTAGCCGACCCCGGCCAGCGCGGTCCCTTGCACGACGACCTTGTCGTTGGCACGCCACTGCCCGGTGGTGCCGACCGAGACGGCGGTGGTGGAGATGCGGAAAGTCTGCGGCGAAATGTAGTCGTAGCTCCCGTACAGGCCCCAGATGCCACGGTAGTTGTCCGAGCCGTAGTCGCGCCCGAGCAGCAGGCCGCGCGTCATCAGGCTTTCGAAGGTGTTCGCGCTCGAGGCCGTGGCCTGGAAAGTGAAATAGTCGAAGGGCCGGCGGTACTGGTAGCCCGGCTTGCCCGGCAGGCCGTACTCGAGCGAGAAATCCGCCTGAAGCTCGTTGCGCTTGACCACCGTCGACAGGCCGGATTCGTTTCGCGCCGTGCCCATCACCCCCAGTTGCAGGCGGCTGTAGTAGGCGGGCTGGTGGCTGTCGAAGATCATCCCCATGCCCTTGCCGTAAACCAGGCGATTGAAGCCGTTGGAAGGCGAGATGATCGCCGCGCCCACTTCGCGAAATGGACGAGCCACGCCGCCTCCGTGTTCCAGCAGGAGGTTTGCCATCCGGTACAGGGATTCGCCGAGAAAGCTGCCGCCGATGCCCGAAGCCACCTGGTCATTCCTGGACGGCCTGGTGTTCTCGCCGGCGATTTCCCAGCCGGCGCTGCCGACGAAGGTGAGGCCCAGCGATTCCCAGTAGTTCAAGCCGGAAGACCGCGCGAAGCCGTGGTACATCGACCCCTGGTAGGGATGGCCGAGCTGGTTGATGCTGAAGGGGTCACTGTCGACGACCCAGCTGCTGCGCAGGTTGCGCCGGATCGACTCGAGGCTGACGTCGTAGTCGGACACGCCGCTGAAGCGGTGGTTGTACCGGTTGAGCAGGAAGTCGAAGCCGAGGATCTCCATGGCCGGCGTGGCGTAGCTCTTCAGCGGAGCCGGAGCCGGCGCGTCCTCGCGCAGTTCCTGCGAGGGTTGTGCGAAACAGACCGCGTTCGCCATGGCGACCAGCACAGGCAGTGCGAACTTCAGGCTTCTGCGAGATGACGCGTCCATTCGATTCCTTCGTTGCTTCGCGAAAGAAGCTCGTCGGGATGATCGCAGAAGCTGAGCTTGCACGGGGTCCCGCGCCCTACGTTCCATACGCGCTTTGCGGCGTTGTCCTACAAACCGCGGCACACCTGCTTCGTTTAGCAAGAACCGGATTTCCCGGCAACCCTCTATGGAGACCATCTCGTGAAGAAATCATTGATCGCCCTGTCCGCCGCCCTGTGCCTGGGCCTGTCCGCCACTGCCTTCGCCGCGTCGCCTGCCGCGACCACGGCAATGGGCGCCGCGTCGGCTGCCTCGGCGCCGATGGCCCCCATGGCCAGCACCAGCAAGGCTGACGCGAAGGCCATGAAGAAGCAATCCGAGGCCGACTACAAGGCAGCCAAGGCCACTT
>JAQGMS010000211.1 GCA_028292245.1 Ramlibacter sp.
CGGCCACAAGCAGACTTGGATTCAAACGGGGCGTGCGGCGTCCAGCACACGTCCTCGACTGACTGGCGCCCCGCCTTAAGCTAGGCTTCATCGGGACGCACCGTTCAACCTTCGAGGCTTTTCCACATCTCGACGTCGCGTTCCGCAGTCCAGATTCTCGGGTCCGCGTACTGGGTCGCTTCTTCGTAGCAGCGCGTCACGTCGAACGGCATGCAATGGTCGAAAATCACCCAGTTCCCGTACTTGGACTTGAGCGTGGAGTAGGTATCCCTGTAGATCGTACTGAGGTCCCTTCCCGCCATTGCTCCTTCGGCGACACTGGCGTAAACGTCACTTATGAAACTGCGCGTGTCGCCGAGCCCTTTGGCCACATCTTCTGGCGTAGTGAGCGCCGCGCCGCGCCCCGGAACCAACACGTTGGGTTTCAGTGCGGCGAGGTTGTCCAAGGTGTTGGGCCAATCCTTGAAGTAAGCGTCGCCCGCGTAGGGCGTTGCGCCGAACTCCACGAGGTCGCCGGACAGCAAGGCGCGCTCCTGCGGCAGCCAGACGACGGTGTCGCCTTTGGTGTGGCCTCGGCCGAGCTGCAGAAGCTGCACTTCGACCTTGCCCAGCCACAGAGTCATCCTGCCTGCGAAGGTCATCGTTGGCCAGGTTAGCCCTTGCGGCACTGTCTCGACATTGCGAAACAGGCGCGGGAAACGGCCAATCTCACTGGCTTTGTCCTGCTCACCGCGTTCGGCGATCAGGTCGTAGGTGTCCTGGCTGGCAATGACCTGCTGGGCCCGGTAGGCGCTCGCGCCCAGTACGCGCACCGCGTGATAGTGCGTGAGGACGACGTACTTGATCGGCTTGTCCGTGACTTCGCGGATGCGGCGGATCACGTCCGCTGCCATGGCCGGCGTGGCTTGCGTGTCTGCAACAAGGACAGCGTCATCTCCGATGATGATCCCGGTATTGGGATCACCCTCTGCGGTGTATGCCCACGCATGATCCGAGATCTGACTGAAGGTGACTTTCTTTTCCTCCAGGTCGGCTTGGCTGGCGAATTTCTTGGACTGGCTCATGGAATTTCCTTGTTGGTAATGAAGTCAGTCCGCATACGGTGCGTGCCCATCTTTGGAGCGCTCGGCCGATTCCCCGTCCGAAGCCGGAGCAGCGTCGATGAGGGCTCGCTTGTCTCATCGACTCTGTTGCGGACTCTGCGTAGGACTCCGCCTAGCCCTGCGCCGGGCACTGTGAAACGTCCACCATGCGGCCGGTGACAGGATTCGCGTAGGGGAATTCAGGCAGGAAGAAGCCCGGCCAGGACTTGTAGACCACTGAAGGTGGTGCGTCCGGTCCGTTCTCAGTGCCGGCGGGCGACTGAGGCACAGCGAACTTCTTCAAGCCCTCGGGCACCACCAGGTACATGTCGCCGAAGTAGTGGAGATCGGCGATGCGCCAAGTACCGCCTACTTTGGTGAACTTCAGGTTGTACAAGCCTTCTTGCAACATGAAGTCGCCATCGCGAATTGCGAGCATGCCGATGATGCGCGCGCGCCCGGTGGCGCTCTGGCCGTCAGCAGCGACGGTGATGATCGGCTGCAGAATCAGGTGGTTGTTTAACCCATTGGGTGCCAAGCAATTGCGTCCGCGGCCGAACAACTGGACATAAAGGCGTTCCACGCCGGTGCGATTGCGATAGACCCCGCGCTGCGCGATCTCGACCACCGCGTCGTCCGTGAATAGCGTGGCGACCTCCTGCCACAAGCCTTTGTCGAAGTAGTAGCCATATGCGCGGAACAAGCGCTCGATGTGCTGCGTGTCCTCTATCTGGTTGATGCGCGTCTCGAGTTGCGATATGCGGCCGGAGTCTGTGGTGGCACAGCCGCCGAGCGCCAGGGTGGTCACTAGGGCAGCGCAGACGAGGAAGGTCTTCATGGGGGTTCAATCGGGTGTTATGGCGCAATGATAAATTCGTCTATAGCGAATGCGTTTGAAATATAGACAAACTGAGTTGATGCTTTCAAAGGGTTTACCCTTGGAAATCAACAGCTGCGCACGATCGGCCTCATTGAAAATGCAGCCATGAACACGGATTTTCAGGACGACCCGGACAAGCAACGGGCAGTGCAGTCGGTGGAGGTCGGGGGCCGACTGCTTCTGGCTCTATCCCATAGCGACATTCCTTTGCCGCTCAAGGACCTGGCCGCGCGGGCCGGACTATCTGCGTCGCGGGCTCATCCGTATCTGGTCAGTTATCAACGCCTGGGACTTGTCGAGCAAGAGCCCGCAACGGGCTGGTATGCGCTCGGACCCGCTGCATTACAGATTGGCCTTGCCTGTTTGCACCAGCTGGACTCCATGAAGGCTGCCGGTCCGGTCGCAGAGGAGCTGGCCCGTAACACCGGCCACTCCGTGGCGTTGTCCGTGTGGGGTAATTTCGGGCCCACCATCGTCCGGCTGTTTGAGGCGCGCCAGCCTCTTCACGTATCACTGCGCGTCGGAACGGTGATGTCTGTTTACGGAACGGCGACGGGCAGGGCGTTTGCCGCTGCCTTGCCGATCGACAAACTGGAGCGCACCACGATGTCGCCGGTCGGGGAGAGTCGAAGCCTCAGCATGCCCCCGCCAGCCCGCGCGGCCGAGCTGGCTGACATCGTTGACGAAGTTGCCCGGCATGGAGTGACCCGAGCCGTCGGCCTGCCCATTCCCGGTGTGAACGCATTCAGTGCGGCGGCATTCGACCATGAAGGAGTGGCCGCGGTCGTCGTGACAGTGCTGGATCACCAGGACCGATTGAGTTCGGATTGGAATTCCTCTGGCGCCATAGCCGTTCGGGCTGCGGCGCAGACGATTACCAAGCGGCTTGGCGGCAAAGCTGCAAGCGCGGAAGCGCAGAAAACGCGCCAGTCAGCCTGACGGCGTTCAAGACTCGCCCAGGGCCCCACCCCACCGCTTTGCGCCCAGGCTCACGGATAAATCCTGCGCACACAGCGCCACTTGGCGTGCCGCGATGCTGTCGACGCCAGCAACCAATGACGCGTTTGGGCCAATAGCCGTGATGGCCAGCACCATCTTCCCAAAGCCGTCGAAGACCGGCGCGGAAAGTGCCGTGATGCCTTTGACAGATCCGTCGACGAGCGAACAGAAGCGCTGTTGGCGAACCTGCTCAAGTTCCCGTTCGAGCTGAGAATCCCATCCATCTTCTGGTGGATTGGCCCCGGCGAGCGCGGCGTTAGCCTGCTCCTGTGGCATGAAGGCCAGGAACAGTCGCCCCGACGCCGTGTTGCGAATCGAAACGACGGTGCCGTGCCGCATGTTGACGTGCACGGCTGTAGGTCCCTCTTCCAGTCGCACAAAGGTTGGACCACGGTTTCCCCAGATCGCCACGCCCACGGTATGTCCCGTAGCACGCGCCAGGCGCGGAAGTTCGGCGGTCGCCAGGCGAATGGGATCCACTTGCTGCAGGCTGATCAGCCCAAGTTGGAGGGCGAGCGGCCCAAGTCCGTAATAGCCCGTCGCGCCATCTTGCTGGATGAGCCCAAGCTTGCCAAAGCTCACTAGGTAAGGGTGGGCTTTTGCGCCAAGCATTCCGGCCTCGCGCGCCAGCTCTTTCAGTGGGGCCGGCCTGCCGAGATGCGCTAGTGCGAGCAAGAGTTGGCCCCCTACCTCAATGCTTTGAATGCCGCGCGATTCGCGCGCATTTTCCGGTTCGTTCTCACTGCGTTCAGACATAGGGTTTTCACCTAAAGGAATGCGTTAGACATTATCTAACGCCGTCGCTACGATCCAGACTTTGGTTTAGACGAATTAATTCGCATAGGACGAAGCCGAATGACCATTACCGAACGCGGAACCATACCGCGAGTTGCCTTTTATCGCGTACGGAGCTTCCATGCGGCTTGAAGAGTTGCCGCGGGCCGAGGACGCAGCGCTTGATTTCCAGGCGCTTGAATTCGACTACGTGCGTAGTGCGGACCAGCAGGGCGAGCCGGCGGATCACCCTGTCGTGGTGGTAGGCGCGGGGCCCGTCGGGTTGAGCCTGGCCATCGATTTGGCCCAGCGCGGCATAAGAGTCGTTCTTCTGGACAACGATTCCAGATTGTCCTCGGGGTCGCGCGCGATCTGCTTCGCCAAGCGCACGCTGGAAATCTTTGACCGTCTTGGCGCAGGCGACCGGATGGTCGCAAAGGGAGTGTCATGGAACGTCGGGCGTGTATTCCTTCAAGAGCAAGAGGTCTACGCGTTCAATCTGCTGCAGGAAACCGGGCACGAGAGGCCTGCGTTCATCAACCTGCAGCAGTATTACGTCGAAGGCTTCCTTCTTGAACGCGCGGCCCAGTTGCCGCTGATTGACATTCGCTGGCGCAACCAGGTCGTCGGCGTCGAGCAGCTGGAAGATCGCGTCCGGCTCACCGTGGACACGCCCGAAGGCAGGTACCAACTTGGTTGTGCCTACGTCGCGGCCTGTGACGGTTCGCGCTCGACGGTCAGGAGCCTCCTGGGGCTTGAGAGCAGCGGACGCGTGTTCCAGGACCGCTTCCTGATTGCGGACGTCCAGATGAAACTCCAGCAACCCGCCGAGCGCTGGTTCTGGTTCGATCCGCCTTTTCACCGCAACCAGAGCGTCCTGCTTCACATGCAGCCCGACAACGTTTGGCGGATCGACTTTCAGCTGGGGTGGGACGCAGATCCAGAAGTTGAAAAGCGCCCCGAGAACATTGTCCCGCGCATCCGGAAAATGCTGTCTTACACAGCAATGAAAGACGTGGAGTTCGAGCTGAAATGGGCGAGCGTCTATACGTTCTCCTGCCTGAGGATGGCCACGTTCCGCCATGGACGAATCCTCTTCGCTGGTGACTCCGCCCATGGAGTCTCTCCCTTCGGCGCGAGAGGAGCGAACTCAGGCGTCCAGGACGTCGACAATCTTGGCTGGAAGCTGGCAGCGGTGCTCCGTGGAACGGCTCCAGATGAGCTGCTTGATACCTACGCTTCAGAGCGCGAGTTCGCGGCGGACGAGAACATTCTCAACTCCACCCGCGCGACTGACTTCATCACTCCAAAATCCGGGATCAGCCGGCTTTTCCGCGACGCTGTACTGGAGTTATCCAGGGAGCATGCGTTTGCAAGAACCCTTGTCAACAGCGGCCGGCTTTCCACGCCCTCGGTGCTACACAGTTCGGATCTCAACACGCCGGAGGCGGAGGAGTTTGACCGCCCAATCAGGATGGGCGCCCCTGCGACTGACGCTCCCGTCCAACTAAGCAACGGCATGCGCAGTTGGCTCCTGCGACAGTTGGGGCAGAACTTCACGCTTCTGCTCGGCGCGTCCGGGCCGTCCTTCGCCACTTCGACAGACTGGGTTCGTGACACCGTCGACCTGGCGCCGCTAAAGGTACTTGCAATTTCTCCGCGAGGACAGACTGGTGGCGAAGTCGTCGACGTCGAGGGTTTGATAGAGCAGCGCTACGGAATCGCCGATGGTGCCGCCATATTGCTGCGGCCCGACGGGCACGTTTGCGCACGCTGGCAGCAAATGGACGCATCCGCGCTGCGTGCCGCAATCAAGCGTGCCATGGGTCACGTAGAGGAGCAGCAATGCATCTGATCACGACCCCCAATCTTGAGGCACCTGACGACTTCTACGAGGCCTTGATTGAAGTGCACAAGGACCTGATCCCCGAACAAAGCCATGCAACCAATGCGCGGCTCGTACTCCTGCTATCGAACCACATCGGAACCTTGCAGGTTTTGCGCGAAGCGATGGGCGCGGCGCGAAACATTCACTCCACCCTCAACCCCGTTTCAGGAGACGCCAAATGACCTCAAAAACCCTCAGTCGCCGCACCGCTGTTGGTGCAATCCTCACCGCGGTCGCAGCTCCGCGAATAGCCGTAGCCCAGGATTCAAGACCGATCGAATGGGTGGTCGGCTACGCGGCCGGCGGAGGCTCCGATGTGCTTGCCCGCACTGTGGCGGAAGCGATGGGCAAGATTCTGGGGCGCTCAATCATTATCAACAACAAGCCAGGTGCCGCGACAAACATCGCAGCAGCCTATGTCGCGAATTCGAAGGACTACGGGAACATCATGTTCACCGCTGACTTCGCCACTTTGGCGGCGAACCCATGGCTATTTTCGAAGCTGCCATACAACGTCGACACCGACTTCAAGCCAATTGGAATGCTTGCCAGATTCCCGCTGCTGCTGGTTGTTTCCACGGCGGTGCAGGCAAAGAATTATCAGGAGTTCCTGGCCTGGGCTAGAACGAATCCGGCAGGACTCAGCTACGCCTCTGCTGGCGTCGGAAGTCCGCACCATTTGGCCGGTGAGCTGTTTAAGGAGCGCACTGGTCTTCATCAGATGCAGCACGTTGCCTACCGTGGCGCCGCGCCGGCGGTTCAGGATTTGATGGGCGGCCAAGTTCCACTCGGCGTCATCGATACGGCCAGCGTCCAGCAATACATAACCTCCGGAAAACTTCGCGCCATCGGTGTGGCCAGCCCGACGCGACTCAAGACATTGCCGGACGTACCCACACTGACGGAGCAAGGCCTGAAGGACTTCGTCGCGTACGCGTGGCAGGGGCTCGTGGTTCCTGCGGGCACGCCGGCCGACACCGCGAGCAAGCTCAGCAAGGCATTGCAGGCAGCGCTGGATTCCACATCCGTCAAAGCGCGTTTCCAGGTTTTGTCCCTTGAAGGCATGCCCGGGACACCCCAACAGATGGCTGACTACACCAGGCAGGAGCGCGAGCGTTGGGGCAAGTTGATACGAACTGTCGGAATCAAGATCGACTAATCAACAAGTCA
This sequence comes from Ramlibacter sp., assembly GCA_028292245.1. GTDB lineage: Bacteria > Pseudomonadota > Gammaproteobacteria > Burkholderiales > Burkholderiaceae_C > Ramlibacter. The sequence continues at coordinate 6,794 of JAQGMS010000211.1, forward strand.
AGAGAAACCGGTAGTGATCTGTGAAAAAGTTTCTAAATTCTGAAGATTGGAGCAAAGAATGAGCATGCATGTGAATTTCGAGCAATCGCCGCGTCTGCTGGCGGCGGCCTTCGTCACCTTGGCGCTCGCAGGGTGCGGCGGGTCAGGCGGAGGAACTCCCGAGCCGGTCGGGCCGACCGCGGAGGCTCTCAAGGCGACCTGCACGTCGCTCAAGGGTCAGACTATCGAGGGCGTGACAGTCACCGGTACCACCCGCATCGAAGCAAAGCCCGGGGTCGCTGATGCCGGCATGTGCCAGGTTCTGGGAACACGCGCACCCTACCTGGATATCGAGGTCACCGTTCCCGACAATTGGTCGGGGCGGCTCTACCAGCAAGGAGGCGGGGGTTTTGACGGCCGACTGGCTTCGGCCGTCACGCTTACCAATGGCACCTTGACGGCGGTGCATGCGTCGGTTGCGCAAAAGGCGGCCATCTATGCGGCCTCGAATGGCGGCAACCGCGCAGCCGTCCCAGCTCAGGCTGCGCCCGCGGTTTGGCTTAGCGGCTCCGCGGACGCCCAGGCATCCGCGACTGACTATGCATACCGGGCGCTCGGAACGACTGTGATATTCGCCAAGGGCATCGCAAAGGCTTTCTACGCGAAAGCCCCCACGTACACCTACTTCAACGGCTGCTCCAACGGCGGGCGCAACGCCTACATTGCCGCGCAACGGTGGCCCACCGAATACAACGGGGTCGTGACTGGGTGCGAAAGCATGGACATGGGCGCGGCGATCACGGGCATGCTGAATACGGCCGCAAAGGCGAACACCCCGGCCGAAATCACACCTGCGCAGTATGCAGACGCCTATTCCAAGGCTGTCGCGGCGTGCGATGCGCCGGGCACTGCCGTGGATGGCCTTGCGGACGGGTACCTTGCCAATCCTGGCGCCTGCACGCTCGCCGCGTCGGCACTCCAGTGTGGCCAGCCGGGCGCCAGTAGCGATCCGGCTCTGTGCCTCAGTGCAACCCAGGTCGCGACGATGTCGGGACTGCTGAGCAACCTCGTGCTGAGCACCGGCGCCACGGCGTACAGCAAATACAACTGGACAAACTTTGCGCCGGCCTCAACCATCCCGGGCGTACCGGGGCTCGGCGCTCCCAGCTACGGTGGTCTGGGTGGCGGGTTCGCCTTCCTGGCGACCAATGATCCGCGCTGGTTCGGCCCCCCGCCACCCTCGACCGCTTCAGCCCCCAACCTTGTCGGCTACGACTTCAATACCGAGTATCCAATCTTCACCAGCGGCTTGCTGCGGGTTGGCGCCGTTCCTGACAAAGCCGGCATCGCGGCATATGTCGCATCAGGAAGGAAGTTGCTGTCGTGGCATGACGCGGGTGATCCGCTGATCTCGGTGAACGAGCACATTCGTAACTTCTCCACAATGAGCAATATTGCAAGGACGCTGGGCGCCACCGAACCACGGAGCAACGCGAGATTGTTCATTGTTCCGGCATCAAGCCACGGCGCCGGCGGCAACTTAACCGAGGTCGACTGGCTCACAGCCATCATCGAATGGGTCGAAAACAACAAGGCGCCGGATCAGTTGACCTATCGGTTTGCAACAGCCGCCACCGTGCGCAGCATGCCGGTTTGCGAAGCGCCAAAGTATCCCCGCTACAACGGTACGGGTGATATCAACTCAGCCTCTAGCTTCACTTGCACTTGAAGGAAGCATATGTGCAACGGGAAAGGCGCGAACGGAACGCGCCTTCCCGTGTTGCGAGTACCCCGCAGACCTGCGCGACTCGACCGCTCCAAGTGCGATCGCGAGACGGAATGGGCCAAGACGCGGATGCCCGCTTTGGGTCGGTAGCTGCCGTTGTACGGTTCACGCTGATTGCTAACTCACGATAGCGAGGGCTGCTTCCGGCCAGAAGCAGGCGTATGCGCTACCCTCGCTCGCATGATTGAAAAAATCCCCCGGCTCATGCGGGCCTACGTGCTCTCGGCGTACGGCGGCCCCGACAAGGCGACCCTCGCGGAAGTACCGACACCCAAGCCGTCGGAACATCAGCTGCTTGTTCGCGTCCGCGCCGCGGGCCTCAATCCGGTGGACTTCAAGATACGCCGCGGTGACTTGAAGCTGGTGCGCCGCTATCGGCTGCCCGCGGTCATGGGCAACGAGCTCGCGGGCGAGGTGGTCGCGTGCGGCTCGCAGGTGCGGCAGTTTCGCGTGGGTGATCGGGTTTTTGCGCGCGTCGCCCGGGAGGCCATGGGCGCGTTCGCCGAATTTGCAGCCGTCGAGGAGCAACACGCTGCCGCGATGCCGGCATCGGTCGACTTCGCGACAGCCGCTGCCATCCCGCTGGCTGGCCTGACTGCATTGCAAGTGCTGCGCGACGAGCTTCGGGTCAAGCCCGGCGATCGCATCCTGATCACGGGTGGTGCGGGCGGCGTCGGTACCTTCGCCATCCAGATCGCACGCCGCTTCGGCGCCGAAGTGGCGACGACGGCTTCGCCGCGCGGAGAAGCCTTGGTCAAACAACTCGGTGCGAATGTGGTCGTCGACTACACGCGGCAGCAGGCCAACCAAGTGCTCTCCGGATTGGATGGAGTGTTCGACCTCATTGGCGGCGCAACCCTCGAACAAGCTTTCTCGATGGCGAAACCCGGGGCGACGGTCGTGAGCGTGGCCGGGATGCCCGAGCCACAAACTGCATCGAAGGATTTGGGGCTCGGCATCGCGCACCGCGCTTTATTCTGGCTGGCGAGTTATTCGCTGCGTCGCCTTGCCCGGCGGCATGGCGTGCACTACCGGTATCTGTTCATGCACCCGAGTGGGCAGGACCTGGCGGAGCTTGCACGGCTGGTGGACGCGGGGCAGCTGAAGGTGATCGTGGACAGCACTTATCCGTTCGCGGAGATTTCCGAAGCCATGGCGCGGCTGGAGGCGGGTCGGGCGAAGGGGAAGATTGTCGTCACGATGCCTGAGGCTTGAACGACGAGACGCTTGCCTGTCTTTGCTGTGATACCGTTCTGCTTCATCGACCTGTGAGCCACCCGCCATGACCGATCTGAAGCAAACCGAACCCACGACGGCCGTCATTCACGTGGGGCAAATGCAGATTCGCTACCTGCGCGATGGCACCCCGAAAGGGGAGATGGGCACATTCGAGCTGACCGTGCCACCCGGTTCCAATGTGCCGCCGCCTCACAGCCACGGCGGCAACGACGAGTTTGTCTACGTCCTGGAGGGCACGCTGCGTTACCGCGTTGGTGACGAGGTGCGCGACCTTGCGCCCGGCGACTTCATGTTCACCCCGCGCGGCGCCCCGCACGCATTCAGCAATCCAGGCAATGTGGCCGCACGCGCGCTGGTAACCAACAGCCCCGATATCGGTCAGCAGTACTTCAGGGACGTGGCCGCCGTAGTGAATGCCGGCGTGCCACCCGATAAGGCGAAGCTGCTTCAGGTCATGCAGCAGTACGGGCTCACGCCGGCGACTTGACGGGATCGTGTGGCTCGGTTCGCCCTCGTTCAAGGCGCGATCATGCGCACCTCCTTTTGACGGCGGGGATGATGGCGCTGGTCCTACAGGTCATGCCCGGTCACCCCGCCTAGCATCGCCGTTTCTTGTTAAGGAGTTGGTTGATGCCAGTCACACAAGGCCACGGGTCCGTACAAGGGCCGCACATGGCGGCCCGCTTTGCCGCCAGCAAGGTGCCGGAAATCACCGTTGGCTTCTGGCTGATCAAGATCGTCGCGACCACGCTGGGCGAGACTGGCGGCGACTGGGTCACGATGTCGCTGAACCTCGGCTATGTCGTCGGTTCGGTCATCTTCGCTGCGATATTCATCGCGCTTGTAGCTTCGCAGGTACGCTCCGACCGGTTCCACCCTTACCTCTACTGGGCGACCATCGTCGGGACGACGACGCTGGGCACGACGGTAGCTGACTTCGCCGACCGTTCCGTCGGCCTGGGCTATCCCGGCGGCGTCGCGCTGGTCGCGGCGTTGTTGATGGCGAGTTTGGCGGTGTGGTATCGCTCCGAAGGTGACATCTCCGTGCGCACCGTCTACAAGCCGAGAGTGGAATGGTTCTACTGGTGCACGATCATGTTCTCGCAGACGCTCGGCACCGCGCTCGGCGACTGGATGGCGGGTTCGGATCGCGGCGGCCTGGGACTGGGCTACGAGATTGGAGCGCTGGTGTTCGGCGCCGGCTTGGCGATCGTAGCGGCGTTGTACTTGTGGACCAAGGTATCGCGCACGCTCCTGTTCTGGCTGGCGTTCGTCCTGACACGTCCGCTGGGCGCCACGCTCGGCGACTGGCTCGACAAGCCACTCGCCGAAGGGGGATTGCACGCCAGCCGGCTTTACGCGTCCTTGATATTGATAGCGGCTATCGCGATCGGCATCAAGCTCATCCCGCAGCGTCCTGCAAGCCGCCCAAGCGCCGCCTGAGCTTCCCTGGTTTGCGCAGTACTCGCTTCGCTACGACCAACAATCCGACACGACAACGCGCTCCTGGCCTATCCGCGGGCCTGCTCGGCTTGGGGACACTGGGCTGATACCTGCACCGGGAGAGAGCATGACACCCCAGATCCATCGCTTGCAGCGCCTCAAGCAGATTGCCGGCCTCGTGTGGAAGCACGGCCGCGCCATTCACTCGGGCAGTGAGGCGGATGCCGCCGCCAACGAGGCCATGGCCAGCCAGCCGCCAGGCTCAGCAGTGCCGGCGCGCCAACTGGCCGACGAGCTCGAGGCCATGGGCCCCGCCTACGTCAAGCTGGGCCAGGTACTGTCGAGCAGGCCGGACCTGCTGCCGCCCGAGTACACGAAGTCGCTCGCGCGCCTGCAGGACGACGTGAAGCCGTTCCCGTTCGAAGAGGTGCGCACGATCGTCGAGGAGGAGCTGGGTGCGCGGCTTTCGAAGGCGTTCGCCTCGTTCGATGCCGAGCCGCTTGCGGCGGCCTCGCTCGGCCAGGTGCACTCCGCCACCTTGCGCGACGGCACGCCCGTCGTCGTCAAGGTTCAGCGTCCCGGTGTCGCCAAGCAGGTGGCCGAGGAATTCGACGTGCTCACGCGGATCACCGGGTTCCTGGACGCCCACACGGAAGTCGGCCGGCGCCACCGGCTGCGCCGGATGCTGGAGGAGTTCCGCACCTCGATCCAGGAAGAGCTGGACTACGAACGCGAGGCCGAGAACCTCGTCGCCGTCAGCGCGAACCTCGCCGAGTTCGAGCGCATCGTCGTGCCGCAGCCGGTCCCCGACTACTGCACGCACCGCGTCCTCACGATGCAGCGGGTCCGCGGAACGAAGATCACCAAGCTGTCGGGGTTCGCGCGGCTGGACATCGACGGCACAGTCCTCATCGACGAGCTGTTCCACGCGTACCTGAAGCAGGTCCTCGTCGACGGCATCTTCCACGCCGACCCCCACCCGGGCAATGTGTTCATCACCGAAGAGGGCCGGCTTGCGCTGCTCGACCTCGGGATGGTGGGACGCACTTCGCCCGACATGCAGGAGAACCTGCTGAAAATCCTGATCGCGGTCAGCCACGGGCACAGCGAACAGGCCGGCGACACGATCGTCGAGATCAGCGAGCGCGGCGAAGAGGTCGACGCCGCGCGCTTCCGCCGCCGCATGGGCGTGCTGGTGGCGGCGCAGCAAGGGCGCGGGCTGAAGTACATCAACGTGGGCCAGACCCTCCTGGACGTCACGAGTCTCGCCGCGGACTGCGGCCTCTTCGTCCCCTCCGAACTCACGCTGCTGGCCAAGACGCTGCTGCAGCTCGACGAGATCGGCCGCATCCTCGATCCCGAATTCGATCCGAACGCCGCCGTCCGGCGGCACGCGGCCACGCTCCTGTCCCGGCGCCTCAAGCGGGACGCGACGGAAGGCAGCCTGCTGACGGCGGCGATGGAGTTGAAGAACTTCGCTTCCGGATTTCCGCATCGCGTGAACCGGATCATGGACGCCGTGGCCAACCGCGAGCTCGAGCTCAAGGTTCGCGCGGTGGACGCCGGCGCCGTGATCGAAGGGATGCAGAAGATCGCGAACCGCGTGACTTCGGGCTTGATCCTCGCGGCGCTCATCATCGGCGCGGCGCTGTTGATGCGCGTGAGCACGGACTTCCAGGTCCTTGGCTACCCGGGCTTCGCCATCATGTGCTTCATTGCCGCCGCGCTGGGCGGTGTCGTCCTGCTCGTGAACATCTTCCTGCAGGACCGCGCATCGCGCAAGCCTCGCGGCTGACGGGTTCGCGGGCGTGGAGGCGAACCGTCAATACACCACCACCCCGCGTATCGACTCCCCCCGCTTCATCAGCTCGAAGCCCTCGTTGATCTTCTCCAGCGGCATGGTGTGCGTGATCAGTTCGTCGATGTTGATCTTGCCCTCCATGTACCAGTCGA
>JAQGMS010000218.1 GCA_028292245.1 Ramlibacter sp.
CAAGACCTGCTCGGTGGCGAGATCGACGTCGTGATGAGCGTCACCCAGTTCGCCGCCCCGTTCGTCGGCTCGGGCAAGATGCGAATGCTCGCAGTGACCGGCGCGACGCGTCAGAAGGACCATCCCGCCGTCCCGTCCTGTCGCGAGCTCGGCCTGCCGGCCGTGTCGTACCGAGCCGCGTTCGGGCTCGCCGTGCCCAAGGGCACGCCGCCCGAGATGATCCAGAAGATCTATGCAGGCGTACGCGATGTGATCAGCGCCACCGACTTCCAGGAGAAGTTTCTCGCACCTGCCGGCTACGAGTTGGTGGCGAGCAATCCGCAGGCTTTTGGCCAGTCGCTGGTCGCCCGTCGCCAGAAGTCGCAGAAGCTCATCACCGAGCTCGACATCCACATCGACTGAGCAAAGCCATCTCGGGGAGATTCCAATGGAAATGCTATTGCCGCCCGGCGTGGGCACGGACACGAGCTCGCGCTTTTATGTCGCGGGCCAGTGGGTGGAGCCCTTCGAACCGGCAAGCCTGGACGTGGTGGATCCGGCCACTGAGCAGCGCATCTGCAGCATCGCCGCGGCGCGCGGCGCCGACGTGGATCGCGCGGCCGAGGCCGCGAAGGCGGCATTCGACGCCTACAGCCGGACGACGGTGCCCGAGCGCTTGGACTTGTTGCGCCGCATCATGGTCGCCTATCAGGCACGCCTGGGCGATTTCGCCGCGGCCATCAGCGCCGAGATGGGGGCGCCCCGCGCGCTGGCCGAAGGCATGCAGGCTCCCATCGGCCTGGGCCACCTGGCGCAGATGATGGCCGTGCTCGAAGGCTTCGCCTTCGAGACGACAGCCGGTACGACCCGCGTGCGGCGCGAGCCGGTGGGCGTGTGCGGCCTGATCACGCCGTGGAACTGGCCCGTGCACCAGGTCCTCTGCAAAGTCCTGCCGGCGTTGGCGGCGGGGTGCACCGTGGTGCTCAAGCCCAGCGAGTTCGCGCCGCTCTCGGCGGGCCTGCTCGCGCAGGTGCTGCATGAAGCCGGCACGCCGCCGGGCGTGTTCAACCTGGTTCACGGGGACGCGGTCACCGGTCAACTGATCGCCGCGCATCCGCTGCTCGACATGGTGTCGTTCACCGGTTCGACCCGCGCCGGCATCGACGTGGCGCAACGCGCCGCGCCCACCGTCAAGCGCGTCCATCAGGAATTGGGAGGGAAATCGGCCTTCATCGTCCTGCCGGATGCGGACTTGGCTGCCGCGGTGGACTGCTGCGTGCGCTCGTGCTTCCTCAATTCAGGACAGAACTGCAACGCGCCAACCCGGCTGCTGGTGCGCGCGAGCGACGAGCAGCGAGCCATCGACCTGGCCCGCGACGCCGCGCAAGCCACTGTGGTGGGCCTGCCTGGCGACCCGCACACGCAGGTCGGGCCGTTGGTCAATGGCCGTCAGTTCCAGCACGTGCAGCGGCTCATCCAGGCCGGCATCGACGAAGGCGCGCAACTGGTGTGCGGTGGTCCCGGCCGGCCCGACCCACTCACCAGCAGCTATTTCTGCCGGCCCACGGTGTTCGCGCGGGTCCATCCGTCCATGCGCATTGCCAGGGAAGAGATCTTCGGGCCGGTGCTTTGCATCATGACCTACGAGAACGAGGAAGACGCGGTACGCCTCGCGAACGATACGCCCACCGGCCTCGCGGCGTACGTATACAGCGCCGACCTCGCACGCGCGGAGGAGGTCGCGGCGCAGTTGCGGGTCGGCAACGTGCACCTGAACGAAGCCATGCCCGATCTCGCGGCACCCTTCGGCGGCTACAAGCAATCCGGCAACGGGCGCGAGTTCGGCGAGTACGGTCTCGATGCCTTCCTCGAACACAAGGCCGTGCTCGGCGCCGTGGCCGCGGAGATGCCGCGGCCACAGTCCCAGGCGGGAAACGAGAAGGAAGCGCCGCTGCCCGCGCTGCGGCGCACCGTGGCGCCGCGCATGGCCGCGCCTTCGCAGTTGTGCAACCTCGACCGGCTGGTCGCGCGGATGAAGCAGCAGGGCCTGGACGCCATGGTCGCCATGTACGCGACGAACCAGTACTACATGAGCAGCTATGCGCGGCACAGCACCATTCCCGAGGAGATCGGCATGCACCCGGTCGTGATCTCGCGGCATGCGCCGCACAATCCCGTGCTGGTCATGCCCGACATCGACCTGGCGCGCCTGGACGTGCAGCCGACCTGGATCCGCGACATCCGGCCCTATGCGACGGTGCTGCCGTACGACGTGCCCGCGCACCCTCGCGAGTTGCGACGCTTCGTTCCGGCCCGCTTGCTCGACGACCTCGAAGGGCGCCTCGGCAGCAATCCCGTGTATCACCTCGGCCTGGGCGACGCGGTCGTCGCGGCGCTCAAGGACCTGGGCATGGCGGGCGGGCGCGTCGGCTTCGACAATCTCGGTTTCGGCATGGCGCTGCGGCAGGCATTGCCCGCGCTCAAGCCGCAACCCGCGGAGAACGACTTCCGCTACGTGCGCCAGCAGAAGACCGTTGCCGAGATCGCGCTGCTGCGCCAGTCCACGCTGATCAACCAGACGGCACAGGTGCGGGCCATGCGCCAGTGGACACCGGGAATGACCTTCCGCGAATTGGTGTTCGCCTTCCAGGTGGAAGCGCTCGCGCTGGGTGGCAGCCCCAACCTCCCGGACTCGATGCAAATGGTCAACGACCCAGGCTGCGCCCGCGTGGCCCACTCCGACCGCGAAGTCACCGACCATGTGCTCATCCCGGGCGAGCACGTGATGTTCGACTGCCACGGAAAGTACAACGGCTACTGCTGGGACGGCGGCAAGACCTGGGTGGTCGGCTCGGAGCCAACCTCAGCGGCGCGGCGGGATTGGGCCGGCGTGACCGCGTGCCTGGAGGAGATCAACCAGCGCGCTCGTCCCGGCGCGAGGCTCAGCGAACTGGCGGCCGCGGGCCGGCGCGCGATGCTGCGGGCAGGCGGCAACGATGATGGCGCGCTCGTCTACTTTCACGGCGTCGGGCTGGACCACATCGACATGGACATGGCCGCCTCGGGCCGCGACTGGACCCTCGAGCGCGATTCCGTGCTGAGCACGCACATCTACCTGCCAGGCGGCACGACCGATCGCTGCTTCATGGAAGACATCGCCCTCATCCGCGAGGGCGGCGTCGAGCGCTTCTTTACCTGGGATGAGTCATTGCATTGATTTCGGCGGGTCGCCGGATCTGGGCCGGGCCTTCGAGCTGGCTCGCGTGATCGGCAGCCATCGCCCGGAAGGCGTCGGAGACGAGGGGTTCCGCCGCGACATTCATCCAGTACTGCCGCGCGAGGCCGCGCGCCTGCGGCCACACCTCCAGCGTCTGCGGCGTGGGCGCCAGGGCGCCCGGATTGAATTCGCGCTCGACAAGCTCGGAGGCAGTGGGTGCGTACAGCATCGGCAGCATGTCGTAGGCCGGCGCGATTCGCCAGCGGCCATTGTCGATCACCAGCGAGATGTTGCCGTAGTGCCGGTCGGTATTGCCGATCAGCTGGCCGAACGCCTCGAGAAACACCAGTCGGCGGGTGTCGGCGTCCGGCAGCAGCCCCCGCGTGCGCATGCGTTCGGCTGCGGCGGCCCAGTTGTCGATCTGGCCGATGTACTCGTTGTCGAAGGACCGCATCGAGACCATGCCGATGCGCCCTTCGCGGGTGCGATCGAAGCGCTCGACTTCGAGGAATGTCCGGCCTTCGGCGCGCGAAACCGTCGAGCGCGCCGCGGGTACGCCATGCTCGTGCAGCGTCCGCAGTGCCAGGTGCTCGCAAACGAGCAAGTCACCCCAGCGCTGTTCGGCCGGCGAGCCGCCCGCGGCGGAGAACTTCACGATCACGGGCTGGCCGTCCTCGCGCACCGCGCAGAACTTCGGCTGCTCGCCGCCCGCCGAAGACCCGGGCAACGCCCCGCTCATGGCCGCTGCAGCCAGGGCGGCGTACTGTGACGGGACGACGCGTGGTGCGGGGGACGAGTGCATGAAGCGATCGAAGGACTGGTCTCCCACGATCAGGTTGCCGGGCAGGTCGTCGCCCACCTGGCACAGCGCCTTGAGCACGTCGTCGTCGCTCCAGTCGGCCGGGCTGGCGGCCAGCCGCAGTTGCGGATGGGCATGGCTAAACGAGCGGCCCAGGAACCCGTCGGGCCTCATGTCGGCCAGGAACCAGGGCAGGCTCCCGTGCAGCGCGGAGATGCCCTCGGCTTCTTCCTCCATCCAGCAGCGGCCGCCGGTGACCGGGATCAGCACGCCGAAGGGGCTGACCCCACCGGCCTCGTCCACCTTCATGACGCGAACGGTGGGTGTGGTCCCGATTCCTTCGACCAGCCGCGGCGCCACGTAGGCTTGCGTCCGTCCGCGGCCCACCTTCAGTACCTCGCCGTCCTTCAATAGCGGCGCAAGCGCACGCGAAACCGACGCCTGGCTGGCGCCGCTCGACTCCTGCAGTTCGGCACTGCGTGCGGCTCCCGCTGAGCGCAAGGCTTGCCTTAACCGATCTGAGAGGTCCGACATGAATAGATAATCTCGCTGGTCTGACAGGGGTAAACCATCTGATATGAATAGATTATCGCATAGAGTAATGCATCCTACATTCAAACGTAATTGTGCTTGCGGCGGCAAGTGTTGCGCGTGATTCCCTCCGTTTCAGTAATAGATACATGACTTTTCTCGTCCTTAATTGTCGCTAAAGTATCAAATAAAGTATCGCGATGGAAAAACCCAAGGCCGTCCTGTTCGATGCGTACGGCACCCTGTTCGACGTCTACAGCGTCGGCCTGCTGGCCGAGCAACTGTTCCCGGGTCACGGCGCCGCGCTGGGCGTGCTGTGGCGCGACAAGCAGATCGAGTACACGCGCCTAGTCACCACCAGCAACGACGGTGCGCACTACAAGCCGTTCTGGGAACTGACGCGCGCCGGCCTGCGCTATGCCTGCAAGCGCCTGGCGCTGGACCTCACCGCCGCGCATGAAGAGCGGCTGATGAACCAGTACCGCCATCTCTCCGCCTTCCCCGAAAACAAGGAAGTGCTGGCCGCGCTGAAAGCCAAGGGCATCGTCACCGGGATCCTCAGCAACGGCGACCCCGAGATGCTGGGCGTCGCGGTGCGCAGCGCCGGGCTGGAAGACCTGCTCGATCACGTGCTCAGCATCGACACCGTGCGCAAGTACAAGACACATCCCGACGCCTATGCGCTGGGACCGAAGGCCACAGGGCTGGAGCCCAAGCAGATCGCCTTCGTCAGCTGCAACGGCTGGGACGCGCTGGCCGCGACCTGGTACGGATATCGCACGCTGTGGGTCAACCGCTATCAATTGCCTTTCGAGGAACTGGGCACGCAGCCCACGCGCAGCGGTAGCAGCCTGCGCGACGTCCTTGCCTTTTTCTAAAACCGCGCCCTTTGCTTCGAGGAGATTCCATGACCGCCCGCACATCCGTCCACGGCCTGCAAGTCGCCACCGAACTGCACCGCTTCATCGAAGAAAAGGTGCTGCCGGGCACCGGCGTCACCAGCGCGGCTTTCTGGAAAGGCTTCGACGCCATCGTCACGGAGCTGGCGCCGAAGAACATCGCGCTGCTGGCCGAGCGGGACCACTTGCAATCCGAGATGGACGCCTGGCACAAGGCCAACCCCGGCCCGATCCGCGACATGAAGGCCTACCGCGCCTTCCTGGAAAAGATCGGCTACCTGGTGCCGGTACCGGCCCATGTGACCGCGACCGCGACCAACGTCGACGACGAGTTGGCGCTGCAGGCCGGCCCGCAATTGGTGGTGCCGATCCTCAACGCCCGCTACGCGCTGAACGCCGCCAACGCGCGTTGGGGCTCGCTGTACGACGCGCTCTACGGCACCGACGTCATCCCTGAAACCGAGGGCATCGAAAAGGGCAAGGGCTACAACCCGGCGCGCGGCGCGAAGGTAATTGCCTATGCGCGCAACGTGCTGGACCAGGCGGCGCCGCTGGCGTCCGGCTCGCACAAGGACGCGGCGCTCTACAGCGTGGCCGGCGGCAAGCTGGTGGTGAAACCCACGAGCGGCGCCGCCACCGGCTTGGCCGATCCCTCGCTGTTCGTCGGATACCAGGGCGCGGCTGAAGCGCCTTCTTCGGTCCTGCTGCGCCACAACGGCATCCACCTGGACATCCGCATCGACCGCGGCACCGCCATCGGCAAGGAAGACGCGGCCGGCATCAGCGACGTGGTGGTGGAAGCCGCGCTCTCCACCATCATGGACCTGGAAGATTCGGTCGCCGTGGTGGATGCCGCCGACAAGGTGCTGGCCTATTCCAACTGGCTGGGCATCCTGCAGGGCACGCTGACCGAGGAAGTGCAAAAGGGCGGCAAGACTTTCACCCGCGGCCTGAACCCCGACCGCGAATACACCAGTCCCGCCGGCGGCAAGCTGAGCCTGCACGGCCGGTCGCTGATGTTCGTGCGCAATGTCGGCCACCTGATGACCAACCCCGCCATCCTGTACGGTCCCGAAGGCGGAACTCTCAAGGAGATTCCGGAAGGCATCCTGGACGCGGTCGTCACCACGGCCATCGCCATCCATGACCTGAAGCGCAAGGACCAGCCGGGCATCAAGAACTCGCGCAATGTCTCGGTCTTCTTCGTCTAGACCATGATGCTGGG
>JAQGMS010000226.1 GCA_028292245.1 Ramlibacter sp.
ACTTCTTCCGGCCGCTCATCGACGAGCAGGACCATGAGGTAGCTGTCCGGGTAGTTGGCCGCGATGGCGTGGGCCATGTGCTGCATCATCACCGTCTTGCCGCTCTTGGGCGGCGCCACCAGCAAGGCGCGCTGGCCCTTGCCGATCGGGGCGATGATGTCGATCACCCGGCTGGTGATGTTCTCTTCGCCCTTGAAGGTGTCGCGCTCGAGCTTCATCTGCTCCTTCGGGAACAGCGGCGTCAGGTTCTCGAACATCACCTTGTGCTTGTTGTTCTCGGGCAGGCCGTCGTTGACCTTGTCCAGCTTGGTGAGCGCGAAGTAGCGTTCGCCGTCCTTGGGCGTGCGCACTTCGCCTTCGATCATGTCGCCGGTGTGCAGGTTGAAGCGCCGCACCTGGCTGGGCGAGATGTAGATGTCGTCGGTGCTCGCGGTGTAGCTGGTGTCCGGGCTGCGCAGGAAGCCGAAGCCGTCGGGCAGGATTTCCAGCACGCCGTCGGCAAAGACCTGTTCGCCGGCGCGGGCCCGCTTCTTGATGATCGCGAACATCAGCTCCTGCTTGCGCATGCGGCCGGTGTTTTCGATCTCGAGCTCTTCAGCCTGTTTCAGGACTTCAGACACGTGAAGTGCCTTGAGTTCGTTTAAGTGCATGGAGGTACTCCTTGCGGAGTTCTTGTTGTGTCTTGGGGGAGGGGGGCGAGAGGCGAGGGTGCCTCACTGCCGGGGAACTCGAACCGGGCCGCCTTCGTATGGCGAATCGGTGAACTGAGGGAGATTATGCAGGAAAAACCGGGAAAACTGTCATGCCGGGCTTGGCCCGGCATCCACGGCGGCCTGAGAAACTTACGCGAGCTGCTGGTCGATAAACGCGGTCAACTGGGCCTTGCTCATGGCGCCGACCTTCGTGGCTGCCAATTGGCCGTCCTTGAACAGCATCAGGGTGGGGATACCGCGGATGCCGAACTTGGCCGGGATGTCGCGGTTCTCGTCCACATTCATCTTGGCGATCTGCAGCTTGTCCTGGTAGGTGGCCGAAACTTCGTCGAGGATCGGCGCGATCATCTTGCAGGGGCCGCACCATTCGGCCCAGTAATCCACCAGCACGGGCTTGTCGGCCTTCAGGACGTCGGCCTCGAAACTTGCGTCGGAGATGTGCTTGATCAGGTCGCTGGCCATGGTTTGAATTCCTTTGGGCTATGGGCGGTGCCCGCTGCGGTGTGCAAGGGCTGTGCAAGTACAGTGAGGGAATTGTGACAGAAACCAAGTCCCCGCGTCGGGTATGGACGCCCTCGCGAACGCTATGGATGCGATAGCGCAAACCCATCAACAACGCCGCTGGCAAGAGCTGCTCGCGCAAGTTCGTGCGCTCGTGGCTCAGCATGGCGCGCACCCGGCCCGCACCGTCGTGCTGCTGCCCTATGCCCAGCTCATGCCGCTGGCCAAGCGGCTCTGGGCCATGGCAGTACCCGACGGCTTTCCGCCTCGCTTCGAGACCACGATGAACTGGGCCGGCAAGACCGCATTCGCGCCCGGCAACGACGACATCAGCTTCGACATGGGGCGCGACCTGCTTACCGCGCGGTTGTGGCTCGAAAAGGCGGGCCTCGGCTCACGCGCCGATCTGCTCGCAGGCCGCCTGGTCGAAGCCGCAAGGCAACTCGCCGGCGTCGCGGCGGCGCTGGTTCCCGCCGAACGGCCCGCTTGGGCAGTTCGTGCACGTGCCGCGGCCGCGCTGGGCACGGAAGCGCAGATCCTGCAACTCGAAGCGGCCGTGGGCCGAATCGCCGTCGAATGGGCGGCGGCATCCGCCTACGCCACCGACGCGTTGCTGCGCCCTGAACTCGCGCAAGAGCTCGACCTGCTGGTCATCCTCGAAGGCTTCGAGGCCGACCCGATGGCACTGGCGATCGGCAAGGCCCTGGGCAGCAAGGCCGTGAGCCTTGCGCTGGACGATGGCGCTGCCTTGGGATCGATCACGCTGCACCTGGCCGACGACCCCTCGCAGGAAGCGGAGATGACGGCCGCTTGCGTCGTTCGCCACATCGATGCCGGCCGTGTACCGGTGGCGCTGGCCGCCATCGACCGGGTGCTCACGCGGCGCGTGCGGGCCATGCTCGGCGAACGCGGCATCGGCATCCGCGACGAAACGGGCTGGAAACTGTCGACGACCCGCGCCGCCGCGCACGTCATGGGCGCCTTGCGCGCCTGCGCGTGGAACGCCGGCAGCGACGCGGTGCTCGACTGGCTGAAGAATGCGCCCACCGTCGCACCCGCGACGGCATCCGCCCTCGAGCGCAGGGTCCGGCGCGAAGGATTGCGCGAGTGGCGCGCGGTGTTGTCGCTGCGATCCGGCGACGATGCGAAATGGCGGGCGCTGATCGATGAGGCGGAGGCTTGGCGCGAGCCGATGCAGCGCGCTCGTGCGCTGCCGCAGTGGCTGCAGGCGCTGCGAGAGCTGCTGCAAGCCGGCGGCCGCTGGACGCGTCTGGAAGCGGACCTTGCAGGCACGCAGGTGATCTCCGCGCTCGGCCTGCAGGAGGAGATGCAGGCGCACTGGCAGCAATTGCCGCAAGCCGCCCGCCGCTTCACGCTCGCAGACTTCACGGCATGGGTGAACGAAACCTTGGAGGCCGTGAATTTCACGCCGGAGCATCCGCAGGCCGAGCAAGTTGTGATCCTGCCGTTCAACCAGCTGCTGGGCCGCGACATCAGCGCTGTCGTGCTGGCGGGTTGCGATGAAGTCCGCCTTCCGCCTTCGCCGGAACCCGCGGGCCCCTGGACCGCGGCGCAGCGCGCGTTGCTGGACTTGCCTTCGCGGGACCTGCTGGAGCGGCAAACGCGGGCCGGTTGGCGCAGCGCGCTGAGCACGCCGCACTGCGACGTGCTCTGGCGCAGCAGCGACGACAGCGGTGAACCGGTGCTGGCCAGCGCCTTGGTGCAATCGCTGATCCTGGACGACGAGGCGCAGCGCGCTGCCGACCCGCGCGATTCACGCGAGGTCGAGGTGCAGCCGGTGCGCAAGCCCTTGCCGGCGGGCGCGCGCCTGCCGCTGGTCCAACTGTCGGCCAGCGCATATGAGGACTTGCGGCGTTGTCCTTATCGCTTCTTCGCGCTGCGGCAGCTCGGCCTGCAGGAGGCGAGCGAAATCGACACCGAGCTGGACAAGCGCGATTTCGGCAATTGGCTGCACAAGGTGTTGGCCGCTTTCCATGCGGTGCTGCATGACAGCCCGGAATTCGCGGGACCGGCGCGCGCGCGGCTGCTCGACATCACGGCCGACGAAGTCACCAAGGCCCAGGGCCTGGAAGAGGGCGAGTTCCTCCCCTTCGCGGCCGCTTGGCCGCAGGTGCGCGACGGCTACCTGGCGTGGCTGGCGAAGCACGAGGCATTGGGCGCGGTATTCGAGCGGGCCGAAAGCGAGCACGAGATGCAGCTCGGCCCGGTCAAATTGGTCGGCCGCATCGACCGCATCGACCGCATGCCCGATGGCAGCTTGCTGGTGATGGACTACAAGACCGAGGGCCGGCCCACCACGGCGAATCGGATTCGCCAGCCGGTGGAAGACACGCAATTGGCGTTCTATGCCGCCTTGCTGGAAGAGGACACACTGGCTGCCGCCTATGTGAACGTCGGCGAGCGCGGCAAGACCGAGCGGCTGGACCAGCCCGCGGTGGTGAAAGCGCGCGACCTGCTGGTCGAAGGCATCCTGCACGACCTGGGGCAGGTCGCAGGCGGCGCCGAGATGCCGGCATTGGGCGAAGGCCTGGCGTGCGAGTTCTGCGCCGCGCGCGGCTTGTGCCGCAGGGATTGGTGGTCATGAGCGATCGCCAGGACCTCGCCTATGAACACAACGGCCGGCGCGTCACGCGCGAGCAGTTCTACGCAATCGCCTGCGACCCGAAACGAAGCGTGGTGGTGGAAGCGTGCGCCGGTGCCGGCAAGACCTGGATGCTGGTGTCGCGCATCCTGCGCGCGCTGCTGGACGGCGCGCAGCCGCACGAGATCCTGGCGATCACGTTCACCAAGAAGGCGGCGGGCGAGATGCGGCAGCGCTTGCATGAATGGCTGCTGGCGTTCTCGACTGCATCAGATGAGGCGCTGGACAAGGCCTTGATCGAAAGGGGTCTCGCACCGCAGCCCCATCTGCGCGAGGCGCTGAATAATCTCTATCGCAATTTGCTGGCCAGTGGCAGGCCGGTGCAGGTGCGGACCTTCCACAGCTGGTTTGCGGCGCTGCTGCGCAACGCGCCGCTGTCGGTGCTGGAAGCCCTGGAACTGCCGGCCAACTACGACCTGCTGGAGGACGACAGCGAAGCCGTCGCGCTGGTGTGGCGGCGCTTCCATACAGCCGTGGCCGCGGAACCGCCGGCGCGGCGTGACTTCGAAGCCTCTGTTGCGGCGTTCGGCCGGTTCCAGACGCAGAGGGCCCTGCATGCCGCCCTGGCCAAGCGCGTGGAGTTCACGCTGGCCGACTTGCATGGCGTGGTGGAGGCCAGCGTCAAGCCGTTCGGCGAGGTCTTTCCGCAGTACGCGGCTTTCGCGCAGCCCGAATCGATCCTGGAAGGCGACATTGCGCGCCGCACCTGGCTCGCGCGTGCCCGTCTGCTGGGCATCGAGAAAAACAAGACGCCGCAGAAAGCCGCGGAGTCGATCATCGATGCGTTCGACACGCAGGACTTGCAGGAGCGCTTTGCCCTTTTGCGCAAGGCCTTCTTTGTCGCCGGCGAGGACCGTTTGACGGCGAACCTGGCCAAGTTCGCGCCCGCGCAGGAAGCCGAGCCCGAGCTGCAGGATCTGTGCGCCGCGCGCGCGCAGCACGAAGCCTGGCTGCACCACCAGCGCATCATGCGGCTGGCACGGCTGCTGATCGCCGAGTTCAACGCGCTCAAGCGCGAGCACGGCTGGATCGACATGAACGACGTGGAGCGCGCGGCGCTGGTGATGCTGTCCGACCCGGTGCTGTCCGGATGGGTGCAGGAGAAACTGGACGCGCGCACCGGCCACCTGCTGATCGACGAGTTCCAGGACACCAATCCGCTGCAATGGCAGGCGCTCAATGCATGGCTGTCCGGCTACGCGGGCGCGGGCGGCAAGCGGCCCGGCGTCTTCATCGTGGGCGACCCCAAGCAGAGCATCTACCGGTTCCGCCGCGCCGAGCCGCAGGTGTTCCATGCGGCCAAGGATTTCGTGAAGGACGCGCTGGACGGCGATGTCCTCAGTTGCGACCACACGCATCGCGTCGCACCGGCGCTGATGGCGATCGTCAATGAAGTGATGAGCCGCGCGCAGGAGGAGGGCCGCTACGAGGGCTTTCGCTCGCACACCACCGAATCGAAAGAGATCGGGGCGGCGGGCCGGCTGCCGCAGATCGAGCGCGCGCAGAAGGCACCCACCGTGGCCGCCGATCCCGATACGGAACTCGAGTGGCGCGACAGCCTCACGGTTCCGCGCGAACTGCCCGAAGAAAAATTGGTGACGCTCGAATGCCGGCAAGCGGCCGCGTGGGTGGCCGCGCAGTTGGCGAGCGGCGTCGTGCCGGGCGACATCATGGTGCTGGCGCGCCGGCGCGACCGGCTCGGGGTGATGGAGGACGAATTGCGGGCCCTTCATATTCCGGCGCAGCAACCCGAGAAGACCGAATTGGGGGAAGCGCCCGAGGTGCTGGACATCGTGGCGCTGCTGGACGTGCTGGTGTCGCCGACGCATGACCTGTCGTTGGCGCGGGCGCTGAAGTCGCCGCTGTTCAACCTGGATGACGAAGCGCTGGTGCAGATCGCGCTGGCGGCGCGCAACGCGGCCGCCGCAGGCCCCGCGCTGCCGTGGTTCGAACTGCTTCAACGGGAAAAATTGCCGCCACCTGTGCCCGAGAATCTGGCGGCCACGTTGCTGAAGTGGAAGGCTTGGGTCGACCAATTTCCTCCGCACGACGCGCTCGAAGCGATCTACAACGAAGGCGACGTGCTCGCGCGGTTCGCGGCGGCGGCGCCCCCGCCGTTGCGCGAAGCGGTGCTTGGCAATCTGCAGGCATTGCTGGGCGCGGCCCTGCAGATCGACGGCGCGCGCTACGCCACGCCCTATGCCTTCGTGCGCGCGCTCAAGGCCGGTGGCGTGCAGTCCCCCGCCAAAGCCGCCGCGGGAGCGGTGCGGCTGCTCACCGTGCACGGCGCCAAGGGCCTGGAAGCGCCCGTGGTGCTGATGCTCGATACCGACGGGCCGCCGCCCAAGGCCGATTCCATGAGCGTGATCGTGGAGTGGCCCGGCGAAGCGCCGACACCGTGGCGCTTTGCGTTCCTGGCCAGCGAAACCCGGCCCCCAGCCTGCAGCACCGAGGCGCTTGACGTGGAGATGGCGGCTCGCCAGCGCGAGGAGCTCAACGCGCTGTACGTGGCGATGACGCGCGCGCGGCGGAAGCTGGTGATCTCGTCGGTGCAGCCGCATGTCGCAGCCGAGGCCAGCTGGTGGCAGCGGCTCGAAGGGCTGTGCGAAGCCTTGCCCGCGCCCCAAGTGCCGGTTCACACGGCCACGACACCGGCCGCGTCGCGCTTTCTGCTGCCCGTCGTGCCCAAGCCGAGCGCGGAGATGGTCGCGGCAACACCACCAGCGCCGGTTTCCGTTTCGACCGCGCAGACGCGCTTCGGCGAGGCCGTGCATCGGCTGCTCGAACTGCACGTTCCGGGCCCGCCGTCGTGGTCCCCGATGCAGCTTCGGCATGTGGCTCAGCAATTCGCGCTCGATGCCGGAGCGGTTCGAGGCGCCGTCGCTACCGCGCAGCGCATCCTGGCCGGCGAAGGTGCCTGGGCCTGGGATACCGGCGTGGTGGACTGGCATGGCAACGAAGTCGAGCTGCTGCATCAGGGCGAACTGCTCCGGCTCGACCGGCTGGTGCGCCGCGTGGACCGCGCCAACGGTGCGCACGAATGGTGGGTGCTGGACTTCAAGTCGGCGTTCCGCCCGGAGCGTGACGCAGCGCTGATCGCCAAGATGCAGCGCTACCGTGACGCCGTGGCAAACGCCTATCCCGGGACAACCGTGAAAGCGGCGTTCCTCACCGGTGAAGGCAGATTGGTGCCGGTCGAATGAAAAGCGTCGCGGTTATCGGCGCCGGGCCGGCCGGCCTGGCAGCAGCCGAAGTGCTTGCGGCTGGCGGCGTCCGGGTGGATGTGTATGACGCGATGCCTTCGGTCGGCCGCAAGTTCCTTCTCGCGGGCAAAGGCGGACTCAACCTCACGCATTCGGAACCGTTCGCGATCTTCGCTTCGCGCTACGGCGCCCGCCAGCCGCAGATCGAGCCCTTGCTCAAGCAGTTCGACCCACAGGCGTTGCGGGAATGGGCACAAGGTTTGGGTGTCGAAACGTTCGTCGGGACTTCGGGGCGCATTTTCCCGGCCGAGATGAAAGCCGCGCCTTTGCTGCGCGCCTGGCTGCATCGGTTGCGTGCGGCCGGCGTGCAGTTCCACATGCGGCATCGGTGGCGCGGCTGGGCTGCGAACGGCGCGTTACGCTTCGACACAGCGCAAGGCGAGCAGGCCGTGCAAGCCGACGCCGTCGTGCTGGCGCTCGGCGGTGCCAGCTGGGCGCGGCTCGGCTCGGACGGTGCCTGGGTTCCGCTGCTGCAGGAGCGTGGTGTCGATATCGCACCGCTCGCGCCCTCCAATTGCGGTTTCGATGTCCGCAACGGCTGGAGCGAGTATTTTTCATCGCGCTTTGCCGGCCATCCCTTCAAGTCGGTCGCCATCCGCTTCGGTGCGTTCCAGCGCCAAGGCGAATTCGTCGCCACCGCCACCGGCATCGAGGGCAGCCTCGTCTATGCGGTGTCTGCGCTGCTACGCGATGAAATCCAAGCCCAGGGGTCGGCGACGTTCGAGCTTGATTTGCTGCCCGTCAAGAGCGCTGACCAGGTTCTTATGGAAGTGGCGCACCCGCGCGGATCGCGGTCGCTGTCCAGCCACCTGAAGAGCCGGCTGGGGCTGGACGGCATCAAGCTCGCGCTACTGCATGAGCTCCTGCCCAAGCAGGCCCTGCAGGACCCGGCCCTCTTGGCTGCCGCGATCAAAGCGCTGCCGGTGACGTTGGTTGCCGCCCGGCCGATCGACGAAGCCATCAGCACTGCCGGCGGCGTTCGCTTCGAAGCGCTCGATGAGCACCTGATGTTGCGGCAGTCGCCGGGCGTGTTCTGCGCGGGCGAAATGCTGGATTGGGAAGCGCCGACCGGCGGCTACCTGCTCACCGCATGCTTCGCCACAGGGCGGGTGGCGGCGAAGGGCGCGCTGAAGTTACTGGGTGCGCCGGTGGCTGCTCAGAACTTGGAGCGGTAATACATCATCGGCTTGCCGCCGCTGCGCTTGAGCGTCACGCGCGCGCCGCTTTCCAATTGCAGGCCGATGAAACCGCGCTCGATGTTGAAGCCGCTCTTGGGCACGCTGTGGCCCAGTTGCATCTCCACGCGGGCGCCGTAGCTGGCCTCGCGGGTTTGCACGAGCGTCAGCGCGTCGGGCGGCACCATCCGGCGCCAAGCCGTGACGTCGAAGCGATAGTTGCTGTCCAGCGTATAGCGCCAGTGCAGGCCCAGGTCCACGGTGGGCTGCAGCCCAGTGCGCGGCGCGGAGCCGAGCGATGTCGAATCGGGGCTGGTCATGCCCAGCGAAAGGCCGAGGGCCGAGCGCCGCGGCGGCAGCCAGGTCATGTCCAGGCGCGACGAACGGTTGGAGCCGTCGGTGTTGTCGAAGCGGGGCACGGAAGAGGTGGTCACTTCCAGTTGCGGGCGATTCCGCTCGGCGGGGGTCATGCCGGCCTGTGCCAGCACGATCGGGGCGTCGTTCGACGCGTCGTCGCCTGCGAAGGCCGGGAAGCCGGCGAGGCAAAGCATCACCAGCGCGGCAACGCGCAACCCGGTAACGGCACCTGCATTCGACTGATCCGGCCTGTCCGCAAGAACTGCGTTCATGGTTCACCTCCGACGGTGAAGAGACTCTAGGACGGTAAGAGTTGAAAGTTTGTCGGACGTAGCCCATCGTTACAGTCAGCCGCCACGCGGTAGCGCGGAAGGCTCAAACGGATGGTGATTGCGGGAAATGAGGGTTGACGAGCCTTACCCCCGGCACTGAGTCCACAGTTAGGGCTGCTTGGTTCCCCACCTGACCCGGTTGGCCGCTTCCCCATGCGGGGAGGCCCGTCAACCGATATTGTAGGCGGCGGGCGAAGCCCCTGCGGGGCGAACGGGACGCGGATGGGCAACCCGTAGAATTCCCGCATGTCCTATCTCGTGCTCGCCCGCAAATACCGGCCCAAGACCTTCACGGAAATGGTCGGCCAGGAGCACGTGGTGCAGGCATTGACGAACGCGCTGACTCAGCAGCGGCTGCACCATGCCTACTTGTTCACCGGCACGCGCGGCGTCGGCAAGACCACGGTGGCGCGCATCCTGGCGAAGTCGCTCAACTGCCAGGGACCGGACGGCAACGGCGGCATCACGGCCACGCCTTGCGGGGTGTGCCAGGCCTGTGTCGACATCGACAACGGGCGCTTCCCCGACTACACCGAACTGGACGCCGCGTCCAACCGCGGCGTGGAAGACATGCAGTCGCTGCTCGAACAGGCGGTGTACAAGCCGGTGCAGGGCCGCTTCAAGGTCTTCATGATCGACGAAGTGCACATGCTGTCCGGGCACGCGTTCAACACGATGCTCAAGACGCTGGAGGAGCCGCCCGAGTACATGAAGTTCGTGCTGGCCACCACCGATCCTCAAAAAGTGCCGGTCACGGTGCTGTCGCGCTGCCTGCAATTCAACCTGCGGCCCATGGCGCCGGAAACGGTGCAGGAATATCTCGCCCACGTGCTGCGGGCCGAAGGGATCGAAGCGAACGCGCAGGCCTTGCGGCTGTTGGCGCGCGCGGCACGCGGCTCGATGCGCGATGCGCTGTCGCTTACCGACCAGGCGATCGCGTTCGGCGGCGGAAAGCTCGAAGAGGCGGCGGTGCGCCGGATGCTGGGCAGCGTGGACAGCAGCCACGTGTTCCACCTGATCGACGCGCTGGCGCAAGGCGATGGCAAGACTGTGGTGGAAATCTCCGATGCCTTGCGCGTCCAGGGCTTGAGCGCGGCGTCCACCCTGGAAGAGATGAGTGCCGTGCTGCAGCGCATGGCGGTGATCCAGGCGGTGCCTTCGGCGGCCGATAACGGCGACAGTGAAACCGTCGAGATCGCGCGCTTGGCGGGTCTGATGCCGGCCGACGAAACGCAATTGCTCTATAGCATGTGCCTGCATGGCCGCGCTGAGCTGGGCCTGGCGCCCGATGAATACGCGGCGCTGACCATGGTGCTGCTGCGGCTGCTGGCGTTCAAGACGCCGGCTGCTCAAAAAAAAACTCTGAATGAAACGCCGCGCATGGCGCCCTTGCAGGCGCCTGCTCCGGCGCGCACTGCGATGCCCGTCGGCGCGCCGCCGGGCCGCGTGCTGCCGGTGGTCGAGCCCGCGGTCGCCAAACCAGCCCAGCGCCCGCCGGCGGCGGTGAACGGCCGGCCGGATGGCGAGGTGGTCTGCGTGCCGGTGCGGGTGCAGGCGGAATCGCCGCGCGAGAATGTGACCGCGGCCGCGGCGAGTTGGGTGCCGACGGAAGAGGGCGACTTCTGGCACACGGTCGTCACCGACCTGGTTGCGCGCGAGGTGGTGGCGGCACTGGTGCGCGAGCTGGCGCTGCAATCGCAATTGGTGGGCCGCGACGAGGGCCACTGGATGCTGCGGGTGGAACGCGAATCGCTCAACCAGCCGGCCAGCCGCGAGCGGCTGCGCAGCGCGCTTCACGGGGCGGGCCACGCGGTGAACCTCACCGTCGAAGTCGGCAACGTGACCGACAGCCCGGCCCGGCGCAATGCGGCCGCCGCCGCCGAGAGGCAGCATGCGGCGGAAGAAGTCATCCTGGGCGATCCCTTCGTCCAGGACATGATGCGCGACTTTGGCGCGAAAATCGTGCCCGGAAGCATCAAGCCCGTGCAGAACAACTGAAGGAAGAATCACATGTTCAACAAAGGACAACTCGCCGGCCTCATGAAACAGGCGCAGGCCATGCAGGACAACCTGAAGAAGGCGCAGGACGAACTGGCCTTCATCGAAGTCACCGGCGAATCCGGCTCCGGCCTGGTGAAGGTGACGATGACCTGCAAGCACGAAGTCAAGCGCATCACCATCGACCCGAGCCTGCTGGCCGACGACAAGGACATGCTCGAGGACCTGGTGGCCGCCGCCTTCAACGCGGCGGTGCGCAAGGCCGAGGAGACCTCGCAGGAGAAGATCGGCAAGCTCACCGCGGGCATGCCGGGGCTGCCGGGCGGGATGAAGCTGCCGTTCTAAAAGCCGGATGGCCGACACCAACACCCTCAACGCCCTGATCGAGGCGCTGCGCCGCCTGCCCGGCGTGGGCGTGAAGTCGGCTTCGCGCATGGCTTTCCACCTGCTGCAGCACGACCGTCCCGGCGCCCAGGTGCTGGCGCAGGCGCTGGAGCAGGCGGCCACGCAGATCCGCCATTGCAGCCTGTGCCACACGTTCACCGAGAACGAGGTGTGTTCCACCTGCCTGGACGCGCAGCGCGACCACAGCAAATTGTGCGTGGTCGAGACGCCGGCCGACCAGGCGGCGCTGGAACGCACGGCCGCTTTCAAGGGCCTGTACTTCGTGCTGATGGGCAAGTTGAGCCCGCTCGACGGCATCGGGCCCAAGGACATCGGGCTGGCGAAGCTGTTCGCGCGCGCGACCGACGGCGTGGTGCGGGAAGTGATCCTGGCGACCAATTTCACGGCCGAAGGCGAGGCCACGGCGCACGTGATCGGCGAAGCGCTGAAGGCGCGCGGATTGAACGTCACGCGGCTTGCGCGCGGCGTGCCGGCCGGGAGTGAACTGGAATACGTGGACTTGGGAACCATCGCGCACGCGTTGGTCGATCGAAGGTAGGAAACATGTCGATGCAAGTCGCGCGGTTCACCGTGGCGTACTGGTGTGTGCTGGTCGCCGCGCTCCTGCCGATCGCCTGCGGCTGGCTGGCGCGGCAGCCGAGCGACTGGCAGGCGCGCGCCAGTGCGGCCCAGGCCAACAGCTTCGAAGCGCTGCCGTTTTTCATCGGCGCGGTGGTGATCGCCCACCAGCTGGGTGCGCCGCAGACGCGGGTGGACATCCTGGCGGTGCTGTTCATCACCTTGCGCATCATCTACATCGCGATGCATGTGGCAGGCCTGCCCACGGTGCGCACTGCCATCTGGACGCTCGCGCTGCTGGTGAACGTCGGTATTCTTTTTTGCGGCTGGCGGTAACGCGTTAGCGGAATCACCTTACGTGAAAACCCGCACGGGATGTTCCCGATGCGATGCCGGAGCGCGGTGGTTAACCTCGGATCCAAGCCCGAAAGAGGTTCCCCCAATGAAAAATAGCCACATCACCCGCCGTACCTTCGGCTCGGCCGCCATCCTGGCTGCTGCGTCGGTCGCGGCACCCGCGTTGCGCGCGCAACCCAAGCTGGAAAAGACAAAGATTTCCATTGCCGTGGGCGGCAAGGCGGCGTTCTACTACCTGCCGCTGACCATCTCGGAACAGCTTGGCTATTTCAAGGCCGAGGGCCTGGACGTCGAGATTTCCGATTTCGCGGGCGGCGCGCGCGCGCTCCAGGCATTGGTCGGCGGCTCGGCCGACGTGGTGAGCGGTGCCTACGAGCACACCATCAACATGCAGAGCAAGAACCAGTTCATCCAGTCGTTCGTGCTCCAGGGCCGCGCGCCCCAGATCGCGCTGGGCGTGTCCACCAAGGCGATGCCCAACTACAAGACGCTGGCCGACTTGCGCGGCAAGAAGATCGGCGTTTCGGCGCCGGGCTCGTCGACCAACATGGTGGCCAACCTCGTGCTCTCGCGCGGCGGGCTGAAGGCGAGCGACGTGAGCTTCATCGGCGTGGGCGTGGCCGCCGGTGCGCTCACCGCGCTGCGCTCGGGACAGATCGACGCCATCAGCAACACCGACCCCGTGATGACCATGCTCGAGCAAAAGGGCGACGTGAAGATCATCAGCGACACGCGCACGCTCAAGGGCACGCAGCAGGTGTTCGGCGGCACGATGCCCGCGGCCTGCCTG
>JAQGMS010000432.1 GCA_028292245.1 Ramlibacter sp.
AAGGACATCTGCCGCGTCAAGATTCATCGGTTGCGAAAATGGTGGCCGGCATGGTCGGGGCTACCGCACATCCACTTCGATTTTTGGAAAAGGATCGCGGGACGGCACTTTCCGCGGCCCCTCTGAAAAGGATGCGAGGATGAGGCTCTGCGATATCGAGATCGAGGATCGGTACGTCACCGTGGTGGGTGAGCAGCCGACGGCTAGCGGCGTGGCGAAGAAGGTTGTGAGTATCGAAGTCCGTGGTCTCGCCGGCTGGGTCTTCGGCTGGACGGAGCGGCGGCGGTACGAGGAAGCGAAGACGCAGCTGCTCGGTGCGGTGTTGCACGGGTCGAAGTCGCCGATCCTGTGCTGGGAGGATGATCCCGGCGAGGCGAAGCCGATCGGGCGGTGGCGGCAGGTTGGGCCGGTCGCGTGGCAGATGCGCGAGCTCCCGGATGTCCAGGCGCTGCGCCGGCGCCTCGCGCCGGGATGGTGGCACTTGTACGCCACCGACAGCGGCGAGCCCATCGACCCCGCCGATCTGGCCGTCGTGTGGGACGCGCCGCCGCCGTGGCAGCGCCTGCGCGACCAAGGATTGCGCATGCTCGTGAGCGCGCACGCGGACGATGACCCGTGGTTGGCATGGCTGCCACGCGAGTGCAGCGAAGGGGCGTGATTCGCCTCCGAGTGTCGCCGATGAAACGAGAGCCAGACGAGGCCGAGGTGTCGGCACTACGATTGGAGCGAGCACCGCCGGTCAGTCTGATTCGAGAAGGCGAAGCGCTTCCAGCAGGGCTCGACAAACGAGCTTGGAATCAGCGCCTTCGCACCGGAGCAACTGCGCGCGAGCAATTTCGACGGAGACGGCGTCGGCTCGACGTCGCTCGGCATAGTTTGGTGCATTGGTGCAACGAACGTGCTCTTCATTGTTTTCGAGCTCGCCGCGATCCTCCAAGGCGGCAGAATCTCGATCGTGGATGCGCTCGTATGCAGTCGAATTCGCATCGCAGACGCTTTCAAGTCCCCGTCTCCCGCTCCAGCTTTTTCAGCCCCAAGTCTTCGCGGACTTGGGGTTTTTTCGTTTCAGGCGGTCGCGCTCCCCTGCTCTTGTGCCACGTCAGTGCCATGGATTTCGGGCGCTGACGGTCGCGACACGTCGGTCCACTTCACGGTCGATCGCAGCCCGAGCAGGTGGACGATCCGCTGATCCGGGTCGTCAGGGCACGAGACGGCACGAAGCTCGGGCGGCAGCGGACGCATCCGCGAGGCCGCCACGTGGGCGTAGAGCATGGTCTCGTCGATCCGACCGTGCCCCATCCACGCCTGTAGCCGCGACGGATTGACGCCGAGCAACGCCGAGTGCGTCCCGAATGAGTGCCGCAGGGAGTGCCAGCCTCGCTCGGGTAGCCCCGCCTTCCGACAGATGCGTCGAACGGCGTGCGTCGTCTGTCCGTCCGTCATCGGCTCGCCGTCGTCATTCCGCACGACGTAGCCGACGCGTACGACTTCGAGCGCCTTCAGTGCCGCGATCAGCGTCGACGTCATCGGCACGACGCGCCGGCGTCCGCCCTTCGGCGTCCCCGACACTCCGTGCCGCATCTGCTCGCTGACGGAGATCATGCCAGCGACCAGGTCGACGTGCTCGCGCCACTTGAGCGCCCGAATCTCACCGACGCGCAATCCAGCCTCGCCAGCGGGACAGACGGCCGCATACCAGAACGGACTCTCCAGGCGTGCCGCCACCAGAGCGCG
Organism: Ramlibacter sp.; assembly: GCA_028292245.1. Classification (GTDB taxonomy): domain Bacteria; phylum Pseudomonadota; class Gammaproteobacteria; order Burkholderiales; family Burkholderiaceae_C; genus Ramlibacter. The sequence goes on from JAQGMS010000432.1 coordinate 1,735, forward strand.
CGCGTACTCCTCGAAGTCCCAGAACTCGACCTCCGGTCGCTCGACCTTGAACAGCCCTACCCTCGGCGCGCTCGCGATGAGCCCGACCTCCTGTAGTGCTCCCCTTCGGTCAAGCCACGGGTTTGAGTTTTCCTCGCATCAAGTTTCTAAGTCGAGCTGGCCCCGATTGTCTTCGAGAACAGGTGGAACATCGAAGGTCACGCGATACGGCCGCTCTCGATTGCCGAGAAGATTGGTTCCTGCTTCGAAGGTGCAGCGCTGAATCAGGACGGGTCCTTCGAACCAACAGTCCTCGAAGTTCACAAACGCGGCGAAGGTTGAATCGGAGAGGACTATAGAATGCCCGCCACGATTGTGCCCACCGCACGACAGGTCTGTTGGAGAGGCAACAACGCAGCGCTCGATGACGAGACCCGTAAAGAAATACCCCGCCATGCCGAACAGTGACTCGATGGTGCAGGCTTGAAAGCTCACCGATTCCTGAAAACACAGAAATGAGACGTCGACTCTGGCCAGGCGACAGTCGACAAAGGAGACTGGCGTTCGCACGTACTCGCCGTCAGCGACTGCACGAAGGTTGAGATCCTCGGATACCTGAAGCGAACGGACTTCCTCGCCATTTCGGATGAGGCGAAGCACCTCTTCTGCCGAGACCAATCGCAACGCGCTCATGCGGCACTCCGAGTGTCGAGGCGGCGGAACTGCCGAGGACTGCGATAACCGAGAGCCTGGTGCGGACGCGATTCGTTGTACCAATCGAATCTCGTCGCCGCGATCGAGCTGCCGCACGAGTGCGAGCGTCTCCTCCCCGGCGTGTCGCCCAAGGAGGCGGTGACAATCGCGCAAAGAGCTATGGATGGTGACGGCTACTCTTCGCGGCCTTCTTCGCGGCCTTCTTCGCCCTCATCAGCGTCCGCGTCGCCTTGCGCCCCCTTGGTTGCTTCGATTCCTTAATGAGCGCGTCTGCGGGGATATTCCACTTGGAGTGGAGGGTGCGAATCATTGGGAGTGTCAGCTGACGTTTGTGGTTCAGGATCTCGGTGGCCCGGCTCCTACTGCCCAGGAGCTTGCTCAGGTCCGGCTGCGTGTGTCCCGCCTGCTCCATACGGAACTTCAGCATGTCGATAGGGTCGACATCGTCCAGGGGGATGGCCTCGTCCTCGTAGGCACTCACTAGCATGCCGAGGACTTCAAGCTCATCACGAGATGCCCGATCCTTTCGCCCCCACAGAACATCGATCCGCCGCATAGCAGCCTTGCGGTCATCCTCGCTTTTGATCGGCTTGATGCTCATCTCACACCTCTGCTGATCTTGTCGTACTCCGCGTGCGTGCCTACGAACTTGACGTAGACGATACCGACGTCGAAGGCGACCGCAACGACGAGCCGGTAGTTGTTGCCACCGATGTTGAATACGACACGGTCCCCAACGAAACTAGCCGAACTGAAGGCCGCCTTGATGTCGGCAGGTTTCTGCCATTCTGAGCCCTTTACTACGTTGATCCACGCCTCAAGCGGTACCTCTGCGTCCCGATGGTTCTCCCAGTAGTCCCTCAGGGTGGAACGGGAGATGAGCCGCACCTACTAAGATATCTAGCGCGTTCCCGGCGCGGGAACAAGGGGCAAGTTCCCAAGACGGGAACAAGCAACGATCGTAATCGTGCTCCCCGAGTAAGAACGGCGGAGGCTCCGAGCTCAAAGGACGGGGCGCCTCATCGTTTGCAGTGCCGTCGCGTTTGGCGGTGCGAAGGGCCGTTACGATGCGACCGAGATGTATGCCTTGAGGAACCGGATGCTGTCCATTCGCCTGGGGCGCGAGACTCCTCTCGTGTCGGTCAGACCCGAGACGCTACTGCGCTGGCACCGACAGGGCTTGCGTCTGCTTTGGACGTGGCGCTCGAGATCGAAATCGCGCCCGAGCTCGCGATTGGCAGCGGAGCTGATTGCACTCACAGGACGCATGGCGGCGGAGAATCGGTTGTGGGGCGCCGAGCGAATTCGCGGCGAGCTTCTCAAGCTCGGATACACCGCCGCCAAGAGCACCATCCAGCGTTACATGAGCCGGATCCGCGGCATCGCGCCTGATGGCCAACGATGGTCGACGTTCTTGCGCAATCTGCGACTTGTTCGAGGTGCGCGACCTCTGGTCAACCGGGCCGACGTGTCCGCGGACCTGCTAGCGTTGCTGCGAGTGCTGTGGGTGACGATCGTGGATGACGCCGATGAAGCTGGCCGGCTCCGCCGGAGTCAATGCGTCACGCGCGCTGCTGCATCGAGCGCGCACCCCACCTCGAGAACTGTCAGACTTTCGTAAACGCG
>JAQGMS010000252.1 GCA_028292245.1 Ramlibacter sp.
CACGTCGCCGTGAACCTTGTATTCAGCCGTCATTGGGTCTCTCCTAAGAAAAAGAACGGTCGTTCGTTTTTGATTGTAGAACGCTTATGTTGCGCCGCCGCGGAGGGTTTGTCACGGGGGGGACAAAGGTTTGAGTGCGAAGGTTCTTTTGAACGCAGAGGGCGCAGAGGTTTCGCAGAGAGCGCAGAGGAAGACAAAGACATTTCAAAGGAAATTCAGGACGCGAACTCAATCTTTGTATTTCCTTGCTGACTTCCCTCTGCGTCCTCTGCGAAATCTCTGCGACCTCTGCGTTCAAAAATGCCGATGCGTGCCAGCCAAGTCAAACCTCCAGCCACTCCTTGCGAATGTACGCATCCGCGCGCAGGCTGTCGGGCGTGCCCTGGAACACGATGCTGCCGTGGCCCATGACCAAGGCGCGGTCGGAGATGGCCATTGCGATCGTCAATTTCTGCTCGATCAGCAGCACCGAGATGCCGCGCTCCTTGAGCTTCTGCAGGTACTGGCCGACCAGCTCGACAATTTTCGGCGCCAGCCCTTCCGTGGGCTCGTCGATGATGATGAGGTCGGGGTCGCCCATGAGCGTGCGGCACAGCGTGAGCATCTGCTGTTCGCCGCCCGACAGCACGCCCGCCTCGGTGTGCTGCCGCTCCTTCAGGCGCGGGAACATCTCGTACATGTCGTCGAAGGTCCAGCGCCCCGATTGCTTCGCGCTCTTCTGCCCCAGCATCAGGTTCTGGTGCACGGTGATCTTGGGGAAGATGTCGCGGTTCTCGGGCACGTAGCCCAGGCCCAGGTGCGCGATCTCATAAGGCTTCAGGCCCAGCGTGGGGCGGCCCTGCCAGTCCACGGTGCCGGTGCACTCCACCATGCCCATGATGGCCTTGGCGGTGGTGGAACGGCCGGAGCCGTTGCGGCCGAGCAAGGCGACGATCTCGCCCTCGCCCACGTCGAACTGGACGCCGTGCAGTACATGGCTCTTGCCATAGAAGGCGTGGAGGTTTTCGACTTTCAGCATATCAATGTGCCACCTGTGCATCGGCGACGTGCGAGCCAAGGTAGGCCTCCTGCACGCGCTGGTTGGCACGCACCTTTTCCGGCGTGTCGAACGCGATGATTTCGCCATACACGACCACCGCGATCTTGTCGGCCAGGCCGAACACCACGCCCATGTCGTGCTCGACCGTCAGCAAGGTCTTGCCCACGGTCACTTCCTTGATGAGCTCGATGAAGCGCCGGGTTTCGCTCTTGCTCATCCCGGCCGTCGGTTCGTCGAGCAGGATCACGTTGGCGCCGCCGGCGATGGTGATGCCTATTTCCAGCGCACGCTGCTCGGCATAAGTCAGGTTCACAGCCAGCACGTCGCGCTTGCGGTCCAATTTGATCATGTGCAGCAACTGCTCGGCGCGCTCGTTGGCGTCGTCGAGGTCGGCCAGGAACTTCAGGAAGGTGTACTTGTAGCCCAGGCTCCAGAGCACGCCGCAGCGCAGGTTCTCGAACACGGAGAGCTTGGGAAAGATGTTGGTGATCTGGAAGCTGCGCGACAGGCCCAGCCGGTTGATCTCGAACGGCTTCTTGCCGTCGATGCGGTGGCCGTTCAGCAGCACTTCGCCGCTGGTGGGCGCGAAACGTCCGCTGATCAGGTTGAACAGCGTCGACTTGCCGGCCCCGTTGGGTCCGATCACCGCGATGCGCTCACCGGCACTCACCGCCAGGCTGGTGCCGCGGATGATCTCGGTCTTGCCGAAACTCTTGCGCAGGTCCTTGAGTTCGAGGGCGTGGGGGCTCAAAGTGCTTCCCTCCGCTTCATTTCCTTTTCGATGTATTCCTGAATCTCGCCCCATTGCCGCAGGAAGTGGCGGCGCGTGACCTCGAACAGGCCCAGGCCCGTCAGCATCACGAACGCCGAGCCGAACCAGCTGTTCACGCCGTGCGCGTTCAGCGTCGCGCCCATGAACTTCAGCTCCGGGCCCAGCGCGGCATTCAATTTGAGGTGATAGACCATCTCGATCATCGCCGCCGCGCCGATCAGCACGATGAAGGCCGTCACGGCCAGCGCGAGGTAGCTGACCCACAGTTCCTTGAGCCGGCCGAACGCGGCCACCCGCAGGTTCATCATGATCAGGCTGGCGATGCCGCCGGGCGCATACATCACCATGAACAGGAACACCAGCCCCAGGTACAGCAGCCAGGCCTTGGTCAGCTCGGACAGCAGCACGAAGGCCAGCACCATCAGGATGGCGCCGATGATCGGGCCGAAGAAGAAGGTCGCGCCACCTAGGAAGGTGAACAGCAGGTAGGCGCCGGAACGCGGGCCGCCCACCACTTCGGAGGTGACGATCTCGAAATTGAGCGCAGCCAGCCCGCCCGAGATGCCGGCGAAGAACGCCGCGATGATGAAGGAGATGTAGCGCACCTTCTGCGTGTCGTAGCCGACGAATTCCACCCGCTCCGGGTTGTCGCGCACGGCGTTGAGCATGCGGCCCAGCGGCGTGCGGGTGAAGGCGAACATCAGCGCCGTGCACACGAACGTGTAGAACGCGATCAGGTAGTACAGCTGGATCTGCGGGCCGAACGTGATGCCGAAGCGTACCGGTCCCGCCACGCGGTTGCCGGAGATGCCGCCTTCGCCTCCGAAGAATTCAGGGAACATCAGCGACATCGCCCAGACCAGCTCACCGATGCCCAGCGTGATCATGGCGAACGGCGTCGCGGCCTTCTTGGTGGTGACCCAGCCCAGGATCACCGCGAACACCATCGAAGCCAGGCCGCCGGCGATGGGCACCAGGCTGACCGGCAACGGCAGGCCGTTCTTGCTGACCAGGTTCAGCGTGTGGATCGCCAGGAATGAACCCAGGCCGGAATACACCGCGTGCCCGAAGCTCAGCATGCCGCCCTGGCCGAGCAGCATGTTGTACGACAGGCAGACGATGATGGCGATGCCCATCTGGCTGAGCATCGTCTGCGACAAGCTGCTGGTGAAGACCAGCGGCGCCACCAGCAGCAGCGCGGCGAAGAAGCCCCAGACAATCCAGCGGCCGATGTTGTGCGGCTTGAATTCGTAGTAGGCAGTGGCGGCGCGCGGCGCGGTTGCGGGCATCGCGGGCTCCACCTGGGAAGGAACGGCGCTCATGGTCTAGCCTTCCCTCGTGCCGAGCAGGCCCTTGGGCCGGAAGATCAGCACCAGTACCAGGAACAGGTACGGCAGGATCGGCGCAATCTGGCTGATCTTGAGTTTCCACAGGGCGAAGCCGAATGTCTGCGGCGTGATGTTCACCCCGACCGAGGAGGCCGCGCCCAACAGCGAGCTGTCGATGCCCACGGCAAACGTCTGGATGATGCCGATCAGTAATGACGCGACGAAGGCGCCCGAAAGCGAACCCATTCCACCGACCACCACCACGACGAAGATCACCGAACCCACGGTGGCCGCCATCCCCGGCTCGGTGACGAAGGCATTGCCCCCGATCACGCCGGCCAGCCCGGCCAGCGCCGCCCCGCCGCCGAACACCAGCATGAACACGCGCGGCACGTTGTGGCCCAGGGCCTCCACGGTTTCAGGATGCGTGAGCGCGGCCTGGATCACCAGGCCGATGCGGGTGCGCGTGAGCAGCAGCCAGATCGCGATCAGCATCAGGATCGCCACGAACATCATGAAGCCGCGGTACATCGGGAACTGCGTGCCGTACAGCGTGAACAGCGGGCCATCCAGCGCGGCGGGCACCCGATAGTCGGCCGAGCTGGTGCCCCAGATCAATTGCACCATCTCCAGGATGATGAAGGACAGCCCGAACGTGATCAGCAGCTCGGGCACATGGCCGAACTTGTGGACCCGGCGCAGGCAGTACTTCTCGAACGCGGCGCCCAGCAGGGCCACCAGCAGCGGCGCCACGAACAACGCCGGCCAATAGCCAACGAGCTGGGTGGTGCTGTAGGCGAAGTAGGCGCCCAGCATGTAGAAGCTGGCGTGCGCGAAGTTGAGCACGCCCATCATGCTGAAGATCAGCGTCAGGCCGGAGCTCAGCATGAACAGGAGCAGGCCGTAGCTGATGCCGTTCAGCAGCGAAATGGTGAAGAACTCCATTGCTAACCCGTTCGTTATTGGTGAAACCCACTAGGCTTTCGGGCCCGGGCAAGAAAAAGCCGGGTGGCTTGCGCAAAACCCGGCCTGGCCTGTCGGCCGCGAATCAGGAGCCGGCCGCGGGCCGCTTCATCTGGCAGCTGGTCGGGGTGCTCGAGACGTAGGGGTCCATCTGCTTGATCGGCACGAAGGTGTAGCCCGTCTTCTCGACGCTGTACTCGCCCTTCTTGGCCTTCTGCCACTTGGTGATGTACATGGTCTGCTGGAGCTGGTGGTCCGACGCGCGCATCGTCACGTCGCCGGCGAAGCTCTTGACCTGCAGGCCTTCCATCGCCTTGGCCACGGCCAACGGGTTGGTCGACTTGGCCTTGGCCATCGCGGCGCCCAGCAGCTGGATGCCGTTGTAGGTGGCGAAGGTGTAGTAGTCGTCGTCGAACTTCTTGAAGAAGTCGGTCCCCATCTGGCCCAGCTCGCCCGGATGATTGGCGTGCCCGTAGGCCACCACGTACACCTCGCTGTCGCCGCCCGCGGCCAGCGCGGTGGGGGTGCCCGTCACACCGGCGTAATAGGTGTACATCGGGATCTTCAGGCCCGCTTCATTGAGCGCCTTGACCAGCAGCGTCAGGTCGGCGCCCCAGTTGCCGGTGACGATGGAGTCGGCGCCGGATTGCTTGATCTTGGCGACGTAGGGAGAGAAGTCCTTGACCTGGCCGATCGGGTGCAGATCCTCGCCGACGACCTGCACGTCGGGGCGCTTGCGCGCGATGTCTTCCTTGAAGAACTTCAGCACCTGCTGCCCATGCGAATAGTTCTGGCCGATCACGAACACCTTCTTGACCTTGGGCTGGTCCTTCATGAAGGCCGTCAGCGCCTCCATCTTCATGCTGGTGTCGGCGTCCAGGCGGAAGTGCCAGTAGTCGCACTTCTCGTTGGTCATCGCCGGGTCCACCGCCGCGTAGTTCAGGTAGATGAGTTCCTTGCCCGGGTTGCGCTCGTTGTACTTGGCCACGGCGTCGAGGATGGCCAGGCCGGCGCCCGACCCGTTGCCTTGCGTGACGTAGCGGAAGCCCTGGTCGATCGCGGCCTTCAGCGTGTTCAGGCTTTCCTGCGGAGAGCCCTTGTTGTCGAAGCCGACGACCTCGAACTTCACGCCGGCCGGGTTCTTGGCGCCCGAAAAGCGGTCGGCCACGAACTGCCAGCTCTTGAGCTGGTTCTGCCCGACGTTCGCGAACGGGCCGGACAGCGGGTCCATGAAGGCGATGCGAACCGTCTCGCCTTTTTGCGCAAGAGCGACACCGGACACCGCGACGAGGGCGGAAAGCGCGACGACTTTGAGGGCGAATTTCATGGATGTCTCCTTAGTAGCGAACACCGGGCAGGGTACAAGTTTTTGTGCAGTGCAACGCTCAGGGATTGCCCCTAAGAGCCGCCTTATCTATCGCCGAGGTGACAGGGATTCAGGCCGCCGGCAGCCGGTAGTCCTTGAGCATTTCCCGCAGCCGTGTCTTGAGCATCTTGCCGGTGGCTCCCAGCGGTATCGCGTCCACGAACACGACGTCGTCGGGGATCTGCCACTTGGCGGTCTTGCCTTCGTAGAACTTCAGCAGTTCCTCGCGCGTGACCTCGGCACCGGGCTTCTTCACCACCGCCACGACCGGCCGCTCGTCCCACTTCGGGTGCTTCATGCCGATGCAGGCCGCCATCGCAACCGCGGGATGGGCGACGGCGATGTTTTCGATGTCGATCGAGCTGATCCATTCGCCGCCGGACTTGATCACGTCCTTGCTGCGGTCGGTGATCTGCATGTAGCCGTCGGGGTCGATCGACGCGACGTCCCCCGTCGGGAACCAGCCGTCGACCAGCGGGTCGCCGCCCTCGCCCTTGAAGTACTCGCGCACCACCCAGGGGCCCTTGACGTACAGGTCGCCAGGGGTCTTGCCGTCCCAGGGCGCTTCGCTGCCGTCCTCGCCGATGATCTTCATGTCCACCGCGTAGATCGCACGGCCCTGCTTCAGGCGGATCTTCATCTGCTCTTCGGGCGACATCGCCAGGTGCTTGTTCTTCAAGGTGCACAGCGTTCCCAGCGGGCTCATCTCTGTCATGCCCCAGGCATGCAGCACATCGACCCCGTAGTCCTCGCGGAACGCGTTGATCATCGCCGGCGGACAGGCCGAGCCGCCGATCACCGTGCGCTTGAGCGTGGAGAAGCGCAGGTTGCCGGGCTTCATGTGCCCCAGCAGCATCTGCCAGACCGTGGGAACGCCCGCCGCGAAGTTGACCTTCTCGGCCTCCATCAGCTCGTAGACCGACTTGCCGTCCATCGCCGGGCCGGGGAACACCAGCTTGGCGCCGACCAGCGCCGCCGAATACGGGATGCCCCAGGCGTTGACGTGGAACATCGGCACCACCGGCAGGATGGAGTCGCGCGCCGAGATGGACATGACGTCGGGCATCACGGCAGCATAGGCATGCAGGACGGTGGAGCGATGGCTGTACAGCGCGGCCTTGGGATTGCCGGTGGTGCCGCTGGTGTAGCACATGCTCGAGGCCGAGTTCTCGTCGAAACTGGGCCACTCGTAGGTTGCCGGCTGGCCGCCGATCCAGGCTTCGTAGCTCACCAGGTTAGGGATGCCGCTGTCGGCGGGCAATTTGTCGGCATCGCACAGGGCGACGTATTGGCGGATGCCGGGGCAGCGTGCGTGCACCGCCTGCACCAGAGGCAGGAACGTCAGGTCGAAGCACAGCACCTGGTCCTCGGCGTGATTGGCGATCCAGGCAATCTGGTCCGGATGCAGGCGCGGATTGATGGTGTGCAGCACCCGGCCCGAACCGCTGACGGCGAAGTACAGCTCCAGGTGGCGGTAGCCGTTCCAGGCCAGCGTGGCCACGCGGTCGGAAAACAGCAGGTTCATTCCGTCCAGCGCGTTGGCCGCCTGGCGCGCGCGGCGGGCAACGCCGCGCCAGGTGGAGCGGTGGAGGTCGCCCTCGACCCGGCGCGACACGATTTCGGTGTCGCCGTGGTGGCGTTCCGCGAAGTCGATCAGCGACGAGATCAACAGCGGTTGGCTTTGCATCAAACCCAGCATCGGTACTCCTTGGTCTGCACAGGTGGTGAATTCGCGATAGTAGGGGCTGGGACGCGCCCGGGAAATAGAGAATGCCCTGCTTCACGCCAAAAAACAAAAGCTGTCGGCTCGCGGACATCGTCCGCCCCTTGCGGGCAGCGGGCGATTGGATTTGAATGTGGCTGTGGCCCGTCATCGAATCACCAGTTCCGTGCAGTGGCTCAAGGGCGTCCTGAAGCTCTTCGCCTCGCGGGGCATGGACACCGCGCGCCTGCTGGAAGAAACAGGCATCGAGCCCGAGCGGCTGCTCCACGCGCATGAACGCTTCGGGGTGCCCGAGATCAACCGCCTGTGGGAACTTGCCGTGGCGCGCAGCGGCGAAGCCGCGCTGGGCCTGGACCGGCACCTGGCCAGCCGCCACATCGACTTCACGATCGCGGCGCAGCCGATGGGTTCCAGCCCGACGCTGCGGGCCGGGCTGGAAACGCTGGCGCATTACCTGGAGCTGATCGACGACGCCGCGGCCTTCACCATGGTGCCGCGGGGGGCCGATGCCTGGCTGGCGCTCGAGCACGGCGGCGGGCCGGGCATCCCGCGGCAACGGGTCGAATTCGGGATGCTGGTGCTGCTGATCCTGTGCCGCCGCGTCACGCGCCATTCCGTGCGGCCGCTCGCGGCCGAATTCATCTTCCGTGAACCCGCCAACTTTCATCCCTACCGGATGGCGTTCGAATGCCCGGTGCGCTTCGACCAAACGGGCAACCGCCTGCTGCTGGCACAGGACGACCTCGCGTTGCCGCTCGTGAACGCGCATTCGCCCTTCGTGATCCAGGAACGGCTGCTGGAACAGCGGCTGGCGCGCCGGGCCCAGGCGCCGACCCGCTACCGCGCCAGTGAGGAGATCGTGCTGCGGCTCAGCCTGGGCGAGCCGACTGCCCAGGAAACGGCTCGCGCCCTGGGGCTGACAGAACCCGTTCTCGTCAAGCGGCTGAAGGCTGAAAACAGCCGCTTCGATACATTGCTGGATGAGCTGCGCCGGGAGTTGGCCTTGGGCTATATCAGGGAGACTTCCATCCCGATGACGCGGGTCCCCGCCTTGTTGGGCTACGACTCGCCGCGCGATTTCGCGGCCGCCTGCCAGCGCTGGTTCGGCTCCGCGCCGGCGGACCTGCGGCACCACCCGGAAGCCGAGCCGCTTACTTAGTGAACTTGCCGTTCGGCCCGATGATGGTGAGGTCGACGTAGCGCGAACCCTGGCGGCTGTCCTTGCCGAAGCTCACGTCGAAGCCGCCGAAGCTGACCTGCTTCATGCTCTCGGCCGCCGCGACCAGCCTGGCGCGCGTCAGGTCCCGGCCGGCACGGCGGATCGCCTCGCCCAGCACCCTGGAGTTGATGTAGCTCTCGAAGCTCACGAAAGAGTAGTCGCGCAAGCCGATTTTCTGCATGGCCGCCTGGTACTCCTTGACCAGCGGGTGGGCCTGGCTCCAGGGGAAGGGAACGACCGACGTCACCACCACCCCGATGCCGTCGCTGCCCAGTGCCTTGATGTTCGCCTGGGCGCCCATCACCGACAGCGTGTAGAACTGCATGCCGCGGCGCACCTTGTTGTAGGTCTTAATGAATTCGAAGGTGGGCTTGCCTGCGGTGATCATGATGATCGCCTCGGGCCGCGTGTCATGCAGCGCATGCACGGCCTTGTCGGTGTCGGAAGCATCGGTCAGGATGGACGCGACCGAGTACGGCTTCATGCCGCGCCTGTCCATGGCGGCCTCGACTCCCGCCAGGCCGTCCTTGCCGAACGCATTGGCCTGGTACACGACCGACACGCGCCTGATGCCCACGGTCGTGAGGTGCTGCACGATCTTCTCCGCCTCGTCCCGGTAGCTCGCGCGGACGTTGAACACCCCGGGCAACGCCGGGGCGCGCGTGAGTTCGGCGCCGGTGAACGGCGAGAAGAAGGGGACGCCCGCCTTGTCCGCCAGCGGAAGCACCGCTGCGCTGTTGGGCGTGCCCATGATGTTGAACAGCGC
>JAQGMS010000253.1 GCA_028292245.1 Ramlibacter sp.
CCGATCGCTTGCATGGTGACGGTGGCGTTGCGGAACGCCGCCGGGGTCAACAATTCGGATGGGCGCGGCCCGCCGCTCACCGCCATCTCGGCGGCGCGCTTGCCGCTGGCCTCGGCGAGACGGAAGCGCTCGGCGTGCGGCGCGGGGATCGTCGCGCTCATCGGCAGCGAAAGTCCCAGAACCTCGGTGATGCAGGCCATCGTCGAGGCAGTGCCCATCACCATGCAGGTGCCGACGGATGGCGCGAGCCGGCCGTTGACAATCTCGATCTCTTCCTCGTCGATCTCGCCGGCGCGGTGCGCACTCCACAGCCGCCGGCAGTCGGTGCAGGCGCCGAGCACTTCGCCCTTGTGATGGCCGACCACCATGGGGCCGACGGGGATCACTACTGTTGGCAGATCCACCGATGCCGCGGCCATGATCTGCGCGGGCAGGGTCTTGTCGCAGCCGCCGATCACCACGATGGCGTCCATCGGCTGGGCGCGGATCATCTCCTCCGTGTCCATCGCCATCAGGTTGCGCAGGTACATGCTGGTCGGCCGGGCGAAACTTTCGTGTATCGAGATGGTGGGGAAGTCCATCGGCAGGCCGCCCGCGAGCATCACGCCGCGCTTGACCGCTTCGATCAGTTGCGGCGCGTTGCCGTGACATGGGTTGTATGCGCTGCCGGTGTTGGCGATGCCTATCACCGGCCGGTCCAAGGCCGCGTCGGTGTAGCCCGCGCCCTTGATGAAAGCCTTGCGCAGGAACAGCGAGAAGCCGGTGTCGCCGTAGCTGGTCAGGCCCTTTCTCAGGCCGCTTTCCTCGGAAGATGACGGAGACTTGCCGTTGGATTTCTTGGTCATGCGGAATATCCGGTTGCGAAGCCGGATTATTCCCCCGCGCGCCGAAGCGCGTCCTCAGGTGAAATACGCGCTGTCCAGCGGCTGCACCGATCCGACGAAACCGACCATCGCGTCGGTATTCAACGCGTGGCTCGCCGCGAACGCGACCAGGTCAGCTTGGGAAGCCCACGCCTTGCCCGGGCCGATCTGATCGACGAAGGTCCGCACTGTTTCCGGCGATGGCTGGACGTGTACGAGCTGGGAATAGACATAAGCCACCAGGCTGTCGGCCGAGATGCCGGGCGCGTACTGATCGATCATCTTCTGCGCCAGCACGCCCATCGATGCCGAATCGTCCGCCTGCGCGGTCCAGTGGCTCAGGTCGGCCAGCCCAGGCAGGCTGCCGAAGGCCAGGTGATAGAGCGCGGCGGCTTCCCACGCATGGCCAGCCGGCGCGGCGTAACTGGGTCCGCTGGTGTCGAGCGCGTACAGCCCGTTGCCCAATTGCACGCGTTCGATGTCGATCAGCGACTGCGCGCCGGCCGTGCTGGCGAGCGTGACATTGCCGCCGGCGCGCGAATAGCCGGTGACCTGCGACGCGCTGAGGTCGAGCACCGCGGTGTCGAGGCCGGCCCCGCCCACCAATTCCATCGGCCCGCCCGCGAAGTGCAGCGTGTTGTCATGCGCGTCGCCGACCAGGGCCGTGCCGCTGCTCAAAGGCGTGCCGCCGCTGTCATAGCGCTGCGCGTACACGCCCGGGCCATCGGCGCCGTCCTGGCCGAGCGAGGACCACGTGATCACCCAGCCTCCATCGGCGGTCGCGGTGATGTCCGGGTTCGTCTGGTCGTCCTGCGTGAAGGTGTTGACCAGCGTCTCGGGGGCGGCCATCGCGCCGTTCGCGGAGAAACGCTGGGCGTAGATGCCGTGATACATGCCGTCCTGGTTCCAGGACTGCCAGGCCACGACATAGCCGCCGTCCGGCAAGGCCGCGATCGTGGGCGAGTCCTGAGAGTCCGCCGTGGTGGTGTTGACCCGCACGCCCTCGCCCACCCGGGCACCTTGGCTGTCGTAGCGCTGCGTCTGGATGTCGCCGCCCGCCGCATAAGCCACGACCCAGCCGCCGTCCCACAACGCCGCCATCGCCGTCTCCCCGCGATCGACGCCGCTCGCGACAGTGGTCTTGCCTCCTATGAGCTGCCCGCCTGCGTCGACACGGAACTGGCGGATGGCATCGTCCTCCGTCCAGGTCGCCACAAAGCCGCCGCTGTACAGCGAAACGATGGCCGAGTTCGCGGGGTAGAACGGATTCCCGCCTTCGATCAGCGACTCGGCGCCCACCCGCGCGCCCGCGGCGTCGAAGCGCTGGTACCAGAAGCCGCCGAAGTTCTCTCCGGATTGCGCCGGGAAACCGGCCAACGAGGAGGACCAGGTGACGATGTAGCCGCCATCGGGCAGCGGCGCGATCGCATCCGCTGCGGTGTACTGGTTCCCGGTCGTCGTGCTGTTGACCCGCGCCTGGTCCCCCACCGGTGCGCCGGACGCGTCGAAGCGCTGTGCGTACACGTCCCACCACTGGTGAGTCTCGTCCCCGGATGTGAAGGCCGTCCAGGTCACCACGTAGCCGCCGCCGGCCAGCGGCGCGATGGCCGAGCTGTAGCCGAAATTGGGCGCCGGCGTGCCGCTGTTGACCAGCGTCTGGGCGCCGATGGCGTGGCCGCCCGCGTCGAAGCGCTGCGTGAAGATTCCGTAGCTGTATGCGAAATCCTCGTCCAGGCCCGCCCACGCGACGATATAGCTGCCGTCCTTGAGCAGCGCCACGGACGCCGTGGTCTGCGGGCCCGCCGTGGCGGAATTCACTCGGGTTTCATTCGCCGGTGTCACTGTCGCGTCGGTGAACTGCACTGCCTCGCTACCGAGCAGCGTGTCCACGCCCTGCGGGCTCGAAACCACCCAGTGGTGCTGCGCGTCGAGGCTGAAAGTCGCGGTGCCGCTGGGCGCGGCAATCTGCACCTTGTCCGCCCCGCCGAAACCGTCGAACGTGTCGTTGCCCGCAGTGCCCGTCAGGGTGTCGTTGCCGGGCGTGCCATCGATGCTCGCCATGTGTTGTTTCTCCTTGTTGTCGGCTGACCGCCGAGAAGGCCATCATCCGGGCGGCGCAAGCGTCAATCAGGCTCAGCCGCGGTAAGAGAAACTACAAAAGGTTGAACAAGCGCGTGGAAGATTTGCGGTCTCTGGCCTTGCACCCCGACCGCTCGCCGCAAGGTTTAGGGAAAAGGCTTAACCCGGATCGGGTGAATGCTTAGGCGAGGGACCGGGCGCGCGCCCAGACTTCAATCCACGAAACCGTGCATCCCGCATCGCAACTTCCAGGAGAACCGACCATGTTCGAGGCCACCCAGCATCAATTCCAGCTGTGCTTCCGGTCCTTGTTCAACAGCGGGCGCGGCTTTTCCTTTCCATGCAACCGCCAGGGCCAGGTCGACCTCGACCGCCTGAGCGAGCGGGCGCGCAACAACTACCTGTTCGCCCGCGCCATGGTCGGGCGCGACCTCGCCGTGCCGGCGATCGAGACGATCGCCCTGCACTAGGCAGGGCGCCGTCCGCTACGAACAGGTGTAGCTCGCTGCCGTCTTGATGTCGCCGCCGACGAATGCCGGCATCTTCGGATAGGCGCACATCGCGCCGGTCACGGCGGGCAGGTTGGCCGGCGTGACGGGGCTGCTGATGTCGATCTTGTCCGGCGGAGCGACGCCGTTCTCCACCCAATTGGTCAACGCCAGGTAGTTCGCGTCCTCCGGATAGAGCGGCGGGTTGGCTGTGGCGTTCACCGTTCCGTTGGCCGGGAAGTGGCCCATGCCGGGAATCGTGTACAGCTTGTAGAAGGCCTGCACCGCGGGGATGCCGCCCATCAGCGCCGCCACCCGCGTGTAGTAGTTGAGGACGCCGTTCTGCGGAATCAGGTTATCCGAAGTGCCCACCACCGTGATCAGCTTGCCGCCGCGGTCGCGGAATCTCGTGAGGTCCGGGTTGTCGGTGCTGATGTTGGAGAACGACGGCTCCAGCGCGTAGCCCTTGGCGATCGCGTCGGCCAGTTGCGCGTAGCTCAGGTTCTTCCAGCCGTTGGCGCCGTTGGCCTTGGCGTTCACGAACGTGGTGCTGGCGATGGTCGAGTCCTGCAGGAACAGCGCCACCTGGTCGAACTGGATGCCGCTGGTTGCCACGCTCGTCGCCGGAAGCGCCGATCCGCGCGCCCAGCCGAACCAGATCTGCTTGGCGCCGAGCGTGGTGCGAAGGCCGTTATCGACCGCCGGCGACGGCACCGAACCGTCGGTGGTGGGGCCGTACCAGATCTTGTTGACGGCGTTGGCCTGCACCTGCGTCAGGCAATTGGCGGTGGCATTGGTTCCGCCGGCCGCCGTGCACAGCACCGACAGGTCGGCGGTTGCGTCGTAGCTGCATTTCGAGGGGTCGAGCAGGTAACCCAGGTGCTCGCCGTTCACCACGTCGCAGGCGTTGATGGCCGCCATCGAGACGCCGTTCCACTGGCCGGTGGTCAGGGCCACGCCCGCGAGGTCGCGCTGGATCACCAGTTGCGGCCAGATCTGGCTGGCCGTGAACTTTGTCCAGTTGATCGCCGGCGAGGTGGAGATGATGCCGTCGAAATCCGCCGGGTACAGCTGGGCCTGCTTCAGGCCCTGGCGGCCGCCGGTGGAGCCGCCGTGCCAATAGGTGTAGCGCGGCGCGGCGCCGAAGTACGCCTGTGCCATCGCCTTGGCCTTCAGGGTCATCTCGTGGATGCCGCGCTCGGAGAACTCGTTCCAGCCCACCGTGTTGATGGTTCCGTCGGGATTCATCAGGAAGTTGGAATTGCCCTGCGGATGCCCGGTGTCGGTGGTCGCCGCGATTGCTCCTTCGACGCCGGCCACATTCCACGGCACGGCCGTGGGAGCGTTCGCGACCGCCGTCAGGCCGGCTTGCGGTCCGCCCGCCATGCCCGCGCCGCCCAGCAGGTGCAGGCGCTTGTTCCAGCTGGCCGTCGACGGCAGCCACAGTTCGATGCCGATGCCCGCGGTGGTCGACGGCGCGTCGGACGGGCCCGGGTGGCCGGGACCGACCAGCAGCTTGACCAGGCAGATGTCGCTGGCGGCCGTCGGTGTCGCGGCCGTGACGGTGCCCGAAAGAATGACAGCCTCGCCCTTCCTGAAGGGCTTGACCAGAGACACGGTCGTGTTCGCATCCGGCTTGAATGCGGCCTTCATGGAGTCGTCGCACGCCAGCAGCGGAGCGGTGTTGCTGCCGCCGCCACAGGCGAAGACCAGGATCGATGCGACCAGCAGGGCGGCCAAGCCCGCCACGCGTTGCCATTGTTGTTTCACTGATGTCTCCAGTCGATTGAGTCGTTTGATGGGCCAGCGATGTGGCCGAGCGCATTTCAACGTCTGGGGCGCTTCCGGTCTTTCAGATTCGGCGCGCGATGGCACAAAGGGATCATCCCGACTGTGCGGACGGCCGCCCGGTGGCTATCATGGTTCTCGCTTCTTTCGGTACCCACTCATGCCGCCCTCCCTCGACCACCTGAACCTGCTCACGCACGAGCAGTTGGCGCGTTGGCGCGGGTTGCCGGTCAATTGGGTCAGGACGCCGGAAGGCGCCTGGGGCCACAGCTTCACGCCGCCCACCACGTCGCTCGCTCTGCTGGATACCGGCACGCTGACCACGCGCATGAGCATGCGCGGCCGCAGCGCCGACATGGACGCCAGCGCGGGCGCCTTCGCCCTGTTCGACGCCGGCGTCGAAGTGAAGGTGAGCCAGACCGGGGCCCGGCACGCGCGCCGGATCCTGCTCGACCTCGACCTGGGCGACATGCTGCGCCGTCGCCTGTTCGACGACGACATCGTCACGATGGCGCTTCGCGCCGGCGCCGATTTCCGCGACGACGCGCTGGCGCCGGTGCTGCGCGAGATGGTGCGCGAGATCCGCGCCGGCTGCCCGAACGGGGCGCTCTTTGCCGAGTCGCTGTCGGTCGGCGTCGCTGTCCACCTGCGCCGCACTCGCGGCCTGCGGCCGGCTCCGACCGAGCGCGGCAAGTTGAGCACCGCGCAGTGGGCGCGGCTGAACGAACTGATTGCCAGCGAGCTGGCCAGCGACCTGTCGCTGTCGGCGATGGCCGCCGCCGTCGGCCTGAGCAAGCCGCATTTCGTGCGCCTGTTCCGCAACACCGCCGGGACGTCGCCGCACCGCTACGTGGTGCTCAAGCGCATCGAGCGGGCGCGTCAATTGCTGCGCTCGACCCAGGACTCGCTCGTCGACATCGCATTGGAAGCCGGCTTCGCCAGCCAGAGTCATCTGACCCGCACCTTCCGCGAAGTCGTCGGCGTCACGCCCGGCGACTTGCGAAAGCAGCTCGCCGGCAAGATATTGCAGTGAAGCCTGCCGGACGGGCTCGGGCCGGCGGGCACCCTGCGCCCTCCATGTCCCCCGGCGGCGGGAGGCCGCCTCCTCCTTTACTTACGGGCGCAGGGTGCCCGCCGGCCCGAGCCCTTGTAGGCATGCGTGGAAGTTAAAACCTCCGCGCGCCTCAAGGGCCAGGGATGCCGGGGGCCGGATCCGCGAGGTCAAGGAGGAGGAAGCCCATAGGGCGACGGGGGACACGAGTGGAGCCGGCCCCCGGCGTCCCTGGCCCGCCCCCCCGGTCATCCTGGCCCGCCGCTCGCAACACGTTCTGCCGTGCAGATTCCTAGCCGCGAAAATGCGCAGTAAAGCCTGACCAGACCTCGTCGTACTCCGGCTCCAGGTTGGCGGCCTGCAGCGCCTGCTGCGTCGGCAGGAACACGTGGCGGCTCTCGAACATGAAGGCCAACGTGTCCTCCAGTTTGTGCGGCGCCAGCGGTGCCGCGCTGGCCTTCTCGAAGGTGGCCGCGTCCGGCCCGTGCGGCAGCATGGAGTTGTGCAGGCTGATGCCGCCCGGAACGAAGCCTTCGGCCTTCGCGTCATAGACACCTTTGATCAGGCCCATCAGCTCGCTCATGATGTTGCGGTGAAACCAGGGCGGCCGGAAGGTGTCCTCGGCCACCAGCCAGCGCGGCGGGAAGATCACGAAATCGCAGTTGGCCACGCCGGGCGTGTCGGTGGCGGAGGTGAGCACCGTGTTGATCGACGGGTCCGGATGGTCGAACGAGACCGTGCCGATCGCCATGAAGCGCGCCAGGTCGTACTTGTACGGCGCGAGGTTGCCGTGCCACGCCACCACGTCGAGCGGCGAGCCCACCTGCTCGCCTTCCCAGAATGCGCCGAGGTACTTGGTCACCAATTGCACGCGATCGTCGCGCTGCTCGTAGGCGGCTGCCGGCACCAGGAAGTCGCGCGCGTTCGCCAGGCCGTTCGAGCCGATCGGCCCGAGCTCGGGCAGGCTGAAAGGCGCGCCGTAGTTTTCGCAGACGTAGCCGCGCGCCTGTCCCTCGGGCAGTTCGACGCGGATGCGCATGCCGCGCGGAATCACCGCGATCTCGCCCGGCGTCACTTGCAACGGGCCCAGCTCGGTGTGCACCAGCAGTTGGCCCGACTGCGGCACGATCAGCAGCTCGCCGTCGGCATTGGTGAAATAGCGGTCCTTCATCGAGCGGTTGGCCGCATAGACATGGGCCGCGACGCCGTGCTGCGCGTCGGCGCGGCCGTTGCCGGCCACCGTGAACATGCCCTGGACGAAGTCGGCTTCAGTCGGCATCGGAAACGGATCCCAGCGCAGCCGGTTGGCGGGTGTCTCGCTGGCCGCGAACGGACCGGTGAGCCAATTGGCGTGCTGGACACGCGCGAACTTGCCGTGCCCCGCCGAGGGCCGGATGCGGTACATCCAGGTGCGCAGGTTGTGCTTGCGCGGCGCGGTGAAGGCCGAGCCGGACAGCAGCTCGGTGTACAGGCCCAGCGGCGCGCGCTGCGGCGAGTTGTGGCCCTGCGGCAGCGCCCCGGGGCGCGCCTCGCTCGAGAAGATGTTGCCGAAGCCGTTCTGGTAGTGCAGATCGGAGGGGCGCGGGTTGTTCGCCATGCCTTGTTTCTTTCGTGGACGGTGTCAGCTTTCCTGCCAGGCCGGCCGGAAAAAGCTCGCAGGGGTCAGTATCTTGCTCTCCTGCCTTTGCAGCAATGGCAGCATCTTGGCGATATAGCTCTGCCATTGGGGCTCCTTCAGCAGCGCCGCCCGCCGCTCGGCCCGCTCGTTCATGTCCTGGTAAGCCCACATGTGGATGATCTGGTTCAGCTCGCCGAGCTCAGTGCTGTAGTAGCCCACCATGCGTCCCAGGATGCGCTGCTGGACCGCCAGCCCTTCGGCCTCGTACAGCCTGAGGTACTCGCGCCATTTGCCGGGATGGGCGGTGTAGGTGCGCATTTCAACCAGCATGGGGCTCTCCTGGAATTGCAATCGCGGGCAGGATCTTCGCCGCGCAGAAACCGAAACCGATCGGCACGAAACCCGGGCGTTCGCAGCGGCCGCTGAATATCACCTCGTCGCCGTCTTCCAGGAAACTGCGCTGTTCGCCGGTCGATTCCAGGCGCAACGGCTTGCTGCCGCCGACAGTGAGCTCGAGCAGCGCGCCCTGCGAGCCTTCGCCTTCGCCCGACACCGTTCCCGAGCCGAGCAGGTCGCCGGGATCGAGCGCGCAGCCGTTGCTGGTGTGGTGCGCCACCATCTGGCCGAAGGTCCAGTACAGGCTGGCCGTGTTGGAGCGGCTGAGCCGCAATGGCGGCACGCCTTGCTGCGCCATGCGTTGCGTGCGAAGGCTGGCGTCCAGCGCGATCTGCAAGCCGCCTTGCCCCCGGTCCGCCCTTGAATAGAGATGCGGCAACGGCGCCGGATCGCCCGGCGCCCGCGCCGCCGCCGGCACCCGAAACGGCGCCAGCGCTTCGGCCGTGACGACCCAGGGCGAGATGGTGGTGGCGAAGCTCTTGGACAGGAACGGGCCGAGCGGCTGGTATTCCCACGACTGGATGTCTCGCGCCGACCAGTCGTTGAGCAGCGAAAAACCGAAGACATGGTCCCAGGCGGCATCGACGCTCACCGGCTCGTCGCGCGTCGAAGGCATGCCGATGTACAGCCCGAGCTCGACTTCATAGTCGAGCCGCCGCGACGGCCCGTAGGTCGGCGACGTATCGCCAGCGTTCTTCGTCTGCCCCAATGGCCGGCGCACCGGCTCGCCGCTGACGCGCACGCTGTTGGCCCGGCCGTTGTAGCCGATCGGCACGTACTTGTAGTTGGGCAGCAGCGGATTGTCGGGCCGCATCAATCGGCCCACGTTGGTGGCGTGGTGCACCGAGGCATAGAAGTCGGTGAAGCCGCCGATGCGCACCGGCAGGTGCAGCGCGGCTTGCGATTGCGGAACGAGCGCCGCCGCGAGAGCGGCCCGGTCGTCGTTGCCCGCCTGCAGCAACAGCGACAGGCGCTGGCGCAGTGCCGACATCGCCGGCTGCCCGAGTTGCATCAGGTCGTTGAGGGAGGATGCGCGGCTGGCGCGCGCGGCGACCAGCGCGAGCTCATCACCGGTCATCAGGTCCTTGCAGGCGCCGACGTCGAGGATCTGGTCGCCGATGCCGACGCCGCACCTCAATTGGCTCGCGCTGCCGGTGCCCGCCGAAAAGACGGTGAAGGGCAGGTTCTGGATCGGGAAATCGGCGCCATCGACGTTCGCCGAGGCGATCCAGCTGCGCAGCGCCGGGTCGTGTGTTGCATTGAGGGTGCTTGCGCTCACAGGGTCGCGCCCCCGTCGATGACGATGCGGGTACCGGTCGCGGTGCGCAGGTGGGTGACGCAGGCGACGACCGCCAGCGCCACGTCCTCGGGCACCACTGCGCGCCCGAGCGGTGTCGCTTCGCCCTTCTTGCGCACGTCCTCGCGCGAGCGCCCCGGCACGAAATCGGTATCCACCGAAGCCGGCGACACGCACAGGAAGCGGACCTGCGGGCCGAACACGCGAGCGAGCGACAGGGTCATCGTGTCGATCGCAGCCTTGGCCGCGCAATAGGCGATGTTGCTGCCCGACCCGGTGAACGCCGCCACCGACGAAACCGACACCACCGTGGCCGCGCCCGACTTGCGGAGCAAGGGCATCAGCTCGCGCATGATGGAAAAAGTGCCGCCCGCATTGGCCAGCAGCACTTCGTTGAAGAGCGCGCTGTCCATGTGCTCCAGGTCATTGTGGGGAATGCGCGTGGTGTAGCCGGCGCAATTCACCAGCACATCGACCTGCCCGCCGTCCTTGCCCAGTTGTTCTGCCAGCGCGGCGTGCGCCGCCGGGTCGGCCAGCGGAACGTGCGCGATGCGATGGTTCGTGCCGGGCAGGGATGCGCGCAGCGCCTCGGCCCGATCCGCGCCCTGGTTGTAGCCGATCACGACCTGGGCGCCTTCGACCGCCAGCGCCGCGACCGTGGCCGCGCCAATGCCGTTGCTGCCGCCGGTGACGACAGCCGTTTTCCCCCGCAGCGCCTGGCGGGTGTCCGGTTGATGCATTTCGAATCCTTCACGTGGCGGCGCGAGCCATCGCCACGCCGACGCGGATTATGTTCGTGGCGCCGGATTGCGCCCAGTACAATTTCCGTTTAATGGACATTGTTTGGACCCGATGGCCAACCAACCCGACACCGGCTCCCTCAAGCGCGGCGTTCTCTTGCTCAAGACCCTGGCGACGGCGGGGCCGCGGGGGCTTGCGCTCACCGAAGTTTCGCAGCGCGCCGGCACGCCCCACCCCTCGACCCATCGCGTGCTGGGCCAATTGATCGCCGAAGGGCTGGCCGAGTACCTGGCCGAAACGCGGCGCTACCGGCTGGGCCCGCTCGCATTCGAACTGGGCCTGGCCGGCTCTGCGGTGCACGACATCCGCGACCTCTGCCAGGAAACCATGGCCGCGCTGTCGTTTGAAACCGAAGACACCGTGTACCTGGTGGTGCGCAGCGGATTCGAGGCGGTCTGCATGCACCGCATCGAAGGCTCGTTCCCGATTCGCACGCTGGTGCTGCAAGTGGGCAGCCGGCGCCCGCTCGGCGTCGGCGCCGGCGGCCTCGCGATCCTGTCGGCGATCGAGCCCGACGAGCGCGAACGCATCATCACCCGGGTGGCGCCGGGGTTGAAGGCGTACGGCAAGCTCAGCGCCCGCGCCCTGGCCGAAGCCAGCGCCCAGGCCCACGACAGCGGCGTCGCCGTCATCCGCGACATCGTCACGCTCGGTGTCACCGGCGTCGGCGTGCCGTTCCGCAACCCCGCCGGCCAGCCCATCGGCGCGCTGAGCGTCGCCGCCCTGAGCCAGCGCATGACACAGCGCCGCGTGCAGCGGATCGGGCAAAGCCTGAAGGCCTCCGCCGGCGAAGTGGAGCGCAAGCTGCGGCTGGGTGGGCGGTAGTTTGGGGAGCTCTTGTGTGCACATCGGTTCTTTGAACGCAGAGAGCGCAGAGATTCGCAGAGAACGCAGAGAACGCAGAGGAATACCAAACACCTTTTGGCTGTTTCTCTCTCTGCGACCTCTGCGTAACCTTTGCGTCCTCTGCGTTCAAAAAGCCGTGGCCGAGCCCACCACCCCAGTCCACGCAGCGGAAATTTCCGGACGATTGGGTAAGACACAGGAGTTTCCGATTCGCGCTGCGCGCGAGGGCATGCCTACAGTGCGGCATGCGCGATTTTCCAGCCCCTTCACGCCACCAGGCAGCGCCTGAATTCGCTCGGCGGAATGGCGACGTGCTGCGCGAAAAAGCGCGTGAAGTGGCTGGGCGCATAAAAGCCCAGTTGCGCGGCCACCTCGGCCAGCGGCAGGTCGGAACTGGCGAGCATCTTGATCGCCAGGTGCAGCCGCACCCAGTCGAGGTAGTGCTGCGGCGTCACGCCCACACTGTCCTTGAAACGGGCGAAGAACTGCGAGCGCGACAGCCCGGCGTGGGCGGCGACGGTCAGCAGGTCGGGGTTGTCGGCCGCATGCTGCTGGATGTAGGCGATGGCGCGACGCACGCGCGCGTCGACCCGGCCCATCCGCAGCGGCGGCCCCTTCTGGGCGTAGGCGTAACTCACGGCGGCGACCAGTTCGCGCACCAGCTCGACATGCGCGGGCTCGTCGTGCGCGGGGCCGATGCCGTGGATGCTCTTGACCAGCTTTTCCGCCAGCGCCCGCAGCGCGGCCGTCGTGCGCACCGACCGGCACGGGAAACTGCCATCGCCGGCCGCCGGCCCGTAGACGTTGTCTTCCAGCCATTCCGGATCGATGAGGAGCGACAGCAGCAGCGTCGGCTCCGCCGCGTTCTCTTCCTTGGCGTGCGTCGTCCAGGGATTGAGGACGATCATGTGCTCGCCATCCAGCGGGAGGGATTCGCCCTCCACGCGGAAGACGGCATCGGCCCAGCCGACCTTGAACAGGAAGTTGTATTCCGCATGTGCGTGCGCCACCACGGCCCGCGTGCCCATGCTCACGGTGGCTCGGCCGAAAGGTCCGATCAGGACCGCGGCATGAGGCTTTGTCTCCATGTCTTCACCTCAACTTGGTAACAGCAAGGGAATCGATGTTCTTGTATTTTCCGGAAAATTATAGGTGGTCGCTCGCCGTGCTTCGCGCAATCGCCGCCGGCGGCCTGTTCGGCGAGATCGACTGGGCCTGCTCCCGCCTGAAGGAAGCCGCCGGGCGCGGACCCTCGGGCGACCTCGAGGCCTGGCACAACGCCTGGAGCGAACTCGGCCGCCAACTGGAGGATTCCGCCACCGAGGCGGCAGCCGCCGGCTCGCCGGTGAGCGCCAGCGATTTCTTCCTGCGCGCCTCGGTGTACTACCAATGGGCCGAGGGCCTGTTGGACCCCGACGACGGCCGCGCTGCCGCGATGTATGCCAAGCACCTGTCGTGCTTCGCCGGATTCGCGGCCTGGCGCGACCCGGCGATCGAGCTGGTCGAGATTCCGTTCGGCGCCCAGACCATTCCCGCCTATGTGGTGCCCGCCGCAGGCGCGCAGGGCCCGGCGCCCGCCGTGCTGCTGTCCGATGGGCTGGACGCCAACAAGGAAGAGATGTTCTATGTCGCGCTGGCGCTGGCGCGGCGCGGCATCACGACGGTGGCCTTCGACGGGCCGGGCCAGGGCGCCGCGTTGCGGCTGCAAGGCATGATCGCGCGCCATGACTTCGAGGTGCCGGTGGGCGCCTGCATCGACTGGCTGCAAAAGCGCGCGGGCGTGGACCCGGACCGCATCGGGCTGCTGGCGGCCAGCTGGGGCGGCTATTACGCGCCGCGCGCCGCCGCGTTCGACAAACGCATCAAGGCCTGCGGCGTGATGGGCGCGGTGTTCGACACGCACGCCTGCATGGTGCGGCGGGTCGGCTACGTGCCCGGCCAGGGCGCCACGCAATTGGGCGGCAACGCGCCGCTGGGCACCACCGGCAAGAACATCCTGCGGATCCTGGGCACGCCGGATTGGGAGAGTGCATTCGCCAAGCTGGAAGAATTCCGGCTCGATTCCGTTGCCTCGCAAATCGAATGCGACCTGATGATCGTGCACGGCGCCAACGACCGGCACGCCCCGCCATCGGAAGCGCAGCGCCTGTACGACACCGTGTCTTCCAGGCACAAGCGGCTGCGGGTGTTCACCGAAGCCGAGGGCGGTGCCGCCCACGTGAACCTGGACCGCCCCGAGCCCGCGCTGAGCATGATCTGCGACTGGATGGCACAACGCTTGAGCAAGGAGGTGCTGCATGGCTGAGAACATCCGAGCGTCGCGCGATGGCGCGATCCTCACGATCTCCATCGAGCGCGCGGAGGCGGGCAATCGGCTGACCAACGAAATGGCCGGCGCGCTTGCGGCGGCGCTGGACGACGCCGGCGACAGCCGGGTCATCGTGCTGCGGGCCCCGGGGCCGGATTTCTGCGCGGGCCGCGACATCGAGCCGCCGGCCGCGGGTTCCGGCGTGCGGGCGCTGGATGTGCTGCGCGACGACGCCGGCCCGATCATCGCGCTCTACGCCGCGTTCGCCCGGCGGCAGCAACCCGTCATCGGCGTGGTGCAAGGCAAGACCTGGGGCATCGGCCTGGTGCTGGCTGCGGTATGCGACCTGACGCTCGCCGCGGAGGGCAGCAGCTTCCGGTTGCGCGAACTCGAGCGCGGCATTCCGCCCTGCATCGCCATGGCGCCGCTGCTGGACCGCCTGCCGGGCAAGGCACTCGCGCACCTGGTCTACACGGCCGGCGAGATGGATGCGGCTTGGGCGCTTGCCAACGGCATCGTCAGCGAAATCGTTCCGGCTGCCGGAATCGACCAACGCGCGCAGGAAGCCGCGGCAAGAATCATTTCCTTCCCGCCCGAAGCCGTGCAGGCCGTCAAGCAGTTCATGGCCACGGCGCCGCGGTTCGACGAGAGCAAGGCGGTGCTGTATGGCGCCAGCCTGCTGGCCAATGTGCTCGGCTCGCGCTGAGCCCGCTTCAATTCAAGGAGACGCAAGATGAAAACAATCATGAAACTGACGGTCGGCGCGCTGGTGGTGCTGGCCGCGATGGCGCCGGCCTGGGCCGCTTACCCGGACAAGCCGATCAAGCTCCTGGTGGGCTTCCCCGCCGGCAGCACTGCCGACCTGCTGGCGCGCATCATCGGCCTCAAGCTCGGCGAGGCGATGCGCCAACCGGTCGTGGTCGAGAACCGCACCGGCGCGGGCAGCAGCATCGCGGCTGAGGCGGTGGCGCGTTCGCCGGCCGACGGCTACACGCTGCTGGTGAGCACCACCGCCAACGTCATCAACCAGAGCGTTTCCAGCGGCTTGAAGTTCGACTTCATGCGCGACCTGGCGCCGGTGATGCTGGTGGGCGAAAACCCGGTCGTGCTGGTCGGCCCCGCGGCCACGGCGCCGCGTTCGCTGGCGGCGCTGACCACGCGCGCCAAGGCCCTGCCCGACCGCATCACCTATGCGTCATCCGGCAACGGCACCTTCACGCATCTGTATGGCGAGCTGTACAAGTTGAACGCGGGCGTCAAGATCACGCATGTGCCGTACCGGGGCAGCGTCCCGGCCATCACCGACGTGCTGGCCGGCCTGGTCGACCTGGCTTTCACGCCGGTGACGCCGGTGATGGCGCACATCAAGTCCGGCCGGCTCAAGGCCATCGCCGTCATCGGCCGGGGCCGGATGGCGGCGCTGCCCGACGTGCCGACCTTCGCCGAAGCCGGCATGCCGGGCTTCGACTCCGCGCTGTGGTTCGGCCTCAGCGCGCCGGCCGCCACGCCGCCGGCCGTCATCGACAAGCTCAACAGCGAACTGCGGCTGGTGCTGAAGATGCCGGACGTGAAAGCCCAATTGGATGCGCAGGGCATCAACGTCATCGCCGACGGCCCCGCGAAGTTCCGCCAGCAGATCACGCGCGAGCACGGGCAATGGGCCCGCATCGTCAAGGCAGCCGACGTCAAGGCCGAATAGTCGATAAACACTGAAGGAGCGAGAACATGATTGCCTATGAGCGTGTTGGAAACGGACCGTCCTGCGTCTTCGTACTGCATGGCTGGTTCGGCGACCACGGAATCTGGAAGCCGACCTATCCGCTGCTGGACGTGGAGCGCTTCAGCTATGTCTTTGTCGACTACCGGGGCTATGGCGCGTCGCGCACCATCGCCGGCCCTCACACGATGGCGCAGATCTCGGCCGACGTGCGCGAGCTCGCTACGCACCTGGCCTGGAAGCGCTACGCGATGGTCGGGCACTCGATGGGCGGGATGGCCGCGCAGCGGGTGGCCGTCGACGCGCCGCAAGCGGTCAGCGCCGTGGTCGGTGTCACGCCGGTGCCGGCCAGCGGCGTGCCGCTGCCGCCCGAAGTGATGGCGATCTTCGAGGGCGCGGCAACCGACGATGGCGCGGCCGCCGGCGTCGTGGAAGGCTCGCTCGGCCAGCGCCTGACGCCGGCGCTGACCCGGATGATCCTGGCGCACACGCGCAAGACGGTGGCGCCGGATGTCTTCGCCGAATACCTGCGCGCGTTCACGAAGACCGACTTCTCCGCCGAGTGCGCCGCCTACAAGGGCCCGATGCTGGTGCTGATCGGCGAGCACGACCAGGGCGTGAGCGACGAATTCGTGCGCGCCACCTTTCCGAAGCTCTACCCGCAGGCGGTGCTGCAGGTCCTGCCCAACGCGGGCCACTACCCGATGGTGGAGACGCCGGCGCACCTGGTCACGGTGATCGAGGCCTTCCTGAAGAAGCAATGACTCCCGACGGCGACGGCGCTGCGCTGTCGGCGGCCGGCCTGATCCGGCGCGCCGCGGTGATCCTGCGCACGCTCGCCACCGTCGGCAGCCGCGGCGCGCCGCTCACCGGCCTGGCGCACTCGGTGGGCCTGCCGAACGCGACGCTGCACCGCCTGCTCAAGCAATTGATCGAGGAGCGGCTGGCGATGCAGATCGAGGGCAGCCGCCACTACGCGCTGGGGCCGCTGGCTTACGAGATCGGGCTGGCGGCGGCGCGCCAGTTCGACATGCGCAGCCTGTTCAGCCCGGTGCTGGCCGAGCTCGCCGCGCAGACCGGCGAGACGGTCTACCTGATTCTTCGCAGCGGCAACGAGGCGGTGTGCATCGACCGGGTCGAGGGCCCGTCACCGGTGCGCGTGGTCAAGCTGCAGGTCGGCAGCCGCCGCCCGCTCGGCCTGGGCGCCGGCGGCCTGGCCATCCTTGCCGCGCTGGCCGGGGACGAAGCGGAGCGCGTGCTGCGCACGGTCGCCGGGCCGATCGAACATGAATGGCATCTGTCCGAAGCGTTCCTGCGCAAGTCGCTGCTGGCCAGCCAGCGCGACGGCTACGCGTTGATCCGCAACCGCATCACGCCCGGCGTCACCGCAGTCGGCCGCAGTTTCAGCGATGGCCTGGGGCGAGTCTTCGGCGCTGTCAGCGTCGCGGCCGCCAACGATCGCATGGGGCCGGTCGCCGTGGCGGGCCTGCGCGGTCCGCTGACGCGGGCCTGCACGGCGCTGGAAGCGACGCTGCGGCGGCGCAGCTGGCCGCTGGTGGCCGAGCCTTGAGGGTGGCTTGCACGCATGGGTTTTTTGAACGCAGAGGGCGCAGAGGATTCGCAGAGAACGCAGAGGAATACCAAAGACTTTTTTGGCTGTTTTCTCTGCGACCTCTGCGTAACCTCTGCGCCCTCTGCGTTCAAAAAATACGGTGGTCCTCAAGCTGGCAGCCCGACAGCTACCACCCGCCGCGGCGCGAGGGCATTCCGCGCTCTCTTTTGACATATCTTTGATAGGCCGCTGCCAGACTGGCGCGGATGCTGATTCTGGAACAGATGCTCACGCGGGCCCGCGTGCTGTATGGCGACAACGAAGCCGTGGTCGACGGCGTCGTGCGGCTGACGTATGCGCAACTGGTCGAACGGGTGGACCAGCTGGCAGCAGCGATGGCGCGGCTGGGATTGAAGGCCGGCGACCGCGTCGGCCTGCTCAGCCGCAATGGTTTTCGCTGCATCGAGGTCAACCTGGCCTGTTCGGCGCTGGGCGCGATCCTGGTGCCGATCAATTTCCGCCTGGCCGAGCCGGAAATCGCTTTCATCGTCGAAGACACGGGCCTGCGCCTGATGTTCGCCGAAGCCAGCCACGCGGTGCGTGCGCAGCAGGTCGTCGCGTGGAAAGACGGTGACGCGCTGGGCGCCGACAACGCCTACGAGGCCTTGCTCGCCGGCGCGCCGGCCGGACCTCGCATCGGCGCCCACGGCGGGCAGGAGGACGTCGCGCAGATCTTCTACACCAGCGGAACCACCGGCCGGCCCAAGGGCGCGTGCCTCACGAACGGCAACCTGGTCGCCAGCGCGCTCGACGCGATCATCTCGCTCGAACTGCGGCAGCGCGATGGCTGGCTGCATGCCTCGCCGATGTTCCACCTGGTCGACGCCTTCGCGATCTGGGCGGTGACGCTGGTCGGCGGCCGGCACATCGTCACGCATTTTTCGCCGGAGCTGTTCGGCCCGCTGGTCGAGGCCGAACGCGTCACCAAGACCAGCCTGCCGCCGACCTTGCTCGACCGGATCGCGCGCGAACCCTCGACCGCGGCCAGCAACCTGTCATCGCTCGAGCTGGTCAGCTACGGCGGCTCGCCGATGCCCGATGCCGTCTACCGCCGCTGCTGCGACGCGCTGGGCTGCGCGCTGCTGCAAGCCTACGGATTGACCGAGGGCTCGGGCTTCGTCTGCCATGAAGCCGTCGGCGACAACCCGCAGCCGCAGCAGGTTCTCAACACCGTCGGGCGGCCGACGCTGCACACGCAGATCAGGCTGGCGAACGATGACGGGCAACCGGTGGCCGACGACACGCCGGGTGAAATCTGGATTCACGGGCCGCGTGTGTTCGCCTCCTATTGGCGCAATCCCGACGCCACGGCCGCTGCGTTCCAGGACGGCTGGTACCGCACCGGCGATCTGGGACAGCGCGACCGCCAGGGCCGCCTGCAGATCGTCGGGCGCAAGAAGGAAATGATCATCAGCGGTGGCGAGAACGTCTACCCGGCCGAGGTCCAGAACGCGCTGCTCGCCTATCCCGGCGTCAGTGAGGCGGCGGTGTTCGGCCTGCCCAGCGCGGCCTGGGGCGAGGAAGTGCGGGCGGTGGTCTATGGCGAAGGCGAGCTCGGCGCGCAATTGCGCGAAGCCGACCTGCTGCAGCACTGCCGCGCCCGCATCGGCGCCTACAAGGTGCCCAAGCGCATCGACATCGCGGCCGACCCATTGCCCAAGAACGGGCCGGGAAAGATCGCCACCGCCCAGATCCGCGCGCTCTATCTTTCGAAGGGATGAACATGACAGCAGATTTCAACCGCTTTCGCCTGCGAAGCTTTCTCGAGACGCTGGTCGCCCAGGGCGAGTGCCTGGTGCACGAAGCGCCGATCGACCTGATCGACGTCGCCGCCCGGCTGGAGGAGGTTCCGCAGGCGGTCTGGTTCAAGGCGGCGGGGCCGGAACGCGCCGAACTGGTCGGCAACGCGATGGGCTCGCGCCGGCGTCTTGCGTTGGCCTTCGGTGTCGACGAGCCGGAACTGCCGAGGGTGCTGCGCGAACGCGGCCGCATCGAGATTCCGCCCACCGAAGTGAGTTCGGCGCTGGCGCCGGTGCACCAGGTCGTGAAGCTCGGGGCCGAGGCCGACCTGTGCGCGCTGCCGGTGAACCTGCAGCACGAACTGGACGGCGCGCCCTACATCTCGGCCAGCATCGACTACGCGCGCGATCCGTCGACCGGCGGCACCAACCTGGGCTGCCGCCGCATGATGCTGCGCGGCCGGCAGGCCGCCGGCATCGACCTGAACGCGCCGAGCGACCTGCGCGCGATCTACCAGGCCGCAGTCAAGCGCGGCGAAAAAGTCGAAGTTGCTTTCGCCGTCGGTTCGCATCCGATCGACTTCCTGGCCGCGACCTTCTCCTCGCGGGCCTCCGACGAATTGGGCCTGATGGGCGCGTTGCGCGATTGCTCGGTGCCAGTCGTGAAATGCAAGACCATCGACGTGCTGGTGCCGGCCGATGCTGAGTACGTACTCGAAGGCTACCTGGACAGCGCCGGCTTCTCGGAGGCGGAAGGTCCCTACGGCGAGTACCTGGGCTACTACGGCCAGATCAAGCGCAACCCGGTGTTCCACCTCACCGCCATCACGCATCGCGCAGACGCCGTGTTCCAGACCGTCACCATCGGCGGGCCGGCGCTGGCCCGCACCGACACCGCGCAACTGGTCGCGGCCAAGACCGAGTCGACGATCTGGGTCTCGCTGTTGCAGGCGGTGCGCGAGCCGGTCGCGGTGTGCTGCACGGCCTCCTGCGGCGGCATGTACAACGTGCGGGTCTCGCTGCGCCAGCGCTACCCGGGCGAAGCGCGCAACGCGATCGCCGCGGTGTTCGGCTCGGTGGCCGACATCAAGCATGTCTTCGTCGTCGACGAGGACATCGACGTGTTCGACGACGGCCAGATCGATTGGGCGCTGGCCACGCGCTTCCAGGCCGACAAGGACATCGTCATCGGCGAGGGTTTCCGCGCGGTGCCGATCGACCCATCGCTCGAAGGCAAGCGCGTCGGCGCCAAGGCCGGCTTCGACTGCACCAAGCCGCTCGGCCCGGCCGCGGCGGCGCACTACGTCATCCCGACGCCGCCCAGGTTGCCGGCGTCCGCCCACGCCAGCGTGCTCGATGCCCTCAATGCCGGGCCGGCGAGCTTCCTCGAATTGATGGCCGCCGCCCGCTCGCGCGACGGCCGCGACGTGGTGCGCGCGCTCGACCCGCTCTACGCGGCGGGCCGCATCGCGCGCGAGGACGACGGCCGTTACCGGCTCCTGGCCGCCGGCCCGCGCTGACCGCATCGCACAAGGTTTGAAATCGAAGAAGGAAACGAACATGTCATCACCCCCCGCCACCTCCGTCGTGCTGGACCCCGACGGCCGCCCGTCCGGCTTCCTGGAACTGGTCGATGAGTTCAGGACCATCAAGCAGGAGGTGACCGAGGACGGCATCGCAGTCGTTACGCTGGCGCGCCCGGACAAGCTCAACGCCTTCGACGAGCGGATGATCCGCGAGCTGCGCACGGTCGTGTGGAAGGCCAACTTCGACGACCGCATTCGCGTCCTGGTGATCACCGGCGAGGGCCGGGCGTTTTGCGCCGGCCGCGACATCGCCGGCCTGGATTACGAGAACAACCTCAAGACCGCGCAGTACCGCGCCTATGTCCGCGCCAACCACGAACTGTTCGACGACATCGAGGCGATCGAGAAGCCAGTGATCGCCGCCGTCAACGGCATCTGCGCCGGCGGCGGCGTCGAGATGGCGATCGCCTGCGACTTCCGCATGGCGTCGCGCAAGGCCAGCTTCCTGCTGCCGGAAAACCAATTGGGCGTGATCCCGGCATCGGGCGCCTGCTCGCGCATGATCCAGATGATCGGCATCGGGCGGCTGAAGGAAATGATCATCGCCGTCGAGTCGATCGACGCGGAAACGTCGCATGCCTGGGGCCTGGTCAACCGCGTGTTCGAGCCCGACGCGCTGATGCCCGAGACGCTGGCGTTCGCGCGCAAGCTGCTGGGCAAGGCGCCGCAGGCGATGGGCATGGCCAAGCAGGTCATCAACATGTGCCAGAACGTCGACACCGAGACCGGCCGCCTGCTGGAGCGCCTGGGCCAGTCGGTGTTGATCCGCACCGAGGACAACAAGGAGGGCATGGCCTCCTTCCTGGGCAAACGCGCGCCCCGCTTTCGCGGCGTCTAATGGCATCCGGAGAAATCATGGCGACAACCTTCAAGATCCTGGCGGGCGCGGCCTGCGCCGCCGGAGCGCTCGCGTCGGGCGCGGTGCGTGCGCAAGCCGCCGCGCCGGAGTGGAAGATCGGCGTCATCGCCCCCACCACCGGGCCGATCGCCACCATCGGCACCCGCCAGCTCGCCTCGCTGCAGTGGTGGGAACGCGAGGTCAACGCGGCCAACGGCATCAAGGGCCGCAAGGTCGCGCTCAAGCATTGCAACGACGAGGCCAATCCGGAGAAAGCCGTGACCTGCGCGCGCGACCTGCTGGCGCAGGGCGTGGTGCTGATCCTCAACGCCTCGGTGACCGGGCCGATCCGCGCCGTGATCCCGCTGGTGAAGAACGGCCCCGTGATGCTCACGCCCTCGCCGAACATCGTGCCGGAGGCATCCAGCTACGTGTTCCAGACCAGCCCCTCGGACGCCGACCTGGTGCTGGCGGTGGCCGAGTACGCCAGGGCCAACGGCGTCAACCGGATCGGCATGGTGGCGGCCACCGACGCCAGCGGTGAAGTCGGCGTGGCGAGCGCCGCGACGGTGTTCCCGAAGCAGGGCATCCAGTACAACTTGGCGCGCATCGACCTGCGGGCCACCGACGCGACCACCCAACTCGCGCGCGTGTCCGGCGCCGACGTGCCACTGCTCTACTCCACCTACACCGGCGGCGGCGCCGTCACCGTGGTGAAGGGCTATGCCAATCTCGGGCTGACGCAGCCGCTGGTGGTGAGCTACGCCAACATCTCCGATCCCTTCATCGCCCTCATCAAGAACGACCTGCCCAAGCGGCTGCTCGGCACCGCCTTGAAAGGCGTGGCGCCGGAACTGCTCACCGACGCCGGCGAGCGCGAGCGCGCCACTTATTTCACCAAGAGCTACGAACAGTGGCGGGGCGGCGAGCGCGCCGACATGCTCAACCTGCTGGCGCTGGGCATGGCCGACGCGGCCGAGGCGATCCTGCGTAACGTGCCGGACCCCGCCAACGCGGACGCGGTGAAGAAGTACCTGGAGTCCACGCCGGTCAAGAGCTTCCAGACGATCCGCTTTTCAGCGCAAAGCCACGTCGGCATGAATGCGGGCGACGTCGCCATCGTCGAATACCGGGGCAACCGCTGGACCAAGGCGGACCCGGTCCGATGAACCTCTTCGCCCAGTCGGTCATCAGCGGCCTGATGGCGGGAGCCGTGTACGCCCTGCTCGCGGTCGGCCTCATCATCACCTTCCGCACCTCGCGCATCCTCAACCTGGCCTACGGCGAAACCTATGCAATCGCGGGGCTTGCCGTGGCGCTGCTGGTCGGCGCCGGCGCGCCCTTGTGGTTGGCGATCGCCGCCGCGCTGGCCCTGGCGGTGGTGTTTTCGATCGCGCTGGACCGCTTCGTGCTGCAGCCGCGCAGCCACTGGCCGGTGCCGATGCTGATCCTCGTCACGCTCGGCGTGGCCTTCGTCAGCCGCGGTGTGCTGCTGGTGCTGGCCGGCATCGACCCGCTCTCGTTTCCGCGGCTGGTGGCGGGCAAGCCGCTGCGCTGGCTGGGCGGCGCGCTGCCGCCGCAAGGACTGCTGCTGATCGTGGTCGGCATCGCCGCCGCGTTTGCGGTGACGGTGTTCCTGGCGAAGACACGCATCGGCAAGCAGTTGCGCGCGTGTGCCGCCAACCCCGACGCGGCGCAATTGCTGGGCGTCAACGTCGGACTGGCGCGCTCGGTCGCGTTCGGCATCGCCGGTTTGCTCGGCGGCCTGGCCGCGGT
>JAQGMS010000257.1 GCA_028292245.1 Ramlibacter sp.
CCTTGGACAGCACTTCGCGCGCGGCGCCGAAGTCGATCATCACGGCCTTGTTGTCGTCGGTGATGAAGATGTTGGCCGGCTTGATGTCCAGGTGCAGCATCTTGTGCTGGTGCACGATGCGCAAGCCGCGCAGGATCTCGTCGAACAGCGACCGGATGGTCGACTCACGGAACACTTTCTGCTTCTTCAATTCGCGCGCGGTGATGATGAAGTCCTGCAGGGTGGCGCCCTCCAGGTAGTTCATCACCATGTAAACGGTTTCGTTCTCGCGGAAGAAATTGAGCACGCTCACCACGGAAGCGTGCGAAATCTGCGCGAGCGACCGCCCCTCTTCGAAGAAGCTTTTCAGGCCGAGGCGATAGAGCGAGAGCTTTTCGGGCTGCACCTGGGGCAGCAATTCGCCGGGCGCGCGGCCGGCCAGCGACGCCGGCAGGTATTCCTTGACGGCCACTTGCTGGCCCTCGTTGTCCACCGCGAGGTACACCACGCCAAACCCGCCCGCCGAAAGCTTGCGCACCACGCGATAGCCGCCGATCACGGTGTCGGGCGGCAACGGGGCTGGTTTGACCTTTGACATGAATTAGGAATGTAGGGTCAACAGGGAAGCTTGGGTCAAGTGGATAACCCGGTTATTCTCGCAATCCCGCAACGAACCGAAGATTGAAGCACCTCCATGGCAGTTTACAGCATGACCGGTTACGCAAGCGCCCAGCAAAGCGCGGCGCAAACCGCAGCCGGCCAAGAGGCAAAGGGCGCGACCGCAAGCCGGCTCGGGCTGGAAATAAGGTCCGTGAACAGCCGCTTCCTGGACCTTTCGTTTCGGCTGTCGGAGGAGCTGCGCCAGCATGAACCCGCGCTGCGCGAACTGATCGCAGGCAAGCTCAAGCGCGGCAAGGTCGAAGTGCGCGCTGCCCTTGAAACAGCGGCCGGCGACAACCTGCGCGACCCGACAACGCGCATGCTGCAGCGGCTCAATGCACTGCAGGACAACGTCCGCGCCTGGCTGCCCGACGCGCGCGCGCTGAGCGTGGCCGATGTCGTTCGCCTGTCGGCGGCCGAAGGCGGCGCCGATACCGACTGGTCCGAAGCCATCGGACAGCTTGCCGCGGCCACGTTGGAGGAACTCATGGCCGCGCGCGAGCGCGAAGGCGCGCGGCTCGCATCGATGCTGCTGGGCCACCTCAAGCAGTTGCGCGAACTGGCGCAGCAGGCCACGCCGCTGGTGCCCAAATTGGTCGAACAGCAGCGCACCCGCTTCCTCGAGCGCTGGAAGGAGGCCATGGCCTTGACCGAAGGCGCCACCTTGCCGGAGGCAGCGCAGGACCGGGCGCTGACCGAGGCGACGGCCTTCGCGATCCGCATCGACGTTGCCGAGGAGTTGATGCGCCTGTCCTCGCACATCGACGAGATCGAGCGGCTGGTAAAGAAAGGCGGCGAAATCGGCAAGCGGCTGGACTTCCTGATCCAGGAGCTGCACCGCGAAGCCAACACTCTGGGCTCCAAGTCGGCGGCGCTGGAACTCACGCACATCTCGGTGGACATGAAAGTCCTGATCGAGCAGATGCGCGAGCAGGTCCAGAACATCGAATAGTTGGCGTCGCGAGCGCATTTCCCCGGTTGTCCGCCTGTAACTGTTGAGTTACGATTCCTCCGATCACCCGTGGAGGAGTATTCATGTTGCTCAATCGCAAGTTCATTTTGGCCCTCGCTGCGCTGGTGGGCCTGCTCGCCGGGTGCGGCGGTGGTGACGAACCCGCAACCTTGTCGCCGCAGGCGTTCGCTTCGGCCCAGCGCGCGCCGCTTGCGGCCTCCATTTCTGCGATCGATGCGGCGGAACTGCTGCTCAACGCGGCCGAAGCCGCATATCCGCAGTATTTCCCCGGCCACCAGACGACACAGACTTACGGGCCGTTCCGGTTCCGGCAGTACGGAAGTACCTTGATCGGGGTGGTCGTCACGGCCGGCGCCGGCTACGACCAGTACGGCGTATACGTTGTGAGCTCCGTGTTGGGCGGTACTCTACAGAGCCCCAGGTCCATGGGCTTGTTGACGACCTACCTCACCGGCATCACGATCGACACCGGATTGAATACCGGCCACACATTGGTGGTGAATGTGAGCGTTCAGGGCGTGGGCGCCGGCACCTACACCATCTACAACGTGCCGGAGCCTGTGACGCAGGTCGATTTCTGCAGCGGGCTGGCAGCGGACGCGACCTTTGCGCAAATCAGCGCGAGCGGCGGCGGCACGATGACCATCAACAACTGTAGTTTCACGGGCAACAGCGGCAGCATCACTGCAACGCTTTCAATCACCAGCCCTTATCCCTACAGCGTGAGCTACACGATCACCTATACGTACCAGTAAGCCATCTGTGTGCCAGGAAAAAGGCGCCGCCCGGCGCCTTTTTCATTTGCAAAAAGCCGACTTGATAACATCGCGGCATGGACTACCCAGGCAACCTCTTCGTCGTCGCGGCCCCCAGCGGGGCCGGCAAGTCCAGCCTGGTCAAGGCCTTGCTCGAGCTCGACTCGCGGGTCCAGCCCTCGGTTTCCCACACCACCCGGCCCCCGCGCGGCCAGGAGAAGCACGGCCGCGAGTACTTCTTCGTGTCCGAGCCGGAGTTCGACGCGATGGTGCTGTCGGATGGTTTCGTCGAATGGGCCTTCGTGCACGGCCAGCGCTATGGGACGTCCAAGAAGGCGATCGAGGAGCGGATCGCCCAGGGCGCCGACGTGATCCTGGAAATCGACTTCCAGGGCGCCTTGTCGATCAAGCGGATCTTCACCAATGCCGTGCTGATCTTCATCCTGCCCCCCAGCTGGGAGGAACTGCGGTCCCGCCTGGAGCGGCGCGGCGAGGACGCCCCCGACGTGATCGAATTGCGCCTGCAGAACGCCGCCACCGAAATGACACAGGCAAGGGAATTCGATTTCGTTATAATCAATGAGTTATTTGAACGAGCGCTTTTCGACCTGAAAGCCATTGTTCATGCCCAACGGCTCAAGTTTTCGGCCCAGCGCCGCGCCCGAGCCGATACGTTCAAAGCCCTCAACATCACCTGACTGGAACATTCACACATGGCCCGCATCACCGTTGAAGACTGCCTGCAGCAAATCCCCAATCGTTTCCAGCTGGTCCTGGCCGCCACCTATCGCGCCCGCATGCTGAGCCAGGGCCACGCGCCCAAGATCGAGAGCAAGAACAAGCCCGGCGTCACCGCCCTGCGCGAAATCGCCGAAGGCAAGATCGGCCTGGAAATGCTCAAGAAGGTCCCCGGGTAAATAGGTTCCCCCCGAAGCGCCTGCGGCGTCTCCCCCTGAAAGCAAGCACCGTTCGCGGTGCTTTTTTGTTGCTGGGCACAACCGGCGCGGGTGCGCGCTACAGTTAGGGTATGAGCGCAGTGCTGGAATCCACCCCCGGCAAAGGCAAAGGCAAGCGCCCGGTGGCGCCGGCCGTGCCCAGCCCCGCCGCGGCCAATGCGGCGGCGGCCAGCTTTGCCGCGCTCACCGCCCGCCTGGATTACCTGGAGCCGGCGGACATCGAGCAGGTGCGCAAGGCCTACCGGTTCGCCGACGAGGCGCACCTGGGCCAGATCCGCGCCAGCGGCGAGCCCTACATCACCCACCCGATCGCCGTGGCGGCGCAGTGCGCGGAATGGAAACTCGACGCCCAGGCGTTGATGGCCGCGCTGCTGCACGACGCGATCGAGGATTGCGGCGTCACCAAGCCGGAACTGATCGAGCGCTTCGGCGCCCCGGTGGCCGAGCTGGTGGACGGCCTGACCAAGCTCGACAAGCTGCAGTTCAACACGCGCGAGGAGAACCAGGCCGAGTCGTTCCGCAAGATGCTGCTGGCGATGGCGCGCGATGTGCGCGTGATCCTCATCAAATTGGCGGACCGGACCCACAACATGCGCACGCTGGACGACGTGCCGCGCGAGAAATGGTCGCGCATCTCGTCCGAAACGCTGGAGATCTACGCACCGATCGCGCACCGGCTGGGCCTGAACCAGACCTACCGCGAGCTGCAGGAGCTGGCCTTCCGCCACCTGCGGCCGTGGCGCTATACGGTGCTGTCCAAGGCGGTGACCCGGGCCCGCAACCGCCGGCGCGACCTGATCCAGAAAGTGCAGCGGGAGGTGGAAACCGCGTTCGAGTCCGCCGGCATGAAGGTGCGGATCGCCGGCCGCGAGAAGACGCTGTACTCGGTCTACCGCAAGATGGACGAGAAGCACCTCTCCTTCGCCCAGGTCACCGACATCTATGGTTTCCGCGTGATCGTGCCCTCGGTGATCCAGTGCTACACAGCGCTGGGCCTGTTGCACCAGATGTACAAGCCGGTGCCCGGCAAGTTCAAGGACCACATCGCCATCCCCAAGGTCAACGGCTACCAGTCCTTGCACACCACGCTGGTCGGGCCTTCCGGCGTGAACGTGGAATTCCAGATGCGCACCGAGGCAATGCACGTGGTGGCCGAATCCGGTGTCGCGGCGCACTGGCTCTACAAGGCCAGCGAGGACGACGGCGAAACGGCGGACCGCCTGGGCACCAAGTGGCTGCAATCGCTGCTGGACATCCAGCACGAAACGCGCGACGCGGCGGAGTTCTGGGACCACGTCAAGATCGACCTGTTCCCCGACGCGGTCTATGTGTTCACGCCCAAGAGCCAGATCATGGCGTTGCCGCGCGGCGCCACGGTGGTCGATTTCGCCTATTCGATCCACAGCAACATCGGCGACCGCACGGTGGCGGCCAAGATCAACGGCGTGCAGGTGCCGCTGCGCACCGAGCTGAAAAACGGCGACGTGGTCGAGGTGGTGACGGCCCCGGTGTCCACGCCCAACCCGGCCTGGCTGGGTTTCGTGCGCACCGGCCGCGCGCGCTCCAAGATCAGGCACCACCTGAAGACGCTGGCCCAGGCCGAGTCGCAGGACCTGGGCGAAAAGCTCCTCACACAGGCGCTGCGCGCCGAGGGCCTGGAAAGATTGCCGGCCGACGACGAAGAGCATCATTCGATCTGGGAAAAGCTGTTGCGCTTTACCGGCAGCCGCAGCCGCGCCGAACTGCTCACCGACATTGGCCTGGGCAAGCGCATCGCCAACATCGTCGCCAAGCGGCTGGTCACCATGCTGGCCGAGCGCGGCGAAAAGCCCGACGCGCTGCTGATCACCCGCGAACGCTACACCGCGCACGAGAACGTGTCGCAAGGCGAAGTCATCCTGGACGGCAGCGAGAACGCGTCGGTGCAATTCGCCACCTGCTGCCGCCCGGTGCCGGGCGACCCGATCGTGGGCTACCTGGGCCGCGGCGAGGGCCTGGTGGTCCACTGCGACGACTGCGCCGTCGCCAAGCGGCTGCAGCACAAGGACAGCGAACGGTTCATCAGCGTCGAGTGGGCGGACGAACCCGTGCGGCCTTTCGAGACCAGCCTGCTGGTCACCGTGGTCAACGGCAAGGGCGTGCTGGCCCGGGTGGCCGCGGCGCTGGCGAGCAGCGAGGCCGACATCGCCCACGTCGACATGGGCGACGACCGGGCCCAGGATGCCACCGACATGCGCTTCATCGTCGCGGTGCGCGACCGCACCCACCTGGAAGCGGTGATCCGGACGCTCAAGCGCACGCCTTCGGTGATCCGCGTGCAGCGCGTGCGGCCGGGCAGCCTGCCGAGCTGACCCTGCCGAGCTGACCCTGCCGAGCTGATTCAGGCTGGCGCGGGGTAGCGCACCTCGAGCACCTCGATTTCCTGCACGCCCGCCGGCGTCACCAGTTTCACCACGTCGCCTTGGCGCGCCTTGAGCAGCGCCCGCGCGATCGGCGATATCCAGCTCACCTGGCCCTGCGCGCTGTCGGCTTCGTCGATGCCCATGATCGTGATCGTGCGGTCCTCTCCCGATTCATGCGCGTACCTGACCGTCGCGCCGAAAAAGACCTGGTCGCGCCCCTGGTGCACGGCCGGGTCGGTCACTTCGGCGATCTCGAGCCGCTTGGTCAGAAAGCGGATCCGCCGGTCGATCTCCCGCAGCCGCTTCTTGCCGTAGATGTAGTCGCCGTTCTCGGACCGATCGCCGTTCTTGGCCGCCCAGTGCACGGCCTCCACCACCTTCGGGCGCTCCTCATCCATCAACGCCAGAAGTTCGGCGCGCAGCCGCGCGTAACCCTGCGG
>JAQGMS010000150.1 GCA_028292245.1 Ramlibacter sp.
GAAGCGGTCTATTCCTACTTCCCGATCCTCGAGGAGCGAGCGCACCAGGACGCGGGCCTGCTTTCCGGCGGGCAGCAGCAGATGCTGGCGATCTCGCGCGCGATCATGGCGGCGCCGCAGTTGATCCTGCTGGACGAGCCGAGCCTGGGGCTGTCGCCCAAGCTCACCAAGGAGATCTTCGAGATCGTGGTGCGCATCAACCGCGAGCGCGGCACCACCATCCTGCTGGTGGAGCAGAACGCCAACATGGCGCTCAACGCTTCCGACTATGGCTACGTGCTGGAGAACGGCCGCATCGTGATGGAAGACACCTGCGCGCGCCTGCGCGAGAAGGAAGACATCAAGGAGTTCTACCTCGGCATGAAGGAAGCCGGCGTGCGCGGCGAGCGGCGCTGGAAGAAAAAGAAGAACTGGAGGTAAGGATCATGAGCAATCTCTGGGACCTCTCCCACATCCAACCCAACACATCTATCGTCCTGGAAGGCGACACCATCCCCGCCATGTTCTGGAAGGCGGTGAACAAGCGTGGCCAGCAGGTTTGGATGCGGCAGAAAAAGCTGGGCATCTGGCGCGCCTGGACCTGGACGCAGACTGCAGAAGCGGTGCGCGAAATCTCCTGCGGGCTGTTGAGCCTGGGCTTCGCCGCCGGCGACACGGCCTCCATCCTGTCCAACACCGTGATCGACTGGGTGCTGGCCGACATCGCCATCCTGTCCTGCGGCGGCGTCTCCAACGGCATCTACCCGACCGACGCGGCCTCGCAGGTGCAATACCTGTGCGAGGACTCGCGCACCCGCATCCTGTTCGTGGAAGACGACGAGCAACTGGACAAGGCGCTGGAGATCCGCGACCGGCTGCCGCTGCTGACCAAGATCGTGGTGTTCGACATGGAGGGACTGCGCGAGCTCGACGACCCGGCGGTGATGAGCCTGGACAAGTTGCGCGCGCTGGGCCGCGACAACCTGGCCCGCTTCGAGGCCGAGCTGAAGCGCCGCGTCGCCGCTTGCAAGCCCGAGGACCTGGCGATCCTGGTCTACACCTCCGGCACCACCGGCAAGCCCAAGGGCGCGATGCACAGCCACAAGGGCCTGGTCTACACGGTGCGCGGCTACAACACGCTGGTGAGCCAGGACGAGCACGACGAGCGCATGTGCTTCCTGCCGCTGTGCCACATCGCCGAGCGGCTCGGCGGCGAGTACTTCTCGCTCTACACCGGCGCCATCCTCAACTTCGTCGAGAACCCCGAGACGGTGCCCGAGAACGTGCGGGAGATTGCGCCGACCGTGTTCACCGCGGTGCCGCGCGTGTGGGAGAAGTTCTATTCCGGCGTGATGATCGGCCTGAAGGAGGCCAGCCCGCTGCAACAAGCGGCGTATGCCTGGGGCATCGGCGTGGGCACGCAGATCGCGGGCAAGGTAATGGCGGGCCAGCCGGTCGACGGCTTCCTCAAGTTCAAGTTCACGCTGGCGCGCTGGATCGCGCTGGACAACGTGCGCAAGATGATCGGCATCCACCGCTCGCGCTTTCTCGTCACCGGGGCCGCGCCGATCTCGCCGGAGCTGGTCAAGTGGTACCTGGCGCTGGGCGTGCCGATGCTGGAGGTGTGGGGCATGACCGAGTCGTGCGGCGCGGCCACCGGCGTCCCCGCGGACAGGATCAAGCCCGGCTCGATCGGCCCGGCCGCCGCCTACAACGAAGTCAGGCTGGACCCGGCCACCGGCGAAATCCTGGTGCGCGGCGGCAATGTCTTCATGGGCTACCTGAACCAGCCCGAGAAGACCGCCGAGACCGTCGACGCCGACGGCTGGCTGCACACCGGCGACGTCGGCCTAGTCGACGAGGACGGGTTCTTCCGCATCACCGACCGGATGAAGGACATCCTCATCACCGCCGGCGGCAAGAACATCACGCCCAGCGAGCTGGAGAATGAACTGAAGTTCTCGCCCTACATCACCGACGCGGTGGTGATCGGCGACAAGAAGCCCTACCTCACGGTGATCGTCATGATCGACCAGGAGAACGTCGAGAAGTTCGCGCAGGACAGCGACGTGCCTTTCAGCAACTACGCCAGCCTCACCAGGACCCCGCAGGTGCAGGAGCTGATCCAGGGCGAGATCGACCGCGTCAACGCAGGGTTCGCACGGGTCGAGCAGATCAAGAAGTTCTTCCTGCTGGACACGCAGCTCTCGGCGGAAGACGAGGAGCTCACGCCGACGATGAAGCTCAAGCGAAAGCTCGTGCAAACCAAGTACGCGCCGCAGATCGAGGCGATGTACCGCGCGTAGGCTTTTTGAACGCAGAGGGCGCAGAGGACTCGCAGAGAACGCAGAGGAATACCCAAAAAATCTGGCTGTTTTCTCTGCGCCCTCTGCGTAACCTCTGCGCCCTCTGCGTTCAAACAGACGAGCCGTTCGCCCACCCCCTCTGAAACCCAGAAGGATGATGCCCTTCCGACTAAGTGAATACGCCAGCTTGACACCTCCGGCAAGCCGGGAAGAATGCGTTACCCCTTACGCAGTCAGGAGACACAAATGATGAAGAAAACCGCCGCCCTCGCCGTGCTGGCGCTGGGCGCCACGCTGGCCATGGCCCAGAACTCCAACCAGGGCGTGAGCAAGAACGAGATCGTGCTCGGCTCCATCCAGGACCTGTCGGGCCCGCTCGCGGGTTTCGGCAAGCAAGTCCGCATGGGCATGCTGCTGCGGGTGGACGAGATCAACGAGCAGGGCGGCATCAACGGCCGCAAGATCAAGCTGACCATCGAGGACTCGGGCTACGACCCCAAGAAGGCGGTGCTGGCGGCACAAAAGCTGGTGAACCAGGACAAGATCTTCGCGATGGTGGCCCACATCGGCACCGCGCAGAACCTGGCCGCGATGCCCGTTCAGTTCGAGAAGAACGTGATCAACTTCTTCCCGGTCACCGCCGCGCGCGAAATGTACGAGCCGCTGCACCGCCTGAAGTACTCCTTCGCCGCCACCTACTACGACCAGATGCGCATCGCCGTGCCCAAGATGGTCAAGGACAAGAACGCCAAGAAGGTCTGCACCTTGTACCAGGACGACGAGTTCGGCCTGGAAGTCGTGCGCGGCGCCGAGGCGGGCCTGAAGACCATCAACATGGAGCTGGCCGAGAAGACCAGCTACAAGCGCGGCGCCACCGACTTCTCGTCGCAGGTCGCCAGGCTCAAGTCCTCCGGCTGCGACCTGGTGGTGCTGGGCACGATCATCCGCGAGACCATCGGCGCCATCGGCGAGGCGCGCAAGACCGGCTACAACCCGACTTTCCTGGGCGCCAGCGCGGCCTACACCGACCTGATCCACAAATTGGGCGGCAAGGCGATGGACGGGCTGTACGCCACCATGACCGTGCAGAACCCGTACCTGGACGAGGCCTCGCAGCCGCTGCGCTTCTGGGCCAACAAGTACAAGACCAAGTTCAACGAAGACCCGACGGTGTTCTCGGTCTACGGCTACATCATCATCGACACCTTCGCCGCCGCGGCGCGCAAAGCCGGCCCCAACCTCACGACCGACAGCTTCATCAAGGCGATGGACACGATGGTCATCGAGCCCGACATGTTCGGCGGCGCCGAGGCCCGCTTCAGCCCGACAAAGCGCCTGGGCAGCGACCTCTCCCGCCTGTCGCAGATCCAGGACGGCAAGTGGAAAGTCGTGTCGGACTATGTGAAGCCCTGAAGGCGCGGTGTTAACCTCGGGCGGTCCCGCAAGGACCGACCCGAATGAACCCGCCCGATCCCCTCAATTCCCCCGCGCTGCAGAGCAAGGCCCTGCTGTGGCTGCTGATGCTGGTGACGGTGCTGTTCGCGGTGGTGCTGTGGCCGCTGTCCGGCGCCGTGTCCTGGGCGGTGTTCATGGCGATCGTGTTCTCGCCGCTGCAGGAGCGTTCGGCGCTGGCCTGCCGCGGCCGCCGGGGCTGGGCCGCCTTCGGCACGCTGATGGTGATCGTCGTCAGCGTGCTGCTGCCCATGGCCCTGCTGGCGGCGTCCATCACCCATGAAGCCGGCGCGTACTACGAGCGTTTCAAGTCGGGCGACATCCAGCTCAGCCAGTATTTCCAGCGCGGCATCGATGCGCTGCCGGCCTGGGCGCAGGCGCTGCTCGATCGCTTCGGCCTGGCGGACCTCGCGGCGCTGCAGCGCAAATTGGTGGACGCGCTGGGCCAAAGCGGCCAGGCGCTGACCTCGCGCGCCTTCCTCATCGGGCAAGGCACGCTCGATTTCCTGGTCAGCTTCTTCGTGATGCTGTACCTGCTGTACTTCCTGCTGCGCGACGGCCGGGCGCTGGCGGCGCAGGCGGCGCGCGCGCTGCCGCTGGAAAGGCGCCACACGCAACGCCTGCTGGCCCAGTTCGCCACCGTGGTGCGCGCCACCGTCAAGGGCAACGTCGTGGTGGCGCTGGTGCAGGGCACGCTGGGCGGGCTGGCCTTCTGGGCGCTGGGCA
Source organism: Ramlibacter sp. (assembly GCA_028292245.1). Taxonomy (GTDB): domain Bacteria; phylum Pseudomonadota; class Gammaproteobacteria; order Burkholderiales; family Burkholderiaceae_C; genus Ramlibacter. The sequence continues at coordinate 4,464 of JAQGMS010000150.1, forward strand.
TCAAGGGCGCGCTGCTCTGGGGCGCGTTGATGGCGCTGCTGTCGCTATTGCCTGCCGTCGGCGCCGCGCTGGTATGGGGCCCGGCCGCGGTGTACCTGCTGTCCACCGGTTCGCTCTGGCAGGCCGCGGCGCTCGCGGCCTGGGGCGTGCTGGTGATCGGCCTGGTCGACAACGTGCTGCGCCCGATCCTGGTGGGCAAGGAGACTCGCATGCCCGACTACCTGGTGCTGATCGCGACGCTCGGCGGGCTGGCCGCGTTCGGGTTGAACGGCTTCGTCATCGGCCCGGTGATCGCCGCGATCTTCCTGGCGACCTGGGAAATCTTCGTCGAGGCGCGGCAGGAAGCGCCGCGCGGCAAATCATGAAATCCACTTCCTTGCGCGCGGTGCCACAGGCCGCGAGCGAACCCAAGCCCCAGCGCAGCGCCAGGCAGAACCGCGAGAAGATCATGGAGGCCATCCGCGCCGCGGCCATCGCCGAATTCAGCGAGAACGGCCTGAAGGGCAGCTCGACGCAGGCGATCGCCGAGCGCGCGGGGCTGACCAAGCCGCAACTGCACTACTACATCAAGGGCAAGGAAGAACTCTACGAGGAGCTGCTGACCTCGGTGGTCGCCGACTGGAAAGGCATGTTCGATGCCGGCTCGACCGACCCGGCCAAGGTGCTGGGCGACTACATCCGCTCCAAGCTGCAGCTCGCGTTCGACAAGCCGGAAATCTCGCGCATCTTCACGCGCGAAGTGCTGGATGGCGGGCGCAACCTCGACAAGTTCTGGCCCGATTCGCGCAAGCGCACCCGCGAGAAGGTGAACGTCATCAACAGCTGGATCGCGCGCGGCCTGATGAAACCGGTCGACGCGCACACCCTGCTCATGGGCATCTGGGCGATGACCCAGTTCTATGCCGACTCGGCGCTGCAGGTGCAGCAGCTGATGAAGCCGCAGCAGCCCGGCTGGACGCCCGAACGGGAGGCGCTGGCCGAGGAACTCACGGCGTTCGTGCTGCGCGGCTGCGGCATCAGGAAGTAGCCAGCCAGCCCTCCCCACCTGGCACAGCCTTTGCGTAATCTGACCAATCGATCAGATTGGTTGGTCAAAATTGAATACGAAGGCCCACAGCCTGGCTTGCCAGGCGCCGCGCCCGCACAGCAACGGTGCGGCGGCAGCGATACCGGTGCACGGGGATTGAGGCACGGCCATGCACGTCCTCGTCGTCTATTGCCACCCGGTTGAAACCAGCTTCCACGCGGCGCTGCACCGGGAGGTGGTCGCCAATCTGCTGGCCGGCGGCAACACGGTGGACGACTGCGACCTTTACGCCGAAGGCTTCAACCCGGTGATGTCGCGGGAAGAGCGGCTGGCCTATCACGACGTGCCCCGCAACCAGGCGCCGATGGCCGACTATGTGGAACGCCTGCGCAAGGCCGAGGCCATCGTGCTGTGCTTTCCCACCTGGTGCTTCGGCATGCCGGCGATGCTCAAGGGGTTCTTCGACCGGCTGCTGATGCCCGGGGTGGCCTTCGACATCAGCGACCCGGCCGACGTCAAGCCGATGCTCACGCACATCCGGCGCATCTCCGCGGTGGTGACTTACGGCCGCCCGCGCTGGATGGCCTGGTACATGGGCGACCCGCCGCGCCGGATCGTCACGCGCTACCTGCGGCGCCTGACAGGCAACACCGCGAAGACCGACTACCACGGCTACTACCACATGAACGTGGCGACCCCGCTGCGCCTGCAGCGCTTCATGCAGCGCGTCGGCGCGGCCATGGCGCGGTTTGCCTGACGAAAACCGCCTGACGACTACAGAAGGACCTTTCCATGATGCACGGCTACATTCCCCCGCACCGCTTCCTGCCCTACCTCAGCTGGACCGAGATCGCCGCCCTGCCGGATCGCGAGAACACCGTGATCGTGCTGCCGGTCGGCGCGATCGAGCAGCACGGGCCGCACCTGCCGTGTTCCGTCGACAGCGTCATCTCGGCCGGCGTGATGGGCAAGGCGCTGGAGCGCCTGCCGGCCGAGGTGCGCGCGTTCGGCATGGCGCCGATCACTTACGGCAAGTCCGACGAGCACCTGCACTTCCCCGGCACCATGACGCTCACCGGCCCCACGCTGCTGGCGATGGTCACCGAGATCGGCGAGTCGGTGTACCGCTCCGGCTTTCGCAAACTGCTGCTGGCCAACGGCCACGGCGGCCAGCCGCAGGTGATGGAGATGGCCGCGCGCGAACTGCGGCTGCGCCACGGCGACTTCGTGATCGTGCCGCATCACGTTTCGCGGCTGCCCAACTCGTCGGGCAAGTACATCTCCGACCAGGAAAAGCGCCTGGCGATGCACGCCGGCCACTCGGAAACCGCGCTGATGATGGCGCTGGCGCCCGACACGGTTCACATGGAGCGCGCCGTCGCGAATTTCCCGCCGGTGTTTCCTTCCAAGCTGTTGTCCGGCGACGGCCGCCCGGCCTGCGCCTGGACCGCGCGCGACTTCGGCCCCAGCGGCGTGATCGGCGATCCGCTCAATGCCACGCGCGAACAGGGCGAGGACATCCTGGACACGCTGTCGGCCAGCTGGGTCGAGGCCATCACCGACCTGTACCGCATGCAATGGGTCGTGCGCGACGTTTCGTCCTGGGGCCACGGCCACCAGCAGGGCCACATCCAGCAGTCGCTGTAGGCGCGCAACTTGCGTCGGCATTTCCACCTTTTTTTCACTCACCTTCCACAGGCCCAACCATGAAAACCCTCACCGCTCGCACCCTTGCCGCAGCTTCCATCTGCCTGGCTTTCTCCGCCGGTGCCCAGGCCCAGGAAAAATTCACCTACATGACCAACTGGTACGCGCAGGCCGAGCACGGCGGCTTCTACCAGGCGGTGGCCACCGGCATCTACAAGAAGTACGGCCTGGACGTCACCGTGAAGATGGGCGGGCCGCAAGTCAACATCATGCAGCTCATGGCCGCGGGCCAGGCCGACTGCATCATGGGATCGAGCGACTTGCAGATGATGATCGCGCGCTCCGGCGGACTGCCGGTGGTCACGGTGGCGGCAAGTTTCCAGAAGGATCCGCAGGTCCTGATCGCCCATGAGGACGTGAACTCGTTCGAGGAAATGAAGGGCAAGACCATCCTGATCGCGCCGACGGCCCAGCGCGGCTACTGGCTGTGGCTGAAGGGCAAGTACGGCTTCCAGGACTCGCAGACGAGGCCCTACACCTTCAACATCCAGCCCTTCGTCGCCGACAAGGACACGGTGCAGCAGGGCTACCTCACGTCCGAGCCGTTCGCCATCCAGAAGGCCGGCGTCAAGGCCAAGGCCTTCCTGTTCGCCGACCAGGGCTGGTCGTCCTACGCCACGACGGTTTCCTGCATGGACGAAACCGTCAAGACCCGCGGCAAGGCCGTCGCCGCGTTCGTGAAGGGAACGATGGAAGGCTGGAAGAGCTACCTGGCCAACCCGGCGCCCGGCAACGAGCTGATCAAGAAGGACAACCCCAACATGACGGACGAGCAGCTGACTTACAGCGTGCTCAAGCTCAAGGAGATGGGCATCGTCACCGGCGGCGACGCGCCAAAGTCCGGCATCGGGACGATGAGCGAATCGCGCATCAAGCAGAACTACGCGTTCCTCGTCGACAACAAATTGATCGAGCCGGGCAAGGTGTCGATCGCCGACGCCTACAAGTTCGACTACGTCAAGGACCTGAAGGTGATGCCTTGATCCGGGAGCCCCTGGCAGCCGTCGCACAGGCCCACCCGGCCGTCGAGATCCTGTCGGCGCACAAGACCTACCCGAACGGGACGGTCGCGCTGCAGCCGGTGGACCTTGCGGTGCAGGAGGGCGAATTCGTCACGCTGCTGGGGCCATCGGGCTGCGGCAAGAGCACGCTGCTAAAGATGGTGGCGGGCCTGCTGGAGCCCACCGACGGCAAGATCCTGCTCTGGCGCAAGCCCGTGGCTGCGCTGGAGGAATCGCAGCGCAAGCTGGCGTTCGTGTTCCAGTCGCCCACGCTCATGCCGTGGGCCAGCGTGGCCGGCAACGTGCGGCTGCCGCTGGAGCTGGCGGGCGTGCCGCGCGCGCAGGCCGACGCCCGCGTGGCCGAAGCGCTGGCCCTGGTCGGGCTGGCGCGATTCGCCGACGCCTTGCCCAGGGCGCTTTCCGGCGGCATGCAGATGCGCGCCTCGATCGCGCGCAGCCTGGTGGTGCAGCCCAACCTGCTGCTGATGGACGAGCCGTTCGGCGCGCTGGACGAGATCACGCGCCACAAGCTCGATGCCGAACTCCTGGCGCTGTGGCAGGCGAAGAAGCTCACCGTCGTGTTCGTCACGCACTCGATCCACGAGGCCGTGTTTCTGTCGAACCGCGTCGTGATGATGGCCGCGCGGCCGGGCCGCATCGTCGACCAGGTCGTGATCGACGAACCCTATCCGCGCACGCCCGATTTCATGGTGACGCCGCGCTTCGCGGAATATGCCAAACGGCTGCAGGACAGCCTGTTGCGCGCCAGCCGGGAGAACGACGAGGAGGCGCTGCGATGACCTCGGCGAACGTCCAGCGCATCTTCTACCCGGCCGTCGTCGCTTTCGTGCTGCTGGCCGGCTGGCAGGCCCTGGTCACCGGCTTCAAGCTGCCGCCCTACCTGGTGCCCTCGCCGGTGCTGATGATGAAGACGCTGTTCACCGACTGGCAGTCGCTCGGCGGCGCCTTGCTGGTGACGCTGAAGATCACCGTGCTGTCGTTCGCCGTGGCCACCGTCGTCGGCGTGCTGATCTCCTTTCTCTTCGTCCAGAGCCGCACGATCGAAACCGCGCTGTTCCCCTATGCGGTGCTGCTGCAGGTGACGCCCATCGTCGC
>JAQGMS010000531.1 GCA_028292245.1 Ramlibacter sp.
CTGTAAGGGAGGCCGGTAAGGTGATGACACAGCATGGCGACTTCGGCGCCATTGGTCCCGAAGTGAGCATGAATGTGGCGTACGTCCTGCTCAGTCACCCACTGCGCAAGCACGAGCGCTTCCGCCAGATACCCCAGATGGAAGAGTGGCGATCGGCTCGAACGCCTCATCATCTTGACGGCCGCAAGGCCCGCCCTTGCGAGAGCCATCGGCCTCCGCCTTATTGCATTGACGAACGCCGAAAATAATTTCGTGACCTTCCCGTCTAGAATATATTTCGTGCGATTCCTCTCGCTCAGATCGGCCGCATCTACCAGATTGCGATTGTTTCGCCGTAACGAAATCCGAAGTACGGAGATGTCATTTCGCTCAAGCTCGGCGATTTCACGTCGAATGAACGTGTGGGAAACGGCGGGGTACTCCGAGACAAAGTAACATACCCGCATTGATTTGCTCTTCATCGTTCAATAGGCGTTGGTATACGCACGCTTCAATACGACGGTCATAATCATGATCTTCAGATCGAACATAAACGACCAGTTGTCGATGTAATAGAGATCGTGCTCGATCCGCTTCTGCATCTTTTCGAACGTATCTGTTTCGCCCCTCAGGCCATTCACCTGCGCCCAGCCCGTGATTCCCGGTTTCACGTTATGGCGCCGGAACATTCTGCGGATCTGGTCGGCGAACATGTCGTTGTGGGTCACGGCGTGGGGCCGCGGTCCAACCATGGACATCTCGCCTCTCAGGACATTGATCAATTGCGGCAGTTCGTCGATGTTCGTCCGCCGAATGAAGCGCCCGACGCGCGTGACCCTTGGATCGTTCCGGATGGCCTGACGGAACTGATCGCGTGCATCGTCGAACGTCGTCATGCTTCGGAATTTCAGCACGCCGATCGGGTGGTTGTTGTATCCGTGGCGCGTCTGCCGGAAGAACACCGGACCCGGTGTTTCGAGTTTGATCAGAACGCCGACGATCAGGAACAGCGGCCAGAGCAATGCGAGCAAGGTTCCGGCCACGACAATGTCGAAACTGCGCTTGAGCAGCCGATCCCGCAACGAGCACGGCCCCCAGAGCAATTCCAGCACCCGCAGCTTGCCACAACTCCCGATGCGGCTGTGCCGCATGAACTCCGTCATTTCGATCGGCAGAAGCTGTATGCGGACCGGAAGCTCGGAAAGAGCCGCAGCGGCGTACGCCACGACCGCCATATTGTCTGCGCCGAACAGGATCAGAACGGCGTCGATTTGCAATATTCTGCATTCACGCCGGATTTTCGTCAGCTCCGCGTCGAATGCAACCGGTGCCAGCGAGCGACCACCAGGAAGGTTATAGCACCGTACGATCTGGTCGTGCCGCACCGACAGCCGCTCATGAACGTCCCCGATCCTGCCTGCGCCCGGCATGACAAGTACGGCCATGCTCTCGCGCCGCCACTGCCCGCGCCAGCGAATATGGTCGATGACCTGCCACAAGATCGTTCTCACGGTGATTTGACCGAAAAGCGCGGCCAACAGCTGTGCCAGGAACGTTCCGCGCGAATAGCCGTCAAGATTGTCGACGACAAACCCGGTCGTCAGAAGAATCACGAAGGCCACGCCAACTGCCGCACCTCCCCGCGAGCGGGCGTGCTCGTTCCATTCCGGCCCCAGCAAATCGTACTGATTATCCGCGATACACAGGACGAGGTAGAGTGTCGCCACCGCGACGGAAGCCCATGCGTAGACGGCTTCTTTCGGGAGCACCCCGTACGCGAGCTCATTGTACGCGAGGAACGCGCCAAACGCGCACGACGCGATCACAATCATCTCAAGCGTCGCCACCACCGCCGTCCAAAACGTCTGGCTCCTCCCTCCGGCAGTAGCAGGAAGGTGGTGTGCGGCCGAACGGATAATGGTGTCGGTTGACATGAACTTTTCCGACGCAGCGCTTCTGAAGGCCCGGGACGCGTCACTCCATGTCCGTTGGCCACATAAGCTCAATGCACGCAGCGGGCGGTGGTTCTTTTTGTTTGTTCGTGCGCCAGGAAGTCGGCGCAGCGCGATTGCATACATGCCGATAAGCGCAACCGGTTGCGCTTTTGGCCAACTTGCTAAGTCGGCTCCTTCGCACGCGCATGACAGCGCGGTGATAAAATGTTCAGCCCGCATTTTGGGCGGCCTTCTAAAACATCAATCGGCGCTGCGCGGCAACAAACCATCCATTTCAGAAGTTACTCCATCGAGCGATTTTCGAGCGCACGACGACACGGCTGCCGGCGCGACATGTCCATTTCGAACGGCTCCTTTCGACTGGGGGAATTTCCGATGTCAGATACGGCGCTGCACCCACCACCTGAAGTGATCGCACCCTTCGACCGATCGGAGCGGACAACGTCACGCCGGTCATCCCGCATCCTGAACGGCCGGTTCGATCGTCTCTCGGCCGATCAGGTCGTCGAAGAACTTATCCAGACTATTCACGCGGGACAGCGCGGCACGCTCTGCACCGTAAATGTCGCGATCCTGATGATGATGCGGTCAGATGCGCGCTTGCAGCGCTTCGTGGACTCCGCCAGGTGGACGGTGGCGGACGGCCAGCCGCTGATCTGGGCATCACACCTCACACCGCACCCGTTGCCGGAACGCATCACCGGTATCGATCTGATCGATCAACTGTGCGCACGCGCCGCGCGGGATGGCATCGGCGTCTATTTCCTCGGGGCAAGCAACAAGATCGTGCGAGCGACAGCCCACCTTCTCCGCGCCCGGCACCCCGGCCTGGACGTGCGCGGCTGCGCCGACGGCTACTTCGGCGCTGGCGAGGCTGCCGCCAGAGCCCGGGCCGTGGCGGCCAGCGGCGCCGAACTTCTTTTCGTGGCCATGGGCGTGCCGCGCCAGGAATCCTTCATAGAAGAACAATGGGAGCACCTTGGCGCGCGGGTCGTCATTGGGGTTGGCGGCAGCTTCGACGTCACTGCGGGCCTGCGGAAGCGCGCGCCGGTCTTCATTCAGCGCGCCGGGCTCGAGTGGGCCTATCGCGTCGCTCAGGAGCCGCGTC
>JAQGMS010000274.1 GCA_028292245.1 Ramlibacter sp.
GGCCTTGCCCTTGGAAAAGCAGGAGCAGTTTCGCGCCGAAGTGCAGGGCTTCGTCGGCCAGGAGGCAACCCACCGCCGTTTGCACAGCCTGTACAACGCGCACCTCGAGAAACTCGGGCTGGTCAACGCATGGGAGCCTCGGTTGCGCGAACAGCAGAAACTCCTCGAAGGCGCCGACCCGCGCCACCATCTCGCGGCCACGGCGGCCAACGAGCATTTCACGGCCATCATGGCCGATTGGATGCTGCGCAACCCGGACCTGCTGGGAACCGAAGACCCGAGGCTGGTGACGCTATGGCTATGGCACAGCGCCGAGGAGTCCGAACACAAGAGCACAGCCTTCGACCTCTACCGGGCGCTCGGCGGCAATGACGAATGGCGGGTCCAGTGGTTCAAGCGGATCACCGTCATCTTCCTGCGCGACACCCTGCGCCAGACCGTGCTGAACCTGAAGACCGACGGCACGCTCTGGAAATGGAGCACCTGGACAAGCGCGGCCTCCTACCTGTTCGGCAGGCGCGGCCTGATCCGCGAGACCTACAAGCCCTGGCGCGCGTACCTGCGCGCCGACTTTCATCCGAGCCAGCAGGAGAGCAGTCTGTCGCAGCGCTGGCTCGCCGAGCACAGCGACCGCTATACCCCGGTGGGCGCGGCGGCTTAGCTGTCCGGCCGCGAGGGCGGCAACGCTTTCGAGCAGAATGTTGGGATGCAATACCACTACATCGCCAACGCGGGCCAGCCGTCGAATTCGGGCCGCACGATCCCCGTGATCGACCCCTCGGACGGCCAGCCTTTCGACGAACTGCAGCGCGGCGATGCGCAGGACATCGACACCGCCGTGCGCGCCGCGCGCCAGTGCTTCAACGGGGTCTGGAGCAAGCTCAGTGCCGCCGAGCGCGGCCGCCTGCTGATGCGCCTGTCGAACAAGGTCGCCGAGCACGCCGAGGAACTGGCGGCGCTGGAACAGCGCGATTGCGGCAAGCCGACCAAGCAGGCCCGGGCCGATGCGCTGGCGCTGGTGCGCTATTTCGAGTTCTACGCCGGCGCCTGCGACAAGTTGCACGGCGACACCATTCCCTACCTGGATGGCTACAGCGTCTTCACCTGGCGCGAACCGCATGGCGTCACCGGCCACATCATCCCGTGGAACTACCCGATGCAGATCTTCGGCCGCAGCGTGGGCGGCGCGCTGGCGGCGGGCAATGTCTGCGTGGTCAAGCCGTCCGAGGATGCCTGCCTGTCGCTGATCCGGGTCGCGCAGCTCGCGGCCGAAGTCGGGTTCCCCGCCGGCGCCATCAACATCGTCACGGGCTACGGCCACGAGGTCGGCGATGCGCTGGCGCGGCACGAAGGCATCGACCACATCAGCTTCACCGGCAGCCCCAAGGTCGGCACGCTGATCCAGCAGGTGGCAGCCGAGCGGCACTGCCCGGTCACGCTGGAATTGGGTGGCAAGAGCCCGCAGGTCATCTTCGACGACGCCGACCTCGACTCCGCCTTGCCGATGGTCATCAACGCCATCGTGCAGAACGCGGGCCAGACCTGCTCTGCCGGGTCGCGCCTGCTGGTGCAGCAGTCCATCTACGAACCGTTGCTCGAGCGCCTGGGCAAGACCTTCGAGAACCTGCGCGTCGGCCCAGCGGCGATGGACCTGGACGTCGGCCCGCTGATTCGCGCCAGCCAGCAACAGCGCGTGTGGGACTTTCTCTCCGACGCCCACGTGGCCGGCATCGCCACCGTGGCGCAAGGCCAGGTGGTGGACGAGGCGCCCGAAACCGGCTACTACCAGGCGCCGACGCTGTTGCGCGACGTGCCGGTGCAGCACCGGCTTGCGCAGGAGGAGGTCTTCGGACCGGTACTCGCGGCGATGAGCTTCAAGGACGAAGACCAGGCCGTGGAACTTGCCAACGCGACGCAGTTCGGCCTGGTGGCCGGCATCTGGACACGCGACGGCGGCCGCCAATTGCGCATGGCCAAGCGGGTGCGCAGCGGCCAAGTCTTCATCAACAACTATGGCGCCGGCGGCGGCGTCGAATTGCCGTTCGGCGGCGTCAAGTCTTCCGGCTACGGCCGCGAAAAAGGCTTCGAAGCGTTGTACGGGTTCACCACCCTCAAGACCGTCGCGATCCGCCACGGCTGACAGCACCCCAAGGAACAAGCATGAGAGTCGAAAACAAGTCCATCATCGTCACCGGGTCCGGCGGCGGAATCGGCGAAGGCATCGCGAAGCGATTGGCAGCCGAGGGCGCGAAGGTGATCGTCAACGACATCAACACCGTGCTCGGTGAGAAGGTGGCGGCGCAGATCAAGGCCGCCGGCGGCAGCGCCTCCTTCTTCGCCGCCGACGTGACGAAGTCGGCCGATATGAAGGCGTTGGTCGACGCCGCGGTATCACGCCACGGCAAGCTCGACGTGATGGTCAACAACGCCGGCTGGACGCATCGCAACCGCCCCGCGCTCGAAGTCAGCGAAGAAGAGTTCGACAAGTGCTACGCGGTGAACATGAAGAGCATCTACCTGTCCACAGTCCATGCGGTCCCGGCGCTTCGCGCCAACAAGGGCGGCAGCTTCATCAACATTGCCTCCACCGCCGGCATCCGGCCGCGTCCGGGGCTGACCTGGTACAACGGCTCCAAGGGCGCCGTCATCACCACCAGCAAGTCGCTCGCGGCGGAACTCGGGCCCGACAACATCCGGGTCAATTGCATCAACCCGGTGTTCAACCCCGACACCGGCCTCTCGGCTGAGTTCGCGGGTGGGCCGATCGACGACGCGATCCGGGCCAAATTCCGCGCGAGCATTCCTCTCGGACGCTTCTCCACGGCGCTGGACGTCGCCAACGCAGCTCTTTACCTGGCCAGCGACGAGGCTGCTTTCATCTCGGGCGTTTGCATCGAAGTGGACGGCGCCCGCTGCGTGTAGGGTTACACATTGCCAGCGACAATAGAGGCATGGCCGAACGCGTGATCCCCCTGGTCGACCAGCGCTTCGCCGCGCTGGCCGCCGCCGTGCCCGCGCAAGCCGTTCCGGCCACCGGCCTCCTGTCCGATACGCTGGGCCGTCCGCTGCGCGACCTGCGCATCAGCGTGACCGACCGCTGCAACTTCCGCTGCAGCTATTGCATGCCCAAGGAAGTGTTCGACAAGGACTACCCCTACCTGCCGCATTCGGCGCTGCTCACGTTCGAGGAGATCACCCGGGTGGCCCGGCAATTCGTGGCGCACGGCGTGCGCAAGATCCGGCTGACCGGCGGCGAGCCGCTCTTGCGCAAGAACATCGAAATCCTGGTGGAACAGCTGGCGGCCCTGAAGACCGTCGATGGCCTGCCGCTGGACCTGACCCTCACCACCAACGGTTCGCTGCTGGCCCGAAAGGCCAAGTCGCTGAAAGCCGCCGGCCTGCAGCGCGTCACCGTCAGCCTCGACGGGCTCGACGACGCGGTGTTCCGCAGCATGAACGACGTGGATTTCCCGGTGGCCGAGGTGCTGGCCGGCATCGAGGCTGCGCGCGAAGCCGGGTTGGGCCCGATCAAGGTCAACATGGTGGTCAAGCGCGGCACCAACGAACATGAGATCCTGCCGATGGCCCGGCATTTCAAGGGCACGGATATCGTCTTGCGCTTCATCGAGTACATGGACGTGGGCGCAACAAACGGTTGGCGCATGGACGAAGTGCTGCCTTCCGCCGAGGTCGTGAAACTCATCAACGCTGAATTGCCCCTGGTCCAGTTGGACCCGAGCGCCCGCGGCGAGACCGCCGAACGCTGGGGTTACGCCGACGGCGGCGGTGAGATCGGCGTGATCAGCAGCGTGACGCAGGCGTTCTGCGGCGACTGCAACCGCGCACGCCTGTCGACGGAGGGCCAGCTGTACCTGTGCCTGTTCGCCACACAAGGGCATGACCTGCGATCGCTGGTGCGCGGCAACGCTTCGGACGAAGAACTCGCATCCGCCATCGGCAACATCTGGCACGGCCGCGCCGACCGCTATTCGCAGCTGCGCAGCTCGATGGAACCGGACACCGGCAAGGGCGCGCGCCGTGTCGAGATGAGCTACATCGGTGGATAACGTCGTCGACAGCAGCGCCGTCACCGGCGTCGTCCTCGCAGGCGGCCGCGGCTCACGGATGGGCGGGGTCGACAAGGGCCTGCAGAACTTCAAAGGCATGCCGCTGGCGCTGCACACGCTGATGCGGCTTTCGCCGCAGGTCGGCGAGGCGATGATCAACGCCAACCGGAACCTGAGCGCTTACGAAGCGTTCGGCGTGCCGGTGTGGCCCGACGTTCTCTCCGACTACGCCGGCCCGCTGGCTGGCTTCCTCACCGCACTGGAACGCTGCGAAGCACCTTGGCTGGTCACCGTGCCTTGCGATACACCCCTGTTCCCGCCGGACCTGGTCGCGCGCCTTGCGCAAGCGGCCCAGGAACAGGACGCCGAGATCGCGATGGCCGCGGCGCGCGAAGAGGACGGGCAGATCCGCACGCAGCCGGTGTTCTGCCTGCTGCGCACCGAACTCATGGAAAGCCTCGTGAGGTTCACCCACGGCGGCGGGCGAAAGATCGACGCCTGGACCGCGCTGCACAAGACAGTGGTCGTGCCATTCGACTTGCCAGGCGACGATCCTCGCGCATTCTTCAACGCCAACACATTGGCGCAGCTGCACCAGCTGGAGCGTTCGTGAGGAGCATCGCCGACATCGCGGCGCAATTGCAGGGCTACGATCCGCAGGCGCTGAGCGCCGAGGCGGTCAACGATTTCCTGGCTCACCTGGTCGAGCCCGTGACGCAGGTCGAAGAGATCGGCATCTTCGACGCGCTGGACCGGGTGCTCGCGCAGGACCTGGTTTCACCCATCAGCGTGCCGCCGCACGACAACTCTGCGATGGACGGCTACGCGTTCGACGGCTCGCAGCTCAAGGCCAGCGAATTGCTGACGCTCGAGGTCGCCGCGGGCACCGCGCTGGCCGGCAAGGCCTGGCAAGGCACCGCCGGCCAGGGCCAATGCGTGAAGATCATGACCGGCGCGATCATGCCGGCCGGGATGGACACTGTGGTGCCGCAGGAGCTCGTGCAGGCCGCCGGCGACGGGCGCATCGCGATTCCGCCCAGGCTGCTGCAGCCGGGCGATAACCGGCGCCTGAAGGGCGAAGACCTGCAGCAGGGCCAGCCCGCCTTGCGCCGCGGTGACCGGCTCACGCCGGCTGCCTGCGGGCTGGTGGCCAGCCTGGGGATCGCATCCGTGTCCGTCGTGCGCAAATTGCGCGTGGCCTATTTTTCGACCGGCGATGAAATCCTGAGCGCCGGCGAATCCCCGCGCGAAGGCGCGGTCTACGACAGCAACCGCTACACCGTGTTCGGCCTGCTCAAGCGCCTGGGTTGCGAAGTGATCGACCTCGGCGTCGTGCGCGACGATCCGGCGTTGCTGGAAGCGGCCTTCACGAATGCGGCGCAACGGGCCGACGCCATCATCACCAGCGGCGGTGTCAGCGTCGGCGAGGCCGACTACACCAAGGCCATGATGAAGAAACTGGGCGACGTGGCCTTCTGGCGCATCGCGATGCGGCCCGGCCGGCCGATGGCCGTCGGGCGAATCCCTTCGACAGGCTCAGGACAGGCGGCAGTGCTGTTCGGCCT
>JAQGMS010000281.1 GCA_028292245.1 Ramlibacter sp.
CGGCCAACGTCAAGGTGCAGATGGACCTGTACCACTGCCAGATCGTCGAGGGCGACGTCGCGATGAAGATCCGCCAATACCTGCCGACCGGCCGCGTCGGCCACTTCCAGATCGCCGGCGTGCCCGAACGGCACGAGCCTGACGTGGGCGAGATGAACTACCCGTACTTGTTCGACGTCATCGACAAGGTTTCGGCCGAATGCGGTTGGACCGGCTGGGTCGGCTGCGAATACCGCCCGCGGCTGGGGTCGCAAGCCGGTGGCACGTCGAAGGGTTTGGGCTGGTTCGCGCCCTGGCACTGAGCCAGATCGAATCAGGCAGTTGCGTCAGACGGTGACGATGTCCTTGCCGTCGAGCAGCTGCTCGACCTTGGCCGCGGAAGTCCCGACCCGGGCGACGGCGCCTCGCAACTGCGCTTCGTTGCAACCGAACTGCTTGCTCCACCAATGGACCTCGCGCGGATCGTCCACGTCGATCAGGCCGCGATCGGCCGGAACGCTTTCGAAAACATAAGCCATGGTGGGTCTCCGTTGAATTTTTCCGATTGCCAGACCCGTATTTGACGCGTGCCGCAGGCTAGTTCCTGCCCGCCGGAGGCGAAACAATCTGTCATCCGCTTCCTACCGGCAGCTATCATTTTCGTAGCATGTGCGGGTTGTCTCGCGCGCCCTGCCGCAGTGCAACAATCAGGCCGGCGCAAGCCGGCGGATGAGCTCAAGCGCGGCGGCCGGTGCTCTCTCCTTGGCGCCGTTGATCACATAGATGAACACCTCGCGCGCTGGCCCCTTGCCTGCCCAAGCCTGCGCGCCGCGCGCCCATTGAGCCAGCGTCTCGGGCGGGTAGCCGGTGGAGCGTCCGGCCTCGCTGCGCATCAACCGGATGTAGGCCAGGTCGGTCTGCTCGTCGGCAATGGCTGGAAACTTTTCCGAGTCAGTGTGCACGGTCGCGCAGCCGTAGCGGCGCGCCAGGTCCAGATAGCCGGGCGAGAGAAAACTCTCGTGCCGCACATCCATCACGTGACGCAGCGGCCGGCCTTCCACGCTCTTGGGCAACAAGGCCAGAAAGGCTTCGAAGTCCGGCGGATCGAACTGCTTGGTCGGCATGAACTGCCACACCAGCGGACCGAGCTTGTCGCCCAGTTGCGCGATGCCGCTGCCGACGAAGCGTTCGATCGACTCGCCGGCGGTGGCCAGCACCCGGCGGTTGGTCGCAAAGCGATTGGCCTTGAGCGAGAAAACGAAACCGTCCGGCGTTTCATCGCGCCACTTCTCGAAGGTCGCCGGCTTGAAGGTGCTGTAGTAGGTGCCGTTGACCTCGATCGCGGTGAGCTGCCGGCTCGCGTACGCGAGCTCCTTGCTGTGCGGCAAGCCCTGCGGAAAGAAGTTGTTGCGCCAGGGCTCGAAGGTCCAGCCCCCCACACCGATACGGATGCGCGGTTCGCCATTCTTGCTGAGGGATTCCATGCTGTTTTTCCTTCGGTGATTCAGATGCCCAGGGGGCGCTCGCTGAAGCCGCGCCGCGGCGCGCTCGATTCGGTCAGCGTCGCATCGGCGTTGATCGCGAGGCCGGAGCGAAAGGGCGTCACCGGCAGGCCCTGCTGGTAGAGCAGCGCGCCCAGTGCGAAATCGCCGCCGTTGTGCCTCAATTGGGTCGGCGGCCAGTCGAACTGGCGGTACAGCGCGATCGGCAGGACGAACCACGCACCCAAGACAAAGATGGTGCTCGGCGGCGTGGGCCGCCCCGTGTACCAAGTCTGGCGCGCAATCCAGCCATGTTCCACCGCCGAGCCGGGGGCGGCGTAAGGTGAGCCCAGCGCCCCGCGCGTTTGCGCGGCTTGCTGGCCGACCATGTCCAGCCAGCGCGGCACGTCCAGGCCGGGCTGCAGGCAGGAATCGTCGTCGAACCACATGACGTGCGTCGCATCGCCGCGGTAGTCGTGGACCAGCCTGCGCATCATGGGGTACTTGTAGATCTGGGGCGTGGCCTCGATGGCCTCGACACCGGGCAATGCGGCGCGGATCAGCTCGGCCGAGCGCGGCGCCACCTCGTTCATGCCGATGCGTAAGTCCACCCGGCCGGTATCGCGCAAGGCCTTGAGCGACAGCGAGCAGCGCTCGGCCAGCTGCGGATGGTCGCCATGGAAGAGCGCGCAAACCAGAAATTGGGTGGGCATGCGGCATTTTGCCCAAGGCCCTGGCAAGGTTGTGACAGCAGCGCTGGCGCAAGCGCCGCGCGCGGCGTAAAGTGGCGGGCTTGCCTCGAAGTACGCCAAGGAACACCCCATGAACGCTCCCCTGCACCGCGAACTGCCCCCGGGCCTGCTCGACGCCACCGCCGCCCTCGCCCACACCACCGCCAAGTGGGACGGCGACATCGTCAAGCAGATCACCGAGTACATCGCCATCCCAGCCAAGTCGCCGGGCTTCGACAAGGAATGGGCCCAGCACGGCTACATCGACACGGTGATGCGCAACGCCGCCGCGTGGGTCGAGGCGCAGAAGGTCGAGGGCCTGACGCTCGAGGTGGTGCGCCTGCCGGGCCGCACGCCGGTGCTGTTCTTCGAAATCGCAGCGACCCGGCCGGCATCGGCGCAGACGGTGCTGATGTACGGCCACCTGGACAAGCAACCGGAATTCACCGGCTGGCGCGGCGACCTGGGACCGTGGACCCCGAAGTACGAAGACGGCAAGCTCTATGGCCGCGGCAGTGCCGATGACGGCTACGCGGTCTACGCCAGCATCGCCGCGGTGCAGGCGCTGAAAGCCCAGAAGGTCGCGCATCCGCGCATCGTCGGGCTGATCGAGACCTGCGAGGAGTCGGGCTCGTACGACCTGCTGCCGTATGTGGATGCGCTGCGCGGGCGCCTGGGCGATGTGTCGCTGGTGATCTGCCTGGATTCAGGCGCCGGCAACTACGACCAGCTCTGGCTCACCACGTCGCTGCGCGGCATGGCCAGCGGCACGCTGAAGGTCGAAATCCTGACCGAGGGCGTGCATTCCGGCGACGCCTCGGGCCTGGTGCCGTCGAGCTTTCGCATCATGCGCCAGGTACTCGATCGATTGGAGGACAGCAAGAGCGGGCGGCTGCTGCCGGCAAGCTTCCATTGCGAGGTTCCCGCGGAGCGCGTGGCGCAAGCGCGGGCCACCGCAAAGATCCTCGGCGACGAGGTGTACAAGCGTTTTCCGTGGGCGCACTACGACTGCGGCGGTTCTACAGCGTTCGCGTTGCCGACCACCACCGACCCGCTGCAGGCGCTGATCAACCGCACCTGGACGCCGACGCTCTCGGTCACCGGCGCCGAAGGTTTTCCCGCGTTGCAGGACGCCGGCAACGTATTGCGGCCCTACACCGCCTTCAAGCTGTCGCTGCGGCTGCCGCCGCTGGTCGACGCGGGGCAAGCGGTGCAGGAACTCAAGGCGCTGCTGGAGGACAACGCGCCGTACCAGGCCAAGGTCACCTTCGAGAGCAACGGCGGGGCGACCGGCTGGAACGCACCGGCCACTGCGCCCTGGTTCGAGCATGCGCTCGATCACGCCTCGCAGGCGCATTTCGGCGCGCCTTGCGGCTACATCGGCCAGGGCGGCACGATTCCGCTGATGAACATGCTGAGCACCGGCTTTCCCAAGGCGCAGATGATGGTTTGCGGTGTGCTCGGGCCCAAGAGCAATGCGCATGGCCCGAACGAATTCCTGCATGTGCCGTACGCGAAGAAATTGACGGCGGCGGTCGCCGAGGTGATCGCGCAGCTGCCGTGAGTACGCCATCGTGACTCGCCGCACAGCGATTCTGCGAACAAGTTCACAGCTTTTGGGCCACTGTTGCGCTGGTCGGGAAATATCGCGCCGTTGATCAATTGCGCGTTGCGCGGCCGGGCGTGGCACGCCATCATCCCCCCGCATGAGCCAGCCCCTCAGCGATACCACACTCTCCACTTTCACTGCCAGTGACGGCGACAACCTGGCGTTGCAGGATTGGCCGCTGCCGGATGGCGTGGCACTGCGCGGCGTGGTGTTGCTGGTGCATGGCCTGGGCGAGCACGCGGGCCGCTACGACCATGTGGCGCGGCGCTTGAACAGCTGGGGCTTTGCGGTGCGGGGGTACGACCAATACGGGCACGGGGAATCGGACGGCGTGCGCGGCGCGCTGCCGCTGACGACGCGGCTGCTGGACGACCTCATCGACGTGATCGACAGCACGCGGGCTCGCATGGATGCCGGCGTGCCGATGATCCTGCTCGGGCACAGCATGGGAGGCCTGGTCAGCGCGTGCCTGCTCGCGTTGCGCGAGTCGCCGGTCGAAGGGCTGGTGCTGTCCTCGCCGGTGCTGGACGCCGGGCTGAATCCGTTCCAGAAATTGCTGCTGGCCACGCTGCCGCGCATCGCGCCCAACCTCACCGTGGGCAATGGTGTCGATCCCGATTTCATCTCGCACGACCCGGACGTCGTGGCCGCGTACAAGGCCGACCCGAAGGTGCACGACCGGGTCTCGGGGCGGCTGGCGCGCTTCATCGCGGAGGCCGGGCCGATGGTGATCGAGCGCGCGCCGCAATGGGCCGTGCCCACCCTGCTGCTCTACGCCGGCGCCGACAAGGTCGTGAACCCGCGCGGCAGCCGCGCATTTGCCGCCGCCGCGCCGGCGCAGGTGGTGACCGTCCGCTGCTTCGACGGGCTGTTTCACGAGATTCTCAACGAGCTCGATTCCGAGCCCGTGTTCGAAGCCATCAAGCAGTGGCTGGACGAGCGGTTTCCCGCTTGAGCGCCGACCCTGCGTCAGGCAAGGGTCGCCAGTGCCGCGAGTGCGGCGGTCTCGGCCCGTAGCACGCGCGCGCCGAGAGTCACCCGGGAGAAACCGGCGGCCAGCGCTGCTTCCTCTTCCTCGGTGGTGAGCCCGCCCTCGGGGCCGCTGAGAAAAATCACGGCCTGGGAGTCCCCGGCCGCTTCGCGCACCGCGCGGCTGTCCGGATGCAAAGAAAGCAGCAGCCGGCCCGATGCTGCGCCGCGGCCCTGCTCGAGCCAGGCGGGTAGCTCGAGTACCTCGTGCACCGGCGGCACCCGGTTGCGCCCGCATTGCTCGCAGGCGGCACTGGCGATCGCCTGCCAGTGCGCCAGCTTTTTTTCGGCGCGCTCGCTCTTGAGCCTGAGCACGCTGCGCTGCGCGGCCAGCGGCTGGATGCTCGCCGCGCCCAATTCAGTCGCTTTTTCGACCAGCCAGTCCATCCGTTCGTTGGCCGGCATGCCGACCGCCAGATGCACCTCGTGCCGCGCCTCGCGCTCCACGGCACGGTGCGCCCCCACTTGCACGCCCACGTCGCTGCGGCCCATCCGTTCGACGATCGCCTCGAACTCGCCGCCGTCGCCGTTAAACAGGGTGATCTGCGCGCCGGGTTGAAGGCGCAGCACCTGCACGTGCCGGGCAGCGCCGGCCGGCAATTGCAACGGTTGGCCGGCGGCCAGCGGTACGGGGCAGTAGAAGCGCGGCATCCGGTTCGCGTCAGGCGCGGCCGAACGCATAGCCCGTCACGGCCTGCGTGCCTTCGACCTGGTCCACCAGCCGCAACAAGGGTGCGAGCTCGCGGTAGCGGCCGGCGGTGGCGCGGATGTAGCCGATGAAGCGCGGCGCATCCGCTAGGTAGCGGGGCTTGCCGTCGCGCAGGGTCAGCCGCGCGAAGATGCCGGCTACCTTCAGGTGCCGTTGCAACCCCATCCACTCCACGCCACGGTAGAACTCGCCGAAGTCCGGGTCCACCGGCAGGCCCGCCTTTTGCGCCCGCTGCCAGTAGCGCACCGTGATGTCGAGCACGAATTCCTCGTCCCAGGTCAGGAACGCGTCGCGCATCAGGCTGGCGATGTCGTAGGTGATCGGGCCGTACACCGCGTCCTGGAAGTCCAGCACGCCCAAACGTGTCTCGTCGGCGTTTGCGGGGATCATCAGGTTGCGCGGCATGAAGTCGCGGTGCACATAGACGCTCGGCGCAGCCAGGTTGCGTTCGACGATCAGGCGGAACAAGCTATCCAGGGTTTCGCGCAGCTCGCCCTTGACCTGCACTCCCCGATGCCGCTCCAGGTACCAATCGGGGAACAACGACACCTCGCGCGCCAGCAGCGCCTGGTCGTAAGGCGGCAGCACGCCCGGTCGGGATGCCGCCTGCCACGCGACCAGTGCATCGACGGCGTGCAGGTACAAGCCCTGGTTGGCATGCGGATCGCCGGCGTCGATGACTTCGATCATCGTGCGGGTGCCCAGGTCGTCCAGCAGCAGGAAGCCGTCGGCCTCCTCCCAGGCCAGCACCCGCGGCACGCGCAGCCCGGCGTCCGCCATCAATTGCGCGACCTTGACGAAAGGCCGGCTGTCTTCCTTGTCGGGAGGCGCATCCATGATGATTCGGCTGCCCGAAGCAGAGTCGATCCGCAGGTAGCGCCGGAAGCTGGCGTCGGCCGAGGCGATGCGCAGGCTGGCCGGATCGAGTCGATGGGCTGGCGCGACGCCGGCCAGCCAACGCATGAAAGCCGCTTCGCGTTGCGGATCGGCCCACAAGACCGGACCGGACGGCGAGAGGGGCAGGGGGTGGGGTTCGCTCATGGATAATCCATTCTACAAATCCAGTACTGTCGGCCGGGCGCGCCCGTTGCCGCCGTCAGCCCCGATGCACGAATTGAAACTTCCGGCGACCCGCGCCCGCTTTGCCCTGACCCCGGTGGCCCTGGTGGCCTTCGCGTTGCTGCACGGCGGC
>JAQGMS010000308.1 GCA_028292245.1 Ramlibacter sp.
CCGGCGTCGATCGACAGGTCCACCGAGGGTGCCGCCAGCTTCATCGGCTGGTAGACCCACCACAAGGCCCAGGCGCCGGCACCGAGCACCACGACCGAGGCCAGCAGGAAGATCGTCAACAGGAAACGCCGCACCGGCTTCTGCCCCTATGCCATGGAGTGAATTGGACCGACGATGATAATTCACGCATGACTGAAGTCCTGAACGGCGTAACACCCCTGCCCGACCTGGGCATCATCCGCGTCGAAGGCGAGGACGCGGCCAGCTTCTTGCAGGGCCAGCTCACCCAGGACTTCGTACTGCTGGGCCTGGATGAAGCGCGGCTGGCGGCTTTTTGCACGGCGAAGGGCCGCATGCAGGCCAGCTTCGTCGGCTTCAAGCGCAGCCCCGCCGATATCGTGCTGGTCTGCAGCCACGACATCCTTCCGGCCACGCTCAAGCGGTTGTCCATGTTCGTGATGCGCGCCAAGGCCAAGCTGCGTGACGCGACCGCGGAGTTCGATCTGTTCGGCCTGGCGGGCCAGGCGGCACACGATGCCGTGCCGCACCAGCTGCCTCCCTGGTCCCGGGCCGACACCGGTAGTGCCAGCGTCGTAGGCCTGTACCCGGCCGACGGCCAGCCGCGCAGCCTATGGCTGGCGCCTGCGGGCGACCCGGCTCCCGCGGGCGCCCCGATCGAGCACGGCCTGTGGTCATGGGGCGAGGTGCGCAGCGGAATCGCCACCATCACCGCGCCGATCGTCGACGCTTTCGTGCCACAAATGCTCAACTACGAATCGGTGAGCGGCGTCAACTTCAAGAAGGGCTGCTACCCCGGCCAGGAAGTGGTCGCGCGCAGCCAGTTCCGTGGCACGCTCAAGCGGCGCGCTTATCTTGCGCATTCGCCTTCGGCCCTGAAGGCGGGGGACGAAATCTTCCACGAGTCCGACCCCAGCCAGCCTTGCGGCCTGGTGGCGCAAGCCGCGTCCGCGCCCGGCGGGGGCTGGGATGCCATCGTCTCCATGCAGATCGCGGCCGCGCAAGGCGGGACGCTGACCCAGGGCGGCCCGCAAGGCTCACCCATGTCGGTGCGACCGCCGCCTTATCCCTTGTTGGCAGACGTCTGAGGCGCCGGCGGGTAGTACGGTACGGCTTCGGGATAGCCCAGCTTGGCCCAGTACGCCGGCGGGATGCGGGGCAGCCGCGACAGCCGGTCCGCTTCCTTGGTCAGCAGCATCGCCCGCTTGAAGGAGGCCAGCGCCTTGTCCGGATCGTGCGCGTTCGTGGCATACACGTTGCCCAATTGGACATAGGACTCGGCGGCGCCGTCCGGCCATTGCGCGGCGCGCAGGTCCAGCGCCTTCGAAGCCAAGGCCATATCCCCAGCCCGCAGCGCGAGGATGAAACCGGTGTTGACCAGGTCGTAGTCGAACGCGTTTTCCTCGATGGCCTGCCGCGCCAGCTGGAGCGCTCGCGGCTCCTCGCCTGTCCGGCTGAGCAGGATGACCTCCAGGGACCGGACGCTGGGCGCGCGCGGCTGGATCTTCTTGGCCTTCTCCATGTATTCGCGCGCCTTGTCCATATTTCCCGAGGTGGCATAAGCGCGAGCGACGTTGGAGATGATGGCGACCACGTGCGGACGCGATGACAGCACGCTCTCCCAGACCCAGGTGGCATTTTTCCAGTCGCCCCACTTGGCCAGTTCGTCCGCCACCATGGGCGTGATCTTGCGGTAGTGGCGATTGATTGCCACACCTTCGCTGATGCTCTGGAGCAGTTCCGCCTTGGTCGGGTCCCACCTGGGGTTGTTGGGGTCCCCCGATGCCGTGATGGTCAGGGCCAGCCGCGCGGCACGGACGATCTTCTGTTCCGATTCGGCTGCCTGCTGGGTGATGTAGGTGGCCAGCGCGAGACAGCCCAGGACGGCCACCGCCCCGGCGCGCGAAAACGACTGGTTCCATGCCAGGCGAGATGCGTCCCAGCGCCGCGTGAAGCCGAGCCGCGCATCCGAAGCGGCCAGCCCGCCCAGGCACAGCGCGAACAATGCCCCGGTGGCGGCCATGCGCCAGGGAAAGCCGACATTGCTGACGACGAACAGCGCCATCACGCTGCACAGCAGGCCGGCGCGCCACGGCGCCTCCGCCAACGCCTCCGGCGTCCTTCCGCTCAAGGTGCGCGCCACCGCCGCGATCAGCCACGCACCCAGGGCCAGCAGGAAGAGCCAGCCGGCCAGCCCGTATTCGGCCAGCAGCTGCAGGAACTCGTTGTGCACGTAGTAGTCGGTCTCCAGCTGCGAGCCCTCCTCCTGGTAGAGCGGGACTTCGCTTTCCCAGGCGCCGGCGCCCACGCCGCTGAGCGGCCGCTTCTCGATCACGCGCCCGGTCGCCCTCCACATGATCATGCGGATTCCCAGCGAGGGATCGTTCGGCGAGATCGAGCCGGTCCGCTTGAAGCCGCGCTCCAGCGCATTGAGCCCGCGCCCTTCCTCGGCGATCTTGGTGTTGCCTGTGTTGATCAGCCCGAGGCCGGCAACGGTGCCGATCAGCAAGCCGAGCGCCAGAACCCGGGTCCCGCGATTCCACCCCGGAAATGCGAATTGGCGCCGGTACAGCCAGGCGATGAAAGGCAGGACCACCAGCAGCTGCAGCCACAAGGCGATCAGCGCCGCGCGGGTACCGGTCATCAGGATCGACACGATGACGAAGCCCATGCTGACGGCCACCAGGGCGACTTGGCTGCTTTGCCGCGCCCGTGCCAGCAAAAGCGCGGCGAACGGCAGTGTGCAGACCGCGAATTCGGCAAAGAAATTGCGATTGACGAAAGTCGAGGCGGGATTGGGCCCTTGCGGGAAGAACTTGAAATCCACCCAGAACTGCAGCGCGGCCCAGAGCGAGGCCGCGACGGCGCCCAGGTGGATGCCCCATGCCAGCGCCGGCAAGCGCTCGCGTGACAGGGTGTTCAGACCCAGCCACACCAGCAGGCTGAAGATGAACCAGCGGATGGCCTCGACGCCACCCAGGTAGGTGTGCGACCAGGCCATGCTGCCGAGCGCGTACGCCATCAGCAGCAACGGCAACCAGATGACGGCGTGCCAGCGCAGCGCGTCGCGGCGGCGCGGCTGCTGCACGAAGAAAAGCAGCGCGGCGGCGAGCGCGGCGAACGACACGACGATCGACTTGAGCGTGTCCTGCAGCATTTCCTCGTGCGGCACGCCCAGGGCCGGCGCCAGGAACATCATCAATGCCAGGATCGCCACGACGCCGGTGCTGCCGGCTTCCGTCGCGGGCGCGGACAAAAGCTTGGTGGCGCTCGCCGCGGCGCCGGGGTTGTCGGTGCTGCGGATGGGGCCGGCAGGGTTCTCCCCGCGATTGCGTTTTTTCTTTGCCATGGGACGGATTAGAGCGCGCCCAGGGGCCGCGCCATCTCGATATGGGCGATGCCCGCTTCCTCGAAGGGTTCCCCGCGCGGCTCGAAGCCCAGGCCGAGATAGAACTCCTCGGCGCTGCGCTGCGCGTGGAGCATGGCCTCGTAGTCGCCGCGCGCAGCGGCCGTCGCGAGCAAGGCTTGCAACAGCTGGCGGCCGACACCCGAGCCGCGCAATGCGCGATGCACGGCCATGCGCCCGATCCTGGCAACGCCGGGAACCTGCTGCAACAGCCGCCCTGTTGCGATCGGCTGGTCCAGCCGGTTGTACGCGACTGCGTGCACGGCGGTGCGATCGCCGTCGTCCCATTCCATCTCGGCCGGGATCTTCTGCTCGTCGAGGAAAACGGCCGTGCGAATGCGGCCCGCGTGGTCGCCGAACTCGGACCACGCGCCGCTCTTGACCTGGACCATGGACTCGCCTGCTTCGTAGCCGGTGAGGATGTCCCGCAGCGGCGCCGGCACTGACTTGGACGTCTGGGTGGCGGGGTCGGCGAACACGTAGACGAGCTCGCAGGTGATCAGCAGTTCGTCGCCGCGAAAGATGCCGCCGATGAACGTCATCGATGAATTGCCGATGCGCCCGCACTTGAGCCCGATATCCAGCCGGTCGTCCATCTGGGCCGAGGCGTTGAACTCCACTGTGGCCTTCTTGACGTACAAATCGCCATCGAGCTGGTGCATAGCCTCCTCGTAGGGCAAGGCCAAGGCCCGCCAGTAGTCGGCGATGGCGGTGTCGAAGTACATCAGGTAATGCGCGTTGAACACGATTTTCTGCATGTCCACTTCGGCCCAGCGCACGCGCAGGCGATGGAAGAATCGGAAGTCTTGTCGTTGCATGGCTTTTTTACGGGCTCGGCGGCTTCAGGGCTTGGACCAGGGCCTGCGCCGCGTCCGCGTGGGCTTGCCTGGCTTCGGGGAGGGCGCGCCCCATCTTGATGAATTCATGGGTGACACCGCGGTAGATTTCCAGGTCGACCGCGACCCCCGAAGCCCGGAGTTTATCCGCGTAGGCCAGGCCATCGTCGACCAGCGGGTCGCATTCGGCCAGGCCGAACCAGGCCGGCGCCACGCCTTCCACGTCTGGCGCGTTCAGCGGCGCGAAGCGCCAGTCCTCGCGCTGCTCGCGGGCAATGAAGTGGTCGAAGAACCAATCGATGTGCGGCTGCTCCAGCACCAGGCCGTGGCCGAAGCGTGTGTGCGACGGCGCGGTCGGCCAGGCGGCGCAGCCCGGATAGAACAGCAATTGCAGCGCCAGCGGCAGGCCCGCATCGCGTGCGTGGATGGCACAGACCGCGGCCAGCGTGCCACCGGCGCTGTCGCCGCCGACCGCCAGCCGGGTGCCGTCCAGCGCCCGCTCCGCGGCATGCGCGGCGAGCCAACGGGTCGCATCCCAGGCGTCGTTCATGGCGACGGGAAACCGGTGCTCGGGGGCCAGCCGGTAGTCGAGCGACACCACCGCACAGTCGCTCAGGCGGCTCAGTTCACGGCACAGGATGTCGTGCGAAGCGATGCTGCCGATGGTGAAGCCCCCGCCGTGAAAGTAAAGCAGCACCGGCAGCACGCCTGCGCTTGGCGCATACAGCCGCGCCGGCAGGCGATAGCCGCCGCGCGCGGGAATCTCGAAATCCTCCACGCGTGCCAGTTCGGCCTTCGGCACTTCCAGCACACCCGACCCTGCCTCGTACGCCGCCTTGGCCTGTTCGGGCGCCTGGGTATAGATCGGGGCGTAGCCGGCGCGGGCCATGCGCTCGAGCACCGAACGCATGGCCGGGGTGAGCTGCGGGTAGTCCGGCAGGAAAATGTTCAAGGCGGGCCTGCTGCCGTTAAAGTGGGGTTTTCCATCGTACATCGGGCAACGCCATGGCCTTCATCTACTACCTGACCCAGATCCAGTTCGATTTCGGCGCCGTGAAGCTGCTCAAGCAGGAATGCGACCGGGTGGGCATCACCCGTCCGCTGATCGTCACCGATGCCGGGGTCAAGGCGGCGGGTGTGCTGCAAAAGGCGCTCGATGCCCTGCCGGGCATGCCGGTCGCGGTGTTCGACCAGACGCCCTCCAATCCCACCGAGGCAGCCGTCCGGGCGGCCGTGGAGGTCTACAAGGCCAACCGCTGCGACGGCCTGATTGCCGTCGGCGGCGGCTCGGCCATCGACTGCGCCATGGGCGTGGCGATCGCCGCGACCCATGAGGGGCCGCTGACGCGCTACGCGACGATCGAGGGCGGCTCGCCGCTCATCACCGACAAGGCCGCGCCGCTGATCGCCGTGCCGACCACCAGCGGCACCGGCAGCGAGGTGGCGCGCGGCGCCATCATCATCGTGGACGACCACCGCAAATTGGGCTTCCATTCCTGGAACATCCTGCCCAAGGCCGCCATCTGCGATCCGGAGCTGACGCTCGGCCTGCCGCCCAAGTTGACCGCGGCCACCGGCATGGACGCGATCGCGCACTGCATGGAAACCTTCATGGCGCCGGCCGTCAACCCGCCCGCCGACGGCATCGGGCTCGATGGCCTGGAGCGCGGCTGGGCCAACATCGAACGGGCCACGCGCGACGGCAGCGACCGGGAAGCGCGCTTCAACCTGATGAGCGCCTCGATGCAGGGTGCGATGGCTTTCCAGAAGGGCCTGGGCTGCGTGCACTCGCTCAGCCACAGTCTGGGCGGCGTGGACCCGCGCCTGCACCACGGTACGCTCAACGCGATGTTCCTGCCGGCGGTGGTGCGCTTCAATGCGCAGGCCGAATCGGTGCGCAAGGAAAAGCGCCTGGAGCGCATGGCCCATGCGATGGGTCTCCCATCCGCCGGCGACATCCCGGAAGCGATCAAGGACATGAACGCCCGGCTGGGCCTGCCCACCGGCCTGGCCGCGATGGGCGTCCAGCGCGATTGGTTCGACAACATCGTCAAGGGCGCCTTGGCCGACCATTGCCACAAGACCAATCCGCGCATCGCTTCCGCGCAGGACTACGAAGAGATTCTGGCCGCCTCGCTGTAAGGCGCCCTCGGCGCCGGCCGCCGCGCCAGCACCCGCTTGCCCCAGCGCCGCAAGGGGGCCTCGAACCAGCGCTCGCTCGCCGTGGCCGTCACGCAGCTGAGGACCAGCACGGCCGCCAGCATCGCGCACTTCGCCACAACGGGGGCATCAGTGATGTCGATCGCACTGAATCGCGGCAGCACGAACCACACGAAGCCGAAGAAGAACATCGGATGCAACAGGTAGCAGCCATAGGTGATGTCGCCCAGCCAGCGGGCGACAGGAGCGAGCCTGGCGCCGACACTCACCTGTCCGCTCACGAAGACCACGGCGAAGCACGCGCCGAACAGCACGGCGCCGCGCAGGCCGAGCAACTCGTCCCCGGCTTCCGCGGGATTCAGCGCCAGCAGCAAGCCGCCCACGAGAAGCCAGGCCAGCACGCCCCAACCCTGACGCAATGAGAAAAATCGCAACCGCCGCCAATGCCCGATCACGCAGCCGCCGAAGAAATAGGCCGCGAACGCCGGCACCTGGTGATAGGCGACAGCACTGGCGGCATAACCCGCCTCGGAGCCCACGGTGCGATAGATCCAAGCCCATTGCAACAGTCCCAGCGCGAGCGCCGCCACCGCGCACCATGCGGCACGCGGCAGCAGCGCCAGCACCAACGGGAACGCGAGGTAATAGAGAAACTCGATGCCCAGCGACCAGCCGCCGATCAAGAGCGCCCAGATGACCGGATCGTGGACGCCGAAGGCAAATGTGATGTTCAGCGAAAGCCGCAGCGGCAACTGGTCGACCCACTGGCCGTTGCGCAGCGACAAGAATGCGACGAACACGACGCACAGCACGATGTACAGAGGCGCCAGCCGCAGCCAGCGGGTGGCAAGGAATACGGCGGCATCGCGCGGACCGGCCAAGCGGCCGCTGTAGTTGTACGCCAGGCTTGCGCCCGAGAGAACGAAGAACAAATACACGCCATAGCTGCCCAGCGTGTGCAAGCTGGCCACGTCCTGCCAATACATCAGGTGGTACGAGGCCACTGCCAGCGCGCACAAGCCGCGCAGCACGTCCCAGCCCAGCACGCGGCCTGGCTTTGCGATAGCGGGCGCCGGTGTCAAAGCGCCTCGACCCGGCTCATGTCGGGCCGCGCGAGCCAGGCCTGGAATTCATCGGCGAGCTGGCGGCTGGCCGAGACAGCCGCAGTCCAGGCCTTCATGCGCGCCTGCAGGTCCGCGCCGTAGCGCGCGAAGTCGGTGCGATCGGGCAACTTGCCGCCGGGCAGTTGCTTCACCCACTGCGGATCGGGTGCGAGCACCACGGTGTTGTCCAGGAAGTGCGTCGCGCCGTGCCGCCACTTCAACGCCTTGTCGAGCCAGCCCGGCACCACGGCCTTCTGGAAATGCGGATAGAGCACCAGGCCCTCCCGCATGCCCGCGTTGTAGTTCAGGTGCAGGTGGTAGTCGGTGATGCCGCCATCCCAATACGCGCCCGGCGGCGCGCCGGGGATGTTGTGGATCGCCTTCAACACGAACGGGATCGAGCAGCTGGCCTGCAGCGCCACGTTGAAATTGGCGTGGCTCAAGGGAACCTGGCGAGTGCGATAGTCGGTTGTGGCAAAGGGCAGCGTCGCCGGGGTGCCACTACCGGGCGCCGAAAAGACGACCCGCTCCAGCCACGCGCCCATCGCCCGGCGGTGCACGGTGTTGGTGAGGAACGCGCCCAGGTAGCCCAGTGGTGTGCGCACCTGGTGTTCGCGGCCCAACACGTGGCGCCCGCGCGATGTGACAATGTGCAGGCGGTAGCGCGGGTGCGCCAGCACTTCATCCACGCGGCCGCCATAGAAAGACTGCAAGCTCTGGCCGAATCGTTCGCTGACGTGCGCCGCGGTGGGGGTCTTGCGCCCGGGTTCGAGTTCGTAGTCCTGCGCGATGTAGTCGCGCTCCAGCCGCTCGAACGCGACCTCCGGGTCGTCCAGGCAGGCCGTTGCCATGCGCCAGGCGCCGATCGAAGCGCCGACCAGGTGCACCGGCTGGCTCGACGCAGTGAGCCAATCGCCGAAGATGAAGCGGTCCAGCGGACCGAGCACCAGGCCCTTGGGGCCACCGGCTGCCCCCGGCACAACGCCCACATCGTGCGGCCGCAACCCGTTGCTTTCGATGTGTTGCCTGGCCTTCGGGCCGGCATAGATGCGCAGGGCTGCCATGCTGCTATTTTCGCAGGCCCTGCAATTTGGCGAATGCGCCGGCCATCGCCGTGTTGGCGGGTTGCGCTTGCGGGGCACGCTGTCCCCGGCCCGCGCCTTCGAACCGGTTATCGCGCGGCTCGTCTCGCCTCGCCGGGGCGTCCCCCAGTTTCATCGACAGGCCGATGCGCTTGCGAGGCACGTCGACCTCCATCACCTTCACCTTCACGATGTCGCCGGTCTTCACCACCTCGCGCGCATCCTTGACGAACTTGTGCGACAACTGGCTGACGTGCACCAACCCGTCCTGGTGCACGCCGAGGTCGACGAACGCACCGAAGGCCGCGACGTTGCTCACCGTGCCTTCCAGCAGCATGCCTTCGCGCAGGTCGCTGATGTCCTCGATCGCCTCGTTGAAGCGGGCCACCTTGAAATCGGGGCGCGGGTCGCGGCCGGGCTTCTCCAGCTCGCCCAGGATGTCCTTGACCGTGATCACACCGAACTTTTCGTTGGCGAACAGTTCGGGCTTCAGGCTCTTGAGCATTTCGGCGCGGCCGATGAGTTCCGAAACGGGCTTGCCGCAAGCGGCCAGCATCTTCTCCACCACCGGGTAGGTCTCGGGGTGCACGCCCGTCAGGTCCAGCGGGTTGTCGCCGCCGCGAATGCGCAGGAAGCCCGCGCTTTGCTCAAAGGTTTTCGCGCCCAGGCCGCTGACTTCCATCAATTGCCGGCGGTTGCGAAACGCGCCATTGGCGTCTCGCCAGCGCACCACCGCCTTGGCGACGCTGCCCGACAGGCCGGAGACGCGCGACAGCAGCGGCACGCTCGCCGTGTTGAGGTCCACGCCGACCGAGTTCACGCAGTCCTCCACCACCGTGTCCAGCGTGCGCGCCAGTTCGCTCTGGTTCACGTCGTGCTGGTACTGGCCGACGCCAATCGACTTGGGATCGATCTTCACCAGTTCGGCCAACGGGTCCTGCAGGCGGCGCGCGATGCTGGCCGCGCCGCGCAGGCTCACGTCGACATCGGGCATTTCCTGCGACGCGAATTCGCTGGCCGAATAGACCGAGGCGCCCGCCTCGCTCACCACCACACGTTGCAATCCGGCACTTTCGGTGCCCAGGCGCTTCATCAGGTCGGCCGCCAGCTTGTCGGTCTCGCGGCTGGCCGTGCCGTTGCCGATCGCGATCAGGTTCACGCCATGCTTGCGGCACAGCAGGCCCAATTGGTGCAGCGAACCTTCCCAGTCACGGCGCGGCTCGTGCGGATAGACCGTCGCCGTGTCCACCAATTTTCCCGTTGCATCGACGACGGCCACTTTCACGCCGGTCCGGATGCCCGGGTCCAGGCCCATCACCACGCGCGGACCCGCCGGCGCCGCCAGCAGCAGGTCGCGCAGGTTGTCGGCGAACACCTTGATCGCCACCTTCTCCGCGTCTTCACGCAGCCGCGCGAACAGGTCGCGCTCGGTCGACAGCGACAATTTCACGCGCCAGGCCCAGGTCACGCATTTGCG
Organism: Ramlibacter sp.; assembly: GCA_028292245.1. GTDB lineage: Bacteria > Pseudomonadota > Gammaproteobacteria > Burkholderiales > Burkholderiaceae_C > Ramlibacter. Next base: position 10,083 of record JAQGMS010000308.1, read on the forward strand.
GATCAGGTCGTCGGCACTGCGGCCCTGGTGGCTCCAGCCCAGGCGCAGCGCGATCTTGCCTTCGGCGAGCGACGGCTTGCCGGGCTCGGGCTCCACCGGCAGCGACAGCCTGGCATCCAGGATCTCGAGCTGGCGGCCGCGGAACACCGCCAGCGCGCGATGCGACGGCACGCGGCCGACCGGCTCGTCGTAATCGAAGTAGTCGCGGAATTTCGAGACGTCGGCATGGTTTTCGTCCTTGCCCGCGGCGAGCTTGGACCTGAACAGCCCCTCGTTCCACAGCCATTCGCGCAACTGCTGAACCAGCGCGGGGTCTTCGGCCCAGCGCTCCGACAGGATGTCGCGCACCCCGTCCAACACCGCCGCGACGGTGGTGAAGTCCTCGCCGCCCTCGCCCTTTTCCTTCTTGACGAAAGCGGGGGCTTCATCGTTCGGGTCCAGCCGGGGATCGGCAAACAGCTTGTCGGCCAGCGGCTCGATGCCGGCCTCGCGGGCGATCTGGCCCTTGGTGCGCCGCCTGGGCTTGTACGGCAGGTACAGGTCTTCGAGCTCCTGCTTGGTGGGCGCCGCGTCGATGGCGCCGCGCAATTCGGGCGTGAGCTTGCCCTGCTCCTCGATGCTCTTGAGCACGGCTTCACGCCGCTCTTCCAGTTCGCGCAGGTAGCCCAGCCGGTATTCGAGTTCGCGCAATTGCACGTCGTCCAGGCCGCCGGTGGCCTCCTTGCGGTAACGCGCCACAAAAGGAACCGTGGCGCCGCCGTCGAGAAGCTTTACCGCGGCCTCGACTTGCTCTTCCCGAACCCGGATTTCGGTGGCGATCTGCCGGATGATTTTTTTCATTGTGTAACTGCTGAAAGTGCGACGCCCGCTGGGCGAGGACGCGGGAGTTTGCCACAGCGGGCGGACAGCCGGACGGCATGTCCGCTGACAGTCGCGCAGGCGGCCCGGTTCCCACAATGGTTTTCATTGTTCAGGGAGAAGTCCATGCGTGCCCGTCTCATTTTCATCGTTGCCGCCATCGTGCTGGTCTTCGGTTTCGCCGCCCTCAACTGGTCGGAGCTCTCACGCACCGCGCCCTTGAGTTTCGGCGTGTTCGTCACCGAAGCCTCCGTCGGGCTCGTGATGCTGGCGATACTCGGGATCACCCTGCTCGCCTTCCTTTTCAGCAGCGCGATGCACGAGTCGCGCCACATGCTCCTGTCGCACCGGCACACCAAGGCGCTGCAGGCCCAGCGTGACCTGGCCGACAAGGCCGAGGCTTCCCGTTTCACCGACTTGCGGCAACTCCTGGACACGCACATGCGCGAAAGCCGTGAAAGCCGCCAGCAACTTGCGCTTGCCGCGAGCGAAGCCGAAAAGGCGATGGCGCAGACCCAGCGCGAACTGCGCAACCAGATTGAACAGATGAGCCGGGTGTTCGCCGGCCGCCTGTCCGAGCTGGAAGGCCGCATGGACACGCGCCTGGAACGCATGCAGCACCCCGTAACCGACACAACGCCGCGTGAGCCGGTGAAGCTGTAAGAACCGCCACAATGGCGCGACCAAGGGGGAACAGCCCCAGGAGCGCGCCCATGCGATCTTTCCCTCCCGTTCTTGCTGCCGCCGGCATGATGCTGGGCGCCGGCGCCGCATTGGCTTCCGCCCCGCTTTGCAAAGCCGAATCCACCGCGACAGTGGTGCCGGTGATCGAGCTGTACACCTCCGAAGGCTGCAGTTCCTGCCCTCCCGCCGACCGCTGGCTCTCCACGCTCAAGGGCAGCGCCGCCAGCGGCCGCGCCGTGGTGCAGGCGTTTCATGTCGGCTACTGGGACTACATCGGCTGGGCGGACCGCTTCGCCAACCCGGCGCATACCAGCCGGCAGCGCCAGGTCGCCAGCCAGAACAGCCTCTCGAACATCTATACGCCGCAATTGGTGCGCAACGGCCAGGACTGGCGCGACTACGCGAAGGCGCTGGCCGGCGGCGAGCCGGCGCGCGTGCGCATCGCCCTGCAAAGGAATTCGGACGATGCTTTCGAGGCGCAGGTCGCACCTGCGGAAGGCGTGGGCGCCTGGGCTGCTTATTGGACCGTCACCGAACACGGCCACAGCAGCAAGGTCAAGGCCGGTGAGAACGCGGGCGAATTGCTACAGCACGACTTCGTGGTCCGGCAATACGTGCCTGTCGGCGAGTACCGGGGCGCCTCCAAAGTGACGCTGCGCGCGATCGCGGCGCAGCCGCCGCATCCTCGTCAAGTCAACCTGGTGGTGTTCGACCCGAAGTCAGGCAGGCCGCTTCAGGCGCTGAGCCTGGGCTGCTGAGGGCCGCGCCGTCCCGGCACCGCGCGCCTGCTCGGCCTCGGCCAGCAGCCAATCGACGAACCCTTTCGCGTCGGCATTGCCGGTCGCGCCCGGCGCCAGCGCCACGTAGTAACCGCGCCGGGTGGCGGCGCGGCCGCGAAACGGCGCCACCAGCTGCCCTGTGCGCAGCAATTCATTGAGCAAGGGGAGCCTGCCGATCACCACCCCTTGCCCGGCCACGGCGGCCGACACGGCGTCCGCATATTGGGTGAAGCGCAGGCTGTTGGCCATCTGCACGCGATCCAGCCCCATCACCTGGAACCAGGGCTCCCAATCCACCGTCAGTGCCTCGCCTTGCGGCATGTCCACCGCCAGCAGCGTGTGGTGGGCCAGGTCGGCCGGTTTCTTCAGCGGGCGGGCCTCGTCGCGCAAGAGTTGCGGCGCGCACAGCGGCTGCACCTCCTCTTCGAACAGCGCCGGGCCCTGCCCCGCGCTGCTGGGGACGAAGCGGACCGCCACGTCGATGCCGCCGCGTCCCAAGTCCACCATGTCGATGGTCGCCGAGATGCGCACGTCGACCTGCGGGTGCACGGCGGTGAACCGCGCCAGCCTCGGGATCAGCCAAAGCGACGCAAATCCCGGCGTGCAGGTGATCGCCACCTGCCGCGGCCCGGAACTCGCGCGCAGCCGGGCGGCCGCGTCCCGCAATCGCTCCAGGCTGTCGCTGACGGCGCGCTGCATCACCTGCCCGGCTCCGGTGAGCGCCAGCGAGCGGTGCCGGCGCTCGAACAGCGAAGTGCCAAGGCTGCTTTCCAGCTGCTGGATCTGCCGGCTCACGGCCGACTGGGTCAGGAACAGTTCCTGGGCGGCGCGGGTGAAGCTCAGGGTCCGCGCGGCCGCCTCGAAGGCCGGCAGCAACTCCAGGCGCAACTGTCCCGACCGGGGCGCGCCGGCGGGCGAAGGAGCAAGGTTGGCATTCCTTGGGTGCATGCGAAGCATTCCAAATGACCGTTTGAGCACTGGAGACCGTCCCAGTATATTCATTTGCATAGCGAATGCGAAAGGAAACCCCATGAATACCGGATCAAGCCACTACCAAGTCTCGCTGGCCCACAAGGGCCTGTTCGACATTGCCGATGCGGCGGGGGTCAACTTGCGCTGCGAAGAAGGCAGTGTCTGGATCACGCTGGACAACGATCCGCGCGACATCGTGCTGGAGGCCGGCGAAGTTTTCACCGCGACCGAGCACCGGCATGCGCTGGTCTACGCGTTGGCGCCCGCCACGCTCACTTTGCAGGCACCCTCACTCCCCCGCGCCCAGCCGACCCGCGTGAGCTTCGGCCTGCGCCCCGCCTTGGCCTGAGGCGCCGCGCGTCAGTCGAACAAGCCGGGTTCGGGGCCCAACTGCGCGTTTTCGATCTGCAGCATTCGCAGCTTCGTCGCCACGCCGCCTTCCGCCGAGAAGCCACCGGCCCCGGTGCGCGCGGCCAGCACGCGGTGGCAAGGCACGATCGGCGCAAACGGGTTGTGCCCCAGCGCCTGGCCCACGGCCCGCGCCGCGCCGGGCTCCCCCAGTTGCGCCGCCACTTCGCCGTAGGTCAGCGTGCGGCCAAACGGGATGGCGCGCGTGACCTGGTAGACGCGTTGCTGGAACGCAGGCACATCGTCCATGTCGAGCGGGACGTCGAGCATCGGGTCCGCATAGCCACCCAGCGCCGCGCGAATCCGCATGACCACGGCCTGCATGACAGCGGGAGGATGCGTTTCTGCCGCGCCGGGAAAGCGCTGCCTCATGCGCGCCCGTGTTGCCGCCGTGTCCACCCCCGGCAACTGCGCCCCGACGATGGCGCGCTCGCCCCAGGCGAGGCCGCATGCGCCGATGGCGGTATCGAAAACGCAGAAACCGGCCGCGACAGGCATCGTGCGAACCGTCAGGCGGCTTCCACCTTGCGCAGCACGTAGCCAACGCGCGGGAAATGCACGTGCAGGATGCCGGCGCGCGGGTCTTCGCGTTGCAATGTGTAGTGGGTGCGAGTGGCGGCGATCAGCTCGCCCTCGGTGGGCTCCGGGCCGAAAGTCTCGGCCGTGATGCTGACGCGCGAGCCCAGCGGAATGCCGTGGTCGTCCTGGAAGGCGCTGTCGATCAGCAGGTTCTGGCCGGGCGGCATCGGCCCTGCCCCTTTGGCCACTGTGACGGCGTCACCCGAGCTGAACTTGTCCATGCCGCCGTGCCCGATCGCTGCCATGCGGTCCATCCATTCGCCCACCGCCGGCGTGGCGGCCAGGATGTCGGCCATCACCGGCACCTGCACGCGCGTGTACCAGAGCGCGTGGTACGCGGCGAAATCCGCCACGCACGGGTCGGTGCCGAACAGGAAGTCATGCTCCTCGGCCATGTGGGCGATGCGCCGCAGGTAGGAGCGGTAGGCCGACGTGGCGTCGCCGGGACGCAGCCGGATCATGTTGCTGCTCATGGCCTTGCGGTCTTCGCCGAAGGCCTTGGCGGCATCCGGCGGCGCTTTCGCAAAGACATGGGCCGCACCCTTGGGCTGCAGGTTGTAGGCCATCGCGGCCCAGAACAGCGCGGTGTCGGCCCATTGGGCGAACACGCGCGAGACCCCCTTGAGGTGCGGCGGATACAGCGTTGGCTCGGGCTGAACGTGCTCCAGCACGTCGCAGATAAGGGCGCTGTCGCAATAGATGTCGGCCCCGACCTGCAGGATCGGCGTCTTGCGGTAGCCGCCGGTCAGCGCCAGCACGTCGGGCTTGGGCATGATGGCCGGGATGATCACCGACTTCCAGGACAGCTTCTTGTAGCCCAGGGCCAGCCGGATTTTCTCGGAGAACGGCGAGCTCGGGTAGTGGTGCAGTATCAGGTCGGGCATGTTGGCTTCCTGTTGTTCAGTACGGCATGGCGCGCGTGATGATCGCGTCGAAATCGGTCCCGGCGCCCAGTGTGCCGAAAGACTGGCCCCAGTGTCCTGCAATACGCGAATCGCAGAAAGCCGCGAACACGGCGGCAGGCGCGGTCTGCTGCAGCAGCGCCGCCTGGATAGCCAGCGCCACATCCTGCGCCAGCCGGCGCGCTTCGAGTTCGGTGGCCATCTCTTCCACGCGCAGGGGCAAGGCCGCGACCAGCCGGTCCAGCGCGGGATGCGCTCCCTTGGCCGGCGCCAGTTCGTGCGCCAGCGCGGTGCCGGCGTCGGCCTTGCGCAGCGCGCGCAACAGGTCCAGCGCCATGATGTTGCCAGCGCCTTCCCAGATCGAGTTCAGCGGCATCTCCCGGTAGATGCGCGCCATCACCCCTTCGCCGCCCTCTTCCACGTAGCCGTTGCCGCCCAGGCACTCCATTGCTTCCTGCGCGAAATGGCTGCCGCGTTTGCAGATCCAGAACTTCGCGACAGGCGTGAGCAGCCTGGCCATCGCGGCCTCGTGCGCGTCGCCGGTGTTGTCGAAGGCACGGGCCAAGCGGATCGCCAGCGCCGTCGAGGCCTCCGATTCCAACGCCAAGTCCGCCAGCACGTTGCGCATCAGCGGCTGCTCGATCAGGCGCTTGCCGAAGGCCTTGCGTTGCGCCGTGTGGTCCAGGGCGATCGACAGCGCCTGCCGCATCAGCCCGCTGGTGCCCAGTGCGCAGTCCAGGCGCGTCATCGTGCCCATCTCGAGGATTTGCGGAATGCCACGTCCTTCGTCGCCGACCAGCCAGGCCGACGCTTCCTGGAACTCGACTTCGGAGCTGGCGTTGGCCTTGTTGCCTAATTTATCCTTCAGCCGCTGGATGCGGATGGCGTTCAGCGATCCATCGGGCAATATCCGCGGCAAGAAGAAGCAGCTCAAGCCGGCCGGCGCCTGCGCAAGCACCAGGAAGGCGTCGCACATCGGGGCGGAGAAAAACCACTTGTGGCCGGTGAGGCGGTAGCGCCGGCCCCAGTTGTCGCTTCCATCGGCCACAGCCTGCGTCGTGTTGGCGCGCACGTCGGAGCCGCCCTGCTTCTCCGTCATGCCCATGCCCATGGTCAAGCCGGCCTTGTCGTGCCAGGACTTGAGCGCCGGGTCGTACTCGCGGCTGGCGAGCTTGGGCCCCCAATCGGCGTACACGGCCGCGTTGCCGCGCAGCGCGGGCGTGGCGGCGTAGGTCATCGAGATCGGGCACAGGATCGAAGGCTCGAGTTCGGTGAAGAGCATGAAGCCCGCCGCGCGCAGGACGTGCGGACTTGCTCCCTCCCCCGCTGGGGGAGGGCTGGGGTGGGGGCGAGCCCAAGGCGTGCCATGCAAGCCGGCGCCGGTGGCCGCTTTCATCAAGGCGTGATAACTTGGATGAAACTCGACCTGGTCGATGCGGTTTCCGAAGCGGTCGTGGCTGTGCAACTGCGGCGGATGCACATTCGCCAGCCGGGCATGCATCTGCATCTCCGCGCTGCCCAACAGCCCGCCCAGTTGCGAGAGTTCCCCCGTGTCGAGCGCGGGCGCGTTGAATTTCAGCGCATCGCGCAGCGCGCTGTTGCCTTCGAACAGGTCGTAGTCGGCCAGCGGTTCGGGCTGGTTGAACACCTCGTGCGTGGCATCCATGGGCGCCTCCGCCTGTGGTTCAGACCAGCTTCACCAGCTGCTTGCCGAAGTTGCGGCCCTTGAGCAGCCCGAGGAAGGCCTCCGGCGCCGACTCGAGGCCCTGCGCCACCGATTCGCGCGGGCGCAACTTGCCGGTGGCGACCAGCGTGCCCAGCTCCTTCAGCGCCTCGGGCCAGACTTCCATGTGCTCACTGACGATGAAGCCCTCGAGCTTCATCCGGTTGGTCAACAGCAACTGCGGGTATTTCATCGGCACTGGCTGGCCGTCGTAGCCGGCAATCATCCCGCAAAGGGCGATGCGCGCAAACGCGTTCGCACGCAGCATCACCGCATCCAGCACCATGCCGCCCACGTTCTCGAAGTAACCGTCGACCCCGCCGGGGCAGGCTTCCTTCAGCGCGGCGGCCAGCGACGCCGCATCCTTGTGCTGCTTGTAGTCGATGCAGGCGTCGAAGCCCAGCTCGTCGATCGCGTACTTGCATTTGTCGGGGCCGCCGGCGATGCCGACAGCGCGGCAATTGCGTGCCTTGGCCAGGGCACCGAACGCGCTGCCCACCGCGCCGGTGGCCGCGCTCACAACCACGGTCTGGCCGGCCTTGGGTTCGATGATCTTGACCAGGCCATACCAGGCCGTCACGCCGGGCATGCCGACGGCGCCCAGGTAGTGCGACAGCGGCACATGGGTGGTGTCGACCTTGCGCAGCGCCCCCGGCTGGTCCGCGTTCACCACGCTGTATTCCTGCCAGCCGCCCATGCCCACCACCTTGTCGCCCGGCTGGAACTTGGGCGAACGGCTCTCCACCACTTCGCCGGCCGTGCCGCCCTGCATCACCTGGCCCAGGGGCTGCGGCGCGGCGTAGCTTTTGGCGTCGTTCATGCGGCCGCGCATGTACGGGTCCAGGCTCATGAAGTGGTGGCGGACGAGCACCTGGCCATCCTGCAGCGCCGGCGTTTCGGTGGCGACCAGCTTGAAGTTGGCGGCGGTGGCTTCGCCTTGCGGGCGGTTGTCCAGGAGAACCTGCTTGTTGTGCGGCATGGCGTGGCCTTAGTCGGTGGAAATGACGTTGAGGGGGTTGGCGCCCTTGGCCCCGATGGGCAGGCGCTTGACGTACTTGAAGGTGCCGGTGGCGTGCGCGCAGGCCTTGCCTTCGCTGTCGTAGATCGTGGCTTCGGTGAAGGCGATGGTGGCGGTGCGGTGCATCAGCCGGCCCTTGCCGCTGAGTTTGCCCCGTGCCGGCTGCATGAAGGTGGTCTTCATCTCGATGGTGACCACGCCCATCGCCTTGTCGACGCTGCGCGCGGCGACGGCCATCGACACGTCCAGCAGCGTCATGCACGCGCCGCCGTGGACGACATCGAACGAGTTCAGGTGTTCGGCTTTGGGGTCGAAATGGATCTCGGACAAGCCATCGTCGAACTTCTGCAGCTCGAACCCCAGGTGGTGCACGAAGGGAATATTGACGCCGAATTGCATGGTGTGGGTCCGTCTAGCCGCCGGTGATGACGCTGACGCCGCCATCCACGGCCAGCCACTGACCGGTGATGTGCTTGCCGGCATTCGAAGCGTACAGCAGGGTGATGCCCTTCAGGTCTTCGTCGTCGCCCAGCCGCTTGAGAGGCGCATGGGAGGCCAGCTTGTCTTCGCCCAGCCGGTCGAGCGTGGACTGCGTCATCTTGCTGGGGAAAAAGCCCGGGCAGATGGCGTTGACGGTGATGTTGTACTTGCCACATTCTCAGCCCAGCGCCTCGGTGAAGCTGATCACCGCACCCTTGGATGTGTTGTACGCCAGGGTCTGCATCTCGGGCGGGTT
>JAQGMS010000346.1 GCA_028292245.1 Ramlibacter sp.
ACCGTGACCGAGCCGGTGCCGATGTTCGCGGAGCCGATGGGGTCGCCCGGGGCGGTCTGCATGATAGGCGCGGCGCCGCCCTGCATGGCGCTACAGCCGGCGGTTGCTACTGCGAATAACGCACTCACAGCGATCGTCACTCTCTTGACCACGTTGTTTCTCCTAGGGGGCGCATCGTGAACTCACGGAATACTCAGTCGTGCTTCCAAGGTAACAGCGCAAAGACCGGCAATAATCCATGAATTCGACGCAACGCGGCTACCCGCGTGCGGCCACCCGCCGTGCGAGGTCGATCACGCGCTCGTAGAACGTGCGAAACGAGTAGACGGTCCACGCGTCGGTGTACATCACGCGGCCCATGTTTTCGAGCACGCCCGGCGCATGATCGGCGCGTTGCGCGAGCGCCTGCGGGTCGAGCGGCAGGTAAGCGCCGGCAAGGTGAGGAAGCGACAGGGTGGGGCAGCAGCCATAGAAGGTCACGCAGCCGCTGCGTATGCTGTTGAAGAGCTTCTCGGAGTGATAGCCGTGGGTCGCGTTGTTCTCGGCGACGATGCGGTAGCGATAGCGGCGCGACGCGGCGATCTCGTCCTCGGCATAGCCGCGCCAGCTCGATAGCGGCCACGGCTCCAGGCTGTAGATGTCCAGCGGCACGTTCAGTCGCTCGAGCGCCCGCGCGGTCTCGACACGCGAGGGGGTCGGGCGGCCGATCCAGCACACGCGGTCCTCGCGCGCGTGCCAGCCGTCGAGTTGCGGATCGCGCCATTCGGCTCCGAAATAGAGGCGCTGCAGGTTCTCCCCCGGCGCGCAGGCCAGCGTGTTCTCCGGACGCGCGAAGCGGTACTCGAGCGGCGAAGCTTCGCGCGGCTCGCCCAGCAGAACCACGCACGACCGGTCGGCGCCCAGCCATTCACGCCAGCAGCCTCGCAGATAACCGCGCAGCCCGAGTCGCCCGTGACCCGGCTTGCAGAGGCGAATGTGCGCGGTGCGGGGATTTTCGCGCTGCCACGTCACGCCGGAATCGCGCAGGAAATCGGCGACGGTCACACCCGAGCGGTCGATCGTCGCCGTGAAAGTCGGCGCCAGGGTCCACAACTGAGACGGCGCTTCATAGATGCAGAGGTCGGACATGGCCGCAATACTAATACGGCCGCTGCACGCGAGTGGCGGCGCAGAGTGTACGAATCCGGACACTCTGGCTATACTCAGCGCGTCGAACCCGGCGGCCTCATATCCTGAGGGCCGTCGACCGAAGTCAAAAAGGGGAGGAACAGGATGAATCGCACAACCGCTCTGATCGCCGTGTGCCTGTCGCTGCTCGCGTCCGCGGCTGCGCACGCGCAGACTTCGGGCACGCCGCTCAAGATGGATTCGGGTCTGTATGCCGGTCTCGGGCTCGGCAGAAGCGAAGCGCGGGATTTCTGCACCACGCTCGGCGGCGCCTGCGATTCCAAAGCGATGACGTGGAATCTTTTCGCCGGCTACAAGCTCAACCGCTATTTCGCGGTCGAAGGCGGGTATTCCGATTTCGGCAAGGCCAAGACGACCGGTTTCGTCGGCGGGGTAGCCTCGTCGGTCACGAGCGAGACGACCGCGGCCGAGCTCGTCGCAGTGGGATTCCTGCCGCTGACCGAACAGTTCTCGTTCTATGCCAAAGGCGGCTTCTTTCGCTACGACAGCGACGGCTCCGCGACCGGCGCATCGGCCCGCACCTCGAGCGACAAAGGCACCGAACTGACTTTCGGTCTCGGCGCCGAATACGGGCTCGCGCAGGGGCTCGGGCTGCGTCTGGAGTGGCAGCGCTACCTCAGCGTCGGCAGCGGCATCCTCAATCTTCCCAAAGCCGATATCAGCGTGGTTCGGGTCGGCGCGCGCTACCGGTTCTGACCGACGCTGTTCCTTTCCCCACGCGGGGATGTGACCGACTGCGACAACTCTGGGAGGCTTCATGAAAAGAAAAATGATCCTGGCTGCCTGCGGGCTCCTGTCTTCGCTGCCGCTGGGCGCGCACGCGCAGGCGCCGGCGCAGGAAATGCGGCTCAACATGGATTCGGGCATCTATATCGGCGCCGGCGGCGGCCGCTCGCGATCGGGCGAGGGTTGCGTCGGGGTCTGCGATACCACCGACAAGACCTGGACGGTCTATGGCGGCTATCAGTTCAACCGCTTCTTCGCGCTCGAGACCGGCTACTCCGATTTCGGCCAGGCGACGACCAGCGGCACGCTTTTCGGCCTGCCGGTGACCGCCCGCATCGACACCACCGCGTGGGAGTTCCTCGCGGTCGGCAGCCTGCCGATGACCGACAAGTTCTCGGTCTACGGGAAATTCGGCGTGTTCCGCTACTACAGCGACGCGAGCACGACCGGCGCGGCCGTCGGCACGTCCAGCGCCAAAGGCACCGAATACACGATCGGCGGGGGCCTTCAGTACGTTTTCGCCGGCAACTTCGCGGGTCGGCTCGAGTGGCAGCGTTACAACGACGTCGGCTCAGGCACCCCCGGCCTCGAAAAAGACTTTATCTCGGTGTGGCGGGTCACCGGGCGTTACAAGTTCTGATCCGTCGCGGGCGGCTCGGGGCCGCGATCCCGGCGAATCGCAGCGCACGTGAAGTAATCACTTCCGCGGT
>JAQGMS010000338.1 GCA_028292245.1 Ramlibacter sp.
CGACCTTGCCGCAATCCCGGGCACGCAACATCCTTCCTTCCCCAGCCACTGGCGGACCGGCTCGCACACTCCATCGGCGACCACCGCGACGGTCTTGAGCGGTGATCGCAGACTTTGAGCAAAGTGCGCCCAGCCGTACTACGAGGCGATCAGGCGCCGCTCACGACATGGTGCGAAAACGCAGAAACCACCGGGCGCTAGCAGGGGTTTCCAGGACGCGCCCCCGAGAGGATTCGAACCTCTGACCTTCGGTTCCGTAGCGGGATCTTGGGGTCCCTGACAACGTCCTGCTACGGGTGGGCAATCGCTCGATATACCAGGGCTTTCCAGGCATCGTCGGTCGCTATCGACAGCTACGGACGGCCTCGGACCCCGGGCGCGGGGTCCGCCCGGGGTCCCCCGTCCCGTGGATGCCGACGCCGTGGAGTTCGCCGGCCCACGGGCTGTACGCTCCAGACCGGATCGACCTGCTTGTTCGTTGATGATCCCCATCCAGCGGGCCTTCAGCGGGTTGGCGGCCGAGCCGCCGTCGACGGTCGTGCCCTAGTGACCTCCGCGCCAGGTGCCAGTCCGCCGCGGTGGCGGAGCAGATCAGCGCCCGCTCGACCTCATCGAGCGCAGTTGGAGGAGGTGCGTACCCGCACGTGGGGCGCCCTTGGTCCGACGCCTCGAAGGATCCCGATAAGGCGCGAGAGCACCTCATCGACATGTTAAACGCGTCGCCGAGGTCGGGGGCGCCCGGCTATGGGGGCGAGGACCGCCGCTATAAAAACCGCGTCCACGCCTCGGCGGCGCCGCGCGCCTAACCATCCCGCGCCGCCCTCACAGGTTCCGGAGCCCCGTCCACCCGGCGGGGGCTCCCGCCGTTTTAGGAACGCGGCAGGAAGCCCGCAAACTGCGCGTGCCGCCGAAGCGTGGTCCTGATCGCGTCCTTGATGGAGGAGGGACGGGTCTGGTCAGGAGCGAACGCCTTCAACTCCACGATGACCTCCTTCTTCCCCGGCTCGCTAACGAGCACGTCGGCTCGCACCCTTCCGTGCTCAGAGGTCAGGGTCTTCTCGTGAGCCGCAGGGACATCGAGTGCCGTGAGGGCTTCGGCGATTCGTCGCCCGATCCCGGTCGGGTTCGATGTCGCGGTCGGATACCACTGCTTGGCACTTTGCCCTCGTTGGGAGTCTTCACGCTCTCGAAGAGGCGCGTACGAAGACGGGTTCCAGCGGTCAGTAGCGACTGAGTGGAAGTGCGACAACCTGAAGCGGTTCAGATACGACTGTCCGAAGTCGTAGTTGAGAGTGCCCAGGTCCCGGCACAACGGCTCCAGGTCGGCCGCAGCGATAGGGACGAGACGAACATCGAAGTAGAGCCGAGCGCGATTCAGCGCATCAAGCTGAAGCTGTTGACGATCTTCCTCGTTGAGCTGCTGGAACCACGCATTCCAGTTCAGGCGATAGCCCTCGCGAGCGTTCGTGAAGCTCTGAACCCGCGTGATGCGCAGAGCGTCCGTAACCGGCCAAAGCATGACCACGCGATAGCGCGACAGGTCGTGAAGGGCGGCTACCTCCTCGCTCAGCTCGCCGCCAATCTTCTCAATAGACGCTCCCAAGCTGTCGCTGACCAGCGCCGTGCTACGAACGTCTTCGGGAAGAACGCCGAAGTCGGCCAACGGCCGTTCGTGGTTGTGGAACTCGAAGGTCTCCTCAATGATGTTCGGCCACTCCTCCTCCGGCGGCCCGACCAGCTCGAAGTCGCGACTGAGCAGGATTCGCGTGTTCCGACTCGTCGCGTTCGCAAGGTCCGTCTGGAACTCTCGGGTGGTCGTAAGCCAGATGACGAGGGTCGCGTGGCGCTTTTCGGTGCGGTCGATAAGGCTCAACGTCTCTACGAACCGCTTCGGCAGATCGGGGCGGGAACCCGCCTCCTCGTACTGATCCACCACGGCCACGAGCATCTCGGGCGGAGTCGTTCGCAGCAGTCGCTCGTCAAGGACCGCCTCTAGCGCGGCGCGTGACTCCAGCTGGTCGCCGGACAGAGTGAACACGTCGCATTGCGGGAGGTGCGTGGCGAGTTCGAGGGCGGCGGAGGTCTTGCCGGATCCGCTGAGCCCATACAGGGGGAGGAAGCGAATCCCGCCCGACACTCGCATGGTGCGATACGCGCGGTCGACGAGCGCATTGAGCTCCGGGACAGGCCGTAGGCGTCCTCGGAACGCGCGGTCGAGGTCCTCATAGCGGGAGGGAAGTACCGGAACTGACGGAGACGCTGGCACCCGAGCACCGTAGCCGCGTCCTCGGACGGCGGGGCCGCCTGGGTCCCGACCGAAATGTGCCTCTCCCGGGAAAGGCGAAAACCCCGCGATTAGCAGGGTCTTCGTAGCGCGCCCGAGAGGATTCGAACCTCTGACCTTCGGTTCCGTAGACCGACGCTCTATCCAGCTGAGCTACGGGCGCGTGGGAGGCGGAGAGGGCGGGATTCGAACCCGCGATGGGGTTTGATCCCCATACTCGCTTAGCAGGCGGGCGCCTTCAGCCACTCGGCCACCTCTCCGTGCGCGGCGCAGTCTAGACGGCGGTGCGCGGGAGCGTCCGGGTCAAGCTGCGGGGCCCTCCGGCCGATGGTGGAACGAGCCCGGCTCAC
>JAQGMS010000038.1 GCA_028292245.1 Ramlibacter sp.
GCTTGCGCGACTTCTCGGGATCCTCGAGCACCTCGATCCCGGCCGCTTTGAGCAGTGGCACGGTCTCGTCGAAGATACGTCCCTTGGAAAGCGCCAGCGTGATCAGGATTTTACGCGCTCTATGTCGGCGCCGATGCCGCGCAGTTTGGCTTCCATCTGGTCGTAACCGCGATCCAGGTGGTAGATGCGGTCGACCAGGGTTTCGCCCTCGGCCACGAGGCCGGCGATCACCAGGCTGGCCGAAGCCCGGAGGTCGGTCGCCATCACGGTCGCGCCGGAAAGCTTGCCGACGCCTTCGATCACGGCGAACTTGCCGTCCACCTGGATGTTCGCGCCCAGGCGGACCAGCTCGTTGACGTGCATGAAACGGTTTTCGAAGATCGTTTCGGTGATCTTGGATGGCCCGTCCGCGACCGCATTGAGCGCCATGAACTGGGCCTGCATGTCGGTCGGAAAGCCCGGGTATTCGGTGGTGCGGAAACTCTGTGCGATGAGCCGCCCCTGGGCGTGCAGGTGGATTCCATCGTCCAGCGATGCCACGCTGGCCCCGGCGTCCCGCAGTTTGTCGATGACCGCATCGAGATGGTCGGCACGGCCATGACGCAGCACCACATCGCCGCCGGTGGCGGCCACGGCGCACAGGAAGGTGCCGGCTTCGATCCGGTCGGATACCACACGGTGCGTGCAGCCCCCGAGTTTCTCGACGCCCTGGATGACGATGCGGCCGGTACCGTGCCCCTGGATGCGCGCACCCATCTTGATCAGCATCTCGGCCAGATCGGCGATCTCCGGCTCCTGCGCCGCGTTCTCGAGCACGGTTTCGCCTTCGGCAAGCGCGGCCGCCATCAAGAAATTTTCGGTGCCGGTCACCGTGATCATGTCGGTGCGGATGCTCGCGCCTCTCAGGCGTGTGCGGCCCTGGGGCAGCTTGGCGATCATGTATCCATGCTCGACCACGATGTCGGCGCCCATGGCCTGCATGCCCTTGATGTGCTGGTCGACCGGCCGCGAGCCGATGGCGCAGCCGCCCGGCAAGGACACCGTGGCTTCGCCGAAGCGCGCCACCAGGGGGCCCAGCGCGAGTACGGACGCGCGCATGGTCTTGACCAGCTCGTAGGGTGCTTCGGGCGAGCTGAGCTTGCCGGCGTCGATACGCACGTTGCCCTCGCCGTCACGCTCCACCGTGACGCCCATGTTGCGCAGCAGCGTCAACATGGTCGCCGTGTCCTGCAGCCGCGGCACGTTCTGCAGCTGGACCGGCTGGTCGGTCAGCAACGCGGCGCACAACTCGGGCAAGGCCGCGTTCTTGGCGCCGGATATCCGGACCTCGCCGTGGAGCTGGCGGCCCCCGCGAATCAAAAGCTTGTCCATGACAGGTTCAGTGTGGTTGTGACGCCCACTCGGCGGGCGTCAATGTCTTCATCGAGAGCGCATGCACCTCGTCGGTATGCATTCTCGCACCGAGCGTGGCGTACACCCGCTGGTGGCGCTGGATCAGGCGCTTGCCCTCGAACTCCGGCGAGACGATCACGGCTTCCCAGTGGCGCCCGTCACCGTCCACCCGGATGTGCTCGCAGGCGAGACCGGCGCTGATGAGGGATTGCAGTTCTTCGGCTGTCATGACAAGTGCTCTTAACCGCGAATCTTGTAGCCGATGCGCAGCAGGCGCACGGCAATTGCGCTGACGACTAGCAGGGCGGTTCCGACAATGCCCAGGCTCAGCCACGGTGAAACGTCGCTGACGCCGAAAAAACCGTATCGGAAACCGTCGATCATGTAGAAGAACGGGTTGAGGTGGCTCACATCCTGCCAGAACGCCGGCAAGGAGTGGATCGAATAGAAGACGCCCGACAGGAAGGTCATGGGCATGATGACGAAATTCTGGAACGCCGCCATCTGGTCGAACTTCTCGGCCCAGAGGCCGGCGATGATCCCCAACGCGCCCAGGATGCCGGCGCCCAGCACGGCGAAGACAATGATCCACTGCGGCGCGACGAAGGACGGCTGGCCGAACCACGCCGTCACCGCGAACACGCCCAGGCCGACGGCCAACCCGCGCGCGACCGAAGCGCCAGCGTAGGCGAAGAACCAGCTCCAGTGTGACAGCGGTGTCAGCAGCAGGAACACCAAGTTGCCGGTGATCTTGCTCTGGATGAGCGACGATGAGCTGTTGGCGAACGCGTTCTGCAGCACGCTCATCATCACCAGCCCCGGCACCAGGAACGCGGTGTAGCTGACGCTGTCGTAGACCTTGACGCGGTCCTGCAGGATATGGCCGAAGATCAGCATGTAGAGCACGGCGGTGAGCACCGGCGCGGCAACGGTCTGAAACCCCACCTTCCAGAAGCGCAGCACCTCCTTGTAGAGCAAGGTCGTCCATCCCGTCATGCAGGGACCCCGGCCGCGCCCTTTTCCGACATCACGTCCAGGAAGACGTCTTCCAGGTCCGCCTTGCGGATTTCAACGTCTTCCACTCGCAAGCCGGCGGTGCGAATGACCGCGAGGTAGCGTTCGATCTCGTGCGCGTCGTGGGCCGGCAACTGGACGATGCGGCCGGTCACCCGTGCCCTGCTTTCGAATTCCAGCGGCAGCGCACCATCCAGCTTGAAGCGCAGCACGTTGCTCGATGCCGCCTTGAGCAATTCGCTGGTGCGCTCAAGCGCCACCACGCGGCCGGCCTTGAGCATCGCGATGCGCCCGCACAGCGCCTCCGCCTCCTCCAGGTAGTGCGTCGTGAGCAGCACCGTGCTGCCGGCCTTGTTCAAGCGGGCGATGAACTGCCACAGTGTCTGACGCAATTCGACGTCGACGCCCGCGGTGGGCTCGTCCAAGACGATCACCGGCGGCTTGTGGACCAGCGCCTGGGCCACCAGCATCCTGCGCTTCATGCCGCCCGACAGTTGCCGCATGTTGGCGCCGGCCGTGTCGGCCAGGCCCAGGCTTTCGAGCAATTCGCTGATCCAGGCCTCGTTGTTCTTCACGCCAAAGTAGCCCGACTGGATGCGCAGCGCCTCGCGCACGTTGAAGAACGGGTCGAACACGAGCTCTTGCGGCACCACGCCGAGCTGCCGGCGCGCCTGCGCATAGTCGGCCTGCACGTCAAAGCCGCTGACGGTGACCTTGCCTGAAGTCGCACGCGCCAGGCCCGCCAGAATGCTGATCAGCGTGGTCTTGCCCGCGCCGTTGGGACCCAACAGCCCGAAAAACTCGCCCGCCTGGATTTCGAAACTCACTCCATCCAGGGCCTTGACCGGGGCGCCGCGGGCGGAAGGATAGATCTTGGAGACCGACTGGAAGGAGATCGCGGGCATGTGAGCCTGCGATTTTAGCGACCGAGCCGCAGGCGATGCGGCTGCCGCCGAATAGGCCTACGGAGCAGCCGGCAGCAACTCGGCTACGCCATACAACGCACCGAGCTCCCGCAGGCGCGCCGGCAACCGGCTGACAGAGAAGGTCTTGCCCAGCGCCAGTGCCTCGCGCCGGCATTCGAGCAACACCGCCAGGGCCGAGGAATCGAACCGGACCAGCGCGCCCGCATCCGCCACCACAGCCCCCTCAGGCTGGGAACGCAGCGCCTGCGCCAGCATGCGGCAGCAGGCGCCCGCCTGCTCATGGGTCAATTCGGTGGGCAGGACCAGCACCCATCAACCTTTCTTGGCGCTGTTGGTCTTGTTGCGCTCGGCCAGGGCCGTGATCAAGCCGTCGATGCCCTTGCTGTTGATCTCCTGCGAGAACTGGCTGCGGTAGGTTTCGACCAGCCATACGCCCAGCACGTTCAGGTTGTAGATTTTCCAGCCCGCGCCCTGGCCTGGCGTCTTTTCCAGGCGGTAGTCCAACTCGATCGGGTCGCCGCGGCCGCGAATTTCGGTGCGCACCACCACGTCGCTGTCCGTCGCCGCGCTGCGTTGCGGCTTGATGCTGATGGTCTGGTCATCGACCTGCGCCAAGGCACCGGAGTAGGTGCGCACCAGCAGGATCTTGAACTCATCCTGGAGCCGCTTTTGCTGCTCGGGCGTGGTCTGGCGCCAGGCCGGGCCCACGGCGGCAGCCGTCATGCGCTGGAAATTCACGTTCGGCATGATCTTGCTGTCGACCAGCGCTAGGATCCGGCTGGTATCGCCGCCCTGGATCGCCTTGTCGGACTTGATCGATGCCAGCACATCGTCGGACAGGCGCTTGATCATCGCATCGGGCGCCTCGTCGGCCGCCTGCGCCACCGGCGCGATGCCAAGTAGCACCGCCAGCGCCAACAGGCCCGCGGCCATCTGGCCTACAGCACGTCTTTTCATCGATAGCCTTTCATGCGGAAAGTCCGCGCACTCATTGGAATTGTGGGCCTCGGCCCGGTTCCTGGCGCCCGCCCGTGTTTGAAACTGTCTGAAACTTAACGCGCGGGGGGCGGCGCCGGTTGTCCGGGAACGGCAGCCCCGGCGGCCGGCGCACCCTCGGCCTTCGGTTCGGCGCCGTCGGAGTCCTTGCTGTCGAAGATGTCCGACCGCCGTTTTTGCAGGTAGGCATCGCGCGTGAAGCTGTATTTGTCGAGCGCCGCGTCGTCGATCACGCTGCCGATCCGCAGCAAATTGGACCGGACATCGACGGCACGCAGGACATAGAGCGAATCGCCAGTGGAAGCCGGCCTGACGTAATTCACCGGGTCGCCCCGGCGGTCGATCGTGAATGCCAGGGCGTCGCGCAGGGTCGAGGGGCCCAGCAGCGGCAAGACCAGGTACGGGCCCGACGGCACGCCCCAGCGGCCCAGGGTCTGGCCGAAATCCTCCCGGTGCCGTTCGATGTTCAGCTCGCTGGCGATGTCCAGGATGCCGCCCAGGCCGAAGAACGTGTTGACGTTCAGCCGCATGAAGTTTTCGGCCGCGTTCTGGAACTTGAATTGCAGCGCGCTGTTGATGAACGACCAGCCGTCGCTCAGGTTGCCGAAGAAGTTGCTGACGCCGGTGCGCACCAGCGGCGGCACGACTTTCTTGTAGACGGTGGCGGCTGGCTTGAGAACGATAGCATCCACACCTTCGTTGAAATCCGAAACGTGGCGGTTCAGTGGCTCAAGCGGGTCCCGGGGGTTGGCATTGAGACCGGCGCATCCGGCAAGGAGCACCAAGGCGGCAAGGAAAAACATGCGCCCCACGCGATGTGCGGTGGCGATTGCGAAAGCGGATAGTGGAGTCGTCATTTCTTGGAAGGTGTCCCTGAGGCGCCGTCCGCCGCCTTGTTGTAGAGAAACTGGCCGATCAGATTCTCCAGCACAACGGCTGACTGCGTAGTAGTAATGGTATCGCCTGCTGCCAGATTCTTGTCGCCGGCTCCCGCTTCCACACCGATGTACTGCTCGCCCAGCAAGCCGCTGGTCAGGATCTTCAGCGAGCTGTCCTTGGGAAACGCATAGCGGTTTTCCAAGGCCAGCGTCACTCGGGCCTGGAACGACTTGTCGTCGAAACTGATGGATTCGACCCGGCCCACCACCACGCCTGCGCTTTTGACGGCCGCCTGGCGCTTGAGGCCGCCGATGTTGTCGAATTTGGCGGTCACGTGGTAGGTCGGCTGCAGGCTCAGTGACAGCAGGTTGGCCGACTGCAGCGCCAGGAAAAGGATCGCGGCCGCCCCGATCAGCACGAACAGGCCGACCCAGATATCGCTTTTAGAGCGTTCCATTTTTTCTCCTAGATACTGAACATCATGGCGGTGAGGATGAAATCCAGCCCCAGCACGGAAAGCGAAGCCACGACCACGGTGCGGGTGGTGGCGCGCGCGACGCCTTCGGGCGTGGGCTGGGCCTCGAAGCCTTGCAGCAGCGCGATGAAGGTCACCGTGACGCCGAACACGAAGCTCTTGACGACGCCATTGCCCACGTCCCGCCAGACATCGACCCCGCCTTGCATCTGACCCCAGAAGGCTCCGGGGTCGACCCCGATCAGCATCACGCCGACCACCCAGCCGCCGATGATGCCCACCGCACTGAACACCGCCGCCAGCAACGGCATGACGATCACGCCGGCCCAGAACCGCGGCGCCAGGACACGGCGCACCGGGTCGACGGCCATCATTTCCATCGCGCTCAACTGCTCGCCCGCCTTCATGAGGCCGATCTCCGCGGTGAGCGATGTGCCGGCGCGGCCGGCGAACAGCAGCGCCGTGACGACCGGGCCCAATTCGCGCACCAGGCTCAAGGCGACCAGCAGGCCCAGGGCTTCCGAAGACCCGTAGCGCTGCAAGGTGTAGTAGCCCTGCAACCCCAACACAAAGCCGACGAACAGGCCCGACACCGCGATGATGGCCAGCGAGTAGTTGCCCAGGAAGTGGATCTGGTCGCGCACAAGGCCGAAGCGCCGCATGCTGGTGCCGAATAGCGAAACCAGCCGCACGAACAGGCGCGCCCCGTGGCCGAGATCGGCCAACTTGCCGCGCGTCGCGTAACCCACGTCAGCGGGGTTGAACCACGTCATGGCGCGAAACCTCCACCGAAATCCTGCGCCACCGTCGGGCCTGGGTAGTGGAAGGCCACCGGGCCATCGGGCCTGGCATGAACGAACTGGTCGACCAGCGGATCATCGGAGTGCATCACTTCTTGCGGTGTGCCCTGCGCGGCCACCTTGCCGTTGGCCAGCACGATCACCTGGTCGGCGATGTGGAAGGTCTCCTCCAGGTCGTGCGAGACCACGATGCTGGTGATGCCGAGCGTGTCGTTGAGGCGGCGGATCAATTGCGCCGCCGTGCCCAGCGAAATCGGGTCGAGCCCGGCAAAGGGCTCGTCGTACATGATCAGTTCAGGGTCGAGCGCGATGGCCCGCGCCAGCGCCACGCGCCGCGCCATTCCGCCGGAAATTTCGCTGGGCATGAGGTCGCGGGCGCCGCGCAGGCCGACGGCATTGAGTTTCATGAGGACGATGTCGCGCACAAGGCCTTCGGGCAATCCAGTGTGCTCGCGCAACGGGAATGCGACGTTGTCGAACACGCTCAAATCGGTGAACAGCGCCCCGAACTGGAACAGCATGCCCATACGGCGGCGCGCCGCGTACAGGCCGGACTGATCGAGCTTGGCGACTTCCTTGCCGTCGAACAGAAGCTCGCCACCCCGCGGCTTCACCTGTCCCCCGATCAGGCGCAAGACCGTGGTCTTGCCTCCTCCGGACGCGCCCATGAGCGCCGTCACCTTGCCGCGTGGCACGGTAAAGCTCACCTTATCGAGAATGAGGCGCTCGCCGTAGCCGAAACTCAGGTTGCGGCATACGACCAGGGCGCTCGGGTCGGCATCGGTCATCCGGGGGATTTGGGCAAAGCCCGGATGATAAGGCGTCAAGTCTTCGGCACGTGTTAGCGCGGCAAGTCGCTGAATCCCATCAGGAACTCATCCACGGCCCGCGCCGCCTGCCGGCCTTCCCGGATGGCCCAGACCACCAGCGACTGGCCGCGGCGCATGTCGCCGGCCGCGAACACCTTGGGCACGTTGGTCGAATAGCCGCCGGCAAAGTCGGTGGTTGCCTTGGCATTGCCACGGGCGTCCTTCTCGACGCCGAAGCCGTCCAGCACCGTCGCCACCGGGCTGACGAAGCCCATGGCCAGCAGCACGAGGTCGGCCTTCAGGTGTTCCTCGCTGCCCGGCACTTCGACCATCTTGCCGTCCTTCCACTCGACGCGGACGGTCTTCAGGCCCGTGACCTTGCCCTTCTCACCGACGAATTCCTTGGTGGCGATGGCGAATTCGCGATCGCAGCCTTCTTCGTGGCTCGAACTGGTGCGCAGCTTGTACGGCCAGTAAGGCCAGGTCAGCGGCTTGTTCTCCTCCTCGGGCGGCTGCGGCAGGAGCTCGAACTGGGTGACGCTCAACGCACCGTGCCGGTTGCTGGTACCCACGCAATCCGATCCGGTATCGCCGCCGCCGATCACGATGACGTGCTTGCCGGAGGCGGAAATCTGGCCCTTGACCTTGTCGCCGGCGTTGACCTTGTTCTGCTGCGGCAGGAACTCCATCGCGAAATGGATGCCATCGAGATCGCGGCCCGCCACCGGCAGGTCGCGCGACTGCTCGGCGCCGCCGGTCAGCAGCACGGCGTCGAATTGCTTGTCCAGTTCCTGCGGAGAAATCGTTTCCTTGGCCCAGTTGATCACCTTGGAGCCTTCGGGCAGCTTGCCGACCATCACGCCGGGACGGAACGTGACACCCTCGGCCTTCATCTGGTCGACACGGCGGTCGATATGGATCTTTTCCATCTTGAAGTCCGGGATGCCGTAGCGCAGCAGGCCGCCGATGCGGTCGTTCTTCTCGAACAGGGTCACGTCATGGCCGGCCCGCGCCAGTTGCTGCGCTCCCGCCATGCCGGCGGGGCCGGAACCCACCACGGCGACCTTCTTGCCGGTCCTGATCTTGGCCGGCTGCGGCGCGACCCAGCCGTGCTCCCAGGCGCGGTCGATGATCGCGTGCTCGATCGACTTGATGCCCACCGGATCGTCGTTCACGTTGAGCACGCAGGCCTCTTCGCAGGGTGCGGGGCAGATGCGGCCGGTGAACTCCGGAAAGTTGTTCGTGGAGTCGAGCACGGTGAACGCGTTGCGCCAGTCGGCGCGGTACACCAGGTCGTTGAAGTCCGGGATGATGTTGTTGACCGGGCAACCCGAGTTGCAGAACGGCGTGCCGCAGTCCATGCAGCGCGCGCCCTGGACCTTGGCCTGCTCGTCGTTCAGGCCGATGACGAATTCCTTGTAGTGCTTCACGCGCTCGGGGATCGGGCGATAGCCCTCCTCGACACGCTCGTATTCCATGAAGCCGGTAATCTTGCCCATCTTCTTTTTTCTCCGTCGTTCGTTCAGGCGGCAGCCACGCTGTCGTGCTTCATCGCCACGTGCGCGTTGTTGCCGCTGCTCGCAGCCTCCACTTCGCGCTCGTACATCTCGGCCAGCGCGCGCTTGTATTCGTTGGGGAACACCTTGACGAACTTGCCGCGCGAAACCGCCCAGTTGTCGAGCAACTCGCGGGCACGCTTGCTGCCCGTCCAGCGGTTGTGCTCCTCCAGCAGCTTCTTGAGCAGCGGCTCGTCGGCCTGGTCCTTGTGCAGGCGGGTCTTGCCTCCGGCCTTCTGCTCGGCAGCGGTGCCCACGCGCTCCAGCGAGACCATCGCCGTGTTGCAGCGGCTGGCGAAGAGCCCGTCCTCGTCGTAGACGTAGGCGATGCCGCCGGACATGCCGGCGGCGAAATTGCGCCCGGTCTTGCCCAGCACCAGCACTGTGCCGCCGGTCATGTATTCGCAACCGTGGTCGCCGGTGCCTTCGACAACGGCTGTCGCACCGGACAACCGGACGGCAAAACGCTCGCCGGCGACTCCGCTGAAGAAGGCCTCGCCGGTCGTCGCCCCGTACAGCGCCGTGTTGCCGATGATGATGTTGT
Organism: Ramlibacter sp.; assembly: GCA_028292245.1. Taxonomy (GTDB): domain Bacteria; phylum Pseudomonadota; class Gammaproteobacteria; order Burkholderiales; family Burkholderiaceae_C; genus Ramlibacter. Next base: position 9,392 of record JAQGMS010000038.1, read on the forward strand.
CGACGGCCACGCCGCGAAAGTCGATGCTCGGGCGCACGATGATCCGGCCGCCGGACAGCCCCTTGCCGGTGTAGTCGTTGGCGTCGCCGATCAGGTACAGCGTGATGCCCTTGGCCAGGAACGCGCCGAACGACTGCCCGCCCGTACCCTCGAGCTGGATGCGGATGCTGTCGTCAGGCAGCCCCTCGGGGTGCACCTTGGTCAGCGCGCCGGACAGCATGGCGCCGACCGATCGGTTGACGTTGCGCGCCACCTCCATGAACTGCACCTTTTCTCCCTTGTCGATGGCGGCGCGCGACTTCTCGATCAGGATGCGGTCCAGGCTCTTGTGCAGGCCATGGTCCTGTTCCTCGACATGGAAGCGCGGCACTTCAGCGGGCACGTTCGGCAGGGCGAACAGGC
>JAQGMS010000053.1 GCA_028292245.1 Ramlibacter sp.
GACAAGGTGAACAGCCTCGCGCCCGAGCAGAACAAGCACAAGATCATGTTCGAGAACCTGACGCCCTTGTTTCCCAAGGAGCAGATGAAACTCGAGCGCGACAACTTCAAGGGCGAAGAGAACATCACCGGCCGCGTGGTGGACATCATCGCGCCGATCGGCAAGGGCCAGCGCGCGCTGCTCGTGGCGCCGCCCAAGAGCGGCAAGACGGTGATGATGCAGCACATCGCGCACGCCATCGCCGCCAACTATCCCGACATCCACATGATGGTGCTGCTGGTCGACGAGCGGCCGGAAGAAGTGACCGAAATGCAGCGCTCGGTCAAGGGCGAGGTGATCGCCTCGACCTTCGACGAGCCCGCCGCTCGCCACGTGCACGTGGCCGAAATGGTGATCGAGCGCGCCAAGCGCCTGGTCGAACTGAAGAAGGACGTGGTGATCCTGCTGGACTCCATCACGCGCCTGGCCCGCGCCTATAACAACGTGGTGCCGTCGTCCGGCAAGGTGTTGACCGGTGGCGTGGACTCCAACGCCCTGCAGCGGCCCAAGCGATTCCTGGGCGCGGCGCGCAACGTCGAAGAAGGCGGCTCGCTGACCATCATCGCCACCGCGCTGGTCGATACCGGCAGCCGGATGGACGAAGTGATCTTCGAAGAGTTCAAGGGCACCGGCAACAGTGAAATCCACCTGGACCGCCGCTTGTACGAAAAACGTGTGTTCCCGTCGATCCAGCTCAATCGCAGCGGCACCCGCCGCGAGGAGCTGCTCCTGGCCCCCGAAATCCTGCAAAAGACCCGGATCCTGCGCCAGTTCATGTACAACATGGACGAGATCGAGGCCATGGAAATGGTCCTGAAGAGCATGCGCGCCACCAAGAGCAACGTCGAGTTCTTCGACATGATGCGCCGGGGCGGCTAGGCCTTTGATAAGTCCTTGATTTATATGTATAATCGAGGGCTTCTCGCGGAAAGTACGCCAAATGGTTTGGCGCGGCTGCCGCACCCGAAAACGAGGAAGATCATGAAAGAAGGCATTCACCCCAACTACCGCGACGTCCTGTTCGTGGACCTGTCCAACGGTTTCAAGTTCGTGACGCGCTCCTGCGCTCAGACCAAGGAAATGGGCAAGACCGACGACGGCCGCGAGTTGCCGCTGTTCAAGCTGGACACTTCCAGCGAGTCGCACCCGTTCTATACCGGCACGCAAAAGTCGGTCAACGACATGGGCGGCCGCGTGGACAAGTTCTTCAAGAAGTTCGGCAAGCCGGCCGGCACCAAGGCCGAAGAGCCCGCCGAGAAGACCCCCGCCAAGTAAGCGTCTTCCGTCCCTTGCGAAAAGGCAGCCCGGTTTACCGCGCTGCCTTTTTTGCTGCCCGCGATTTATGACACACTCCCGCGCTTGAACCAGCCGACTCCCGCCATCGTTGCCCAGGACGCCGTACGCCGGCTCCCGCGCGCCGCGCTCCTGCTGTTCTGCCTGGCTTACGTGCTGCCCGGCTTCATCGGCCGGGAGCCCTGGAAAAACGCGGACATCACCGCCTTCGGCTACATGTTCGAGCTGGCGCACGGCGCTGCCTCCTGGTTCGCGCCGCAGTTGCTGGGCCAGCCGCCCGAGTTCGACGCTCTGCTGCCCTATTGGCTGGGCGCATGGGCGATCCAGGCGGCGCCGGCATGGCTGCCGGCGGACTTCGCGGCCCGCATCCCCTTTGTCTTGCTGCTGGCGCTCACCCTGCTCGCCACCTGGTACGGCGTGTATTCGCTGGCGCGCAGCCCACAAGCCCAGCCGGTGCCGTTCGCCTTCGGCGGCGAGGCGAGCCCTCCCGACTATGCACGCGCGATGGCCGACGGCGGCCTGCTGGCGCTGATCGCAACGCTGGGCCTGGCCCAGCTGTCGCACGAAACCACGCCTTCGCTGGCTCAAGTGGCTTTCTCGTCGCTCAGCTTCTTCGGCATGGCGGCGCTGCCGCGGCGGCGCGCTGCGGCGGCCGTTTGCCTGGTGCTCGGCTTGTCGGGTCTGGCATTGAGTGGCGCGCCCGCGATGGCAGTACTGTTCGGAGCCGGCGGGTTGGCGATCAGCCTGTTCGACCGGGACGCCGGCGGCGAGGAGCCCCACACCGCCGCCTGGCAGGACCCGGTCATCCTGGGCGTAGCGCTACTGGCGACGCTGGCACTGGCGTCCTGGCTGGACCTCTGGCAATGGCGCGTCGCGCTGGACGGCTTCGCGCGCGAATGGCGGCCGCTCGGCAAGCTCCTTCTCTGGTTCACCTGGCCAGCCTGGCCGCTGGCTCTGTGGACCCTGTGGCGTTGGCGCCGCCAGCTGGGCAGCCGCCATGTCGCCCTGCCCCTCTGGTTCGTGGCCGTGTCGATCGCCGCCACGCTGACCACGCCTTCCTCCGACCGCTCCCTGTTGCTGGGCCTGCCCGCGATGGCGACGCTCGCCGCCTTCGCGCTACCCACCTTCAGCCGCAGCGCCGGCGCGCTGATCGACTGGTTCACGCTGCTGTTCTTCAGCGGCTGCGCCTTCATCATCTGGGTGATCTGGATCTCGCTGCAAACTGGTGTACCTGCCAAGCCGGCCGCCAACGTCGTCAAGCTCGCGCCCGGCTTCGAGCCGAGTTTCTCGGCGCTGGCATTCATCCTCGCGCTATTGGCGACGGCGGCCTGGGCCTGGCTCGTGAAGTGGCGCACCGGCCGGCATCGCGCGGTGATCTGGAAGAGCCTGGTGCTGCCGGCTGGCGGCGCGGCGCTCTGCTGGCTGCTGCTCATGACCCTGTGGCTGCCGGTGCTGGATTTCGCGCGCAGCTACACGCCGGTGGTGCGCGGCGTCGCCCGCGCCATGGACCAGCCCGGTTGCGTGGAAGTGTTCGGCCTCAGCCGCGGCCAGCTCGCGGCGTTCCGCTATCACGGGCAGATGGACCTGCGGCCCGCGGGACCGCGAGCCACCTGCCCGTGGCTGCTGGCGACCGCCGACCTGCAGGCAGCCATGCCGCTGGCGCTGGACATGCGGGATTGGCGATTGGTCTCCAGCATCCGCCGTCCCTCGGATGCGAAGGACAACGTGCTGCTCTATCGGAAGATCGTCCGCCAGTGACCGAGTTGCGCACGATTGCCCGGCAGGCCGCGCCGGTGCTGGTGGGGCAATTGGCGGTGATGGCATTCGGCGTCACCGACACCATCGTCGCCGGCCGCTATTCCCAGCAGGCACTGGCCGCGCTGTCGGTCGGCTCCGCGGTGTACATCAGCGTGTTCGTCGCGCTGATCGGCGTGCTGCAGGTCCTGCTGCCGGCCTGGGCCGAATTGCACGGCGCGCGCCGCAACGAAGACCTCGGCCGGTCCGTGCGGCAATCGCTCTACCTCGCGGCCCTGGCCACTGTCGCGGGTTTTCTCGGCCTGACCCTGTCCGCGCCGCTGTTGCGCTGGACCGACGTGCCGGCTGCGATGCAAGGAGAAGTCCAGGCCTACCTCTCAGCACTCGCGCTGGCGCTGCCGGCCACCTTGCTGTTTCGCATGTACAGCACCTTCAACCAGAGCCTGGGCAAGCCGCTGCTGGTGACGTGGCTGCAGACGGCCGCGCTGGGCCTGAAGGTGCCGTTGTCGATCTGGTTCGCCTTCGGCGGGCTGGGCCTGCAGGCGCACGGCGCCGTCGGCTGTGCCTGGGCCACCGTCACCGTCAACTACCTGCTGGTCGCCGGCGCGATCTGGCTGCTGCGCACGCAGGACCTGTACGCGCCGTACTCGCTCTGGCAGCGCATGGAGCCGCCGGACTGGCGCGCCATCGGGCGCTTCCTTCAACTGGGGATTCCGGCCGGGCTGGCGGTGATGGTGGAAGTCACTTCCTTCACCTTGATGGCGCTGTTCATCGCGCGCCAGGGAACGCTGGCTTCGGCCGCGCACCAGATCGCCGGCAACATCGCCGCCTTGATCTACATGATGCCCTTGTCGATTGCCATCGCGACCAGCGCGCGTGTGAGCTTCTGGCTGGGCGCCGGCGACGCCAGCCGCGCGCGGCATGCGATCCGCAGCGGCTTTAAATTGGCGCTCGGCGCCGCGCTAGCGGCATGCATGGTGCTCGGACTCGCGCGCCACGAGATCGCCGCGATCTATGCGAGCGACCCGCAGGTGGTGGCGCTGGCCGCCGGGCTGCTCGGCTGGGTCGCGATCTACCAGGTCGGGGATGCGACCCAGGCCCTGTGCGTGTTCGTACTGCGCTGCTACCGGGTCGCGGTGGCACCGCTGGTGGCCTATTGCGTGCTGCTGTGGGGCGCGGGCTTGGCGGGCGGCTACGTGGTGGCCTATCGCGGCATCGGGCCGATTCCGGCGCTGCACTCACCCGCGGCGTTCTGGATCATGAGCGCCGTCGCGCTGGCGGCGCTGGCTATCGTGCTTCCGCTGATTCTGCTGCGGGCTGTGCGCTCGTACCGGCCGGTGCCGGCATAGCCGCACGCAGCCGGCTGGCCGGAAATCGGATCGCGAAGGTCGAGCCCACGCCGGGTGTGCTCTCGATCTTCAACTCCGCGCCGTGGCGTTGCGCCACGTGCTTCACGATCGCCAAGCCCAGCCCGGTGCCACCGGTTTCGCGCGAGCGGCTGCGGTCCACCCGATAGAAGCGTTCGGTCAGCCGCGCGAGGTGCTCGGCCGCGATGCCCGCGCCGGTATCGCGCACCAAAAACTCGCCGCGGCTATCAGGCCCGGTGCGCCACTGCACTTCGACGGCACCGCCGGCCGGCGTGTAGCGAACGGCGTTGCTCACCAGGTTGGACATCGCACTGAGCAGCTCGCTCGGCGAGCCGGCGAGCTCCAGGGCCGGCGGCGCCTCGAAGCGCAGCTCGAGCTTTCGCCCCAGCAGTTGCGAGAGGGAACGCGCTTCCTGCTCGCATTGCGCCATCAGCACCGCCAGCGGCGTCCACTCGCCGGCGCCGGGCAACGGGCTGCCCTCCAGCTTCGACAGCGTCAGCAGGTCGCTCACCAGGGTGTGCATGCGCTGGGCCTGTTGCGCCATCAAGGCCAGGTAGCGCGCGCGTTCCTCGCCGTCCAGCGGAAGGTTCTGCAAGGTCTCGACGAAACCCATGAGCACCGTGAGCGGCGTGCGGATTTCATGCGACACGTTGGCCACGAAATCGCGGCGCATCACCTCGGCCTGTTCCACCGCCGTGACGTCGCGCGACAGCAGCAGCCCGCGCCCCTCGCCATAGGGGTGCAGGTGCAGCGACAGCTTGACCGGCTTGGACGGCAGGCTGCGCGGGCCCGGAACGATCACGTCGCGGCCATGGGCGCCGCTGTTGAAATAGGCGGTGAAGGCCGGGTCGCGCAGCAGGTTGGTGACCTGCTGCATCATGTCGCGCTGCAGGTCGAAGCCGAACTGGTCGGCGGCCGTCTGGTTGCACCACTCGATGCGGCCCTGCGCGTCCAGCAGCACGACCCCATTGGGGGAGGTCTGGATGGCGGCCAGGAATTCCTGCAGTCGGCGCTGTGCGTCGGCGGCTTCCAGCTCGCGCACCCGCAGCGCGCGGCGCGCCCGGTCGACCACTTCACCCCAAAGCCCGCCAACCGACGGCTCGCCGCCCGCGTCGCCGCGCCGCAGCCAGCGCAGCGTCGCCGCGCCGCGCAGGCTGTCCAGCACCAGCCAAGCCAGCGCGCCGGCGATGAGCCCGGCCTGGGCGCCCGCGTCGTTGCCCAGCCACCAACCCAGAGCGCCGCCGGCCAATTGGCAAAGGAGAAGGCTCAGGAGGCGCCAGGGCATATGGGCGATTGCGCGGCAATCCGGTAGCCCGCGCCGCGCACGGTCTCGATCATGGCACCAGCGGCCCCCAACGACTCGCGCAGGCGCTTGACGTGGACGTCGACCGTGCGTTCCTCGATGAAGACGTGGTCGCCCCAGACCTTGTCCAGCAATTGCGATCGGCTGTGCACGCGCTCCGGATGCCGCATCAGGTAGTGCAGCAGCTTGAACTCGGTGGGCCCGATTTTCACCGGGCGTCCGTGCCAGGTCACGCGATGGGTCGCCGCATCCAGCGCCAGCTCACCGATCGTCGCGGTGTCGCCTCCCTGCTCGGGCGCGCGTCGGCGCAGCACGGCGCGGATGCGCGCCAGCAGTTCCTGGGTCGAGAAAGGCTTGGTGATGTAGTCGTCGGCGCCGGCGTCCAGGCCGGCGACCTTGTCCGGCTCGTCGCCGCGCGCGGTGAGCATCAGGATCGGGATGGTCTTGGTGCGCGGGTCGCCGCGCCATTTGCGCGCCAGTGCCAGGCCGCTCTGGCCGGGCAGCATCCAGTCCAGCAGGATCACGTCGGGCAGCACCGCGTCCAGCTCGCGCTGGGCCGCCGTGCCGTCTTCGGCCCACACCGGCTGGAAGCCGTTGTGGCGCAGGTTGACCGACACCAGCTCGGCGATCGACGGTTCGTCTTCGACGACCAGGACGCGGGGCAGGTTTTTCATGAAGGCTCAGCGAACCACGGATTCGATCTGCTCCATCGACGTGTGGCGCACGTCGGCGCCCTTGACCACGTAGATGATGAATTCGGCGATGTTCTTGGCGTGGTCGCCGATGCGTTCGATCGCCTTGGCCAGGAACAGCAGGTCCAGGCTGGGCGAGATCGTGCGCGGGTCTTCCATCATGTAGGTGATGAGCTTGCGCACGAAGCCGTCGAACTCGCGGTCGATCAGGTCGTCCTCCTTCAGGATCGACACGGCGACGTTGGCGTCCAGCCGCGCGAACGCGTCCAGCGCCTTGCGCAGCAGCCCGGAGGCCAGGTCGGCGGCGATCCGCAATTCGGAGGCCGGCAGGTTGCGCGCCGCGCCGCTGTCGATAATGGACTTGACCATGCGGGCGATCTTCTCGGCCTCGTCGCCGGCGCGCTCCAGGTTGGCGGTGGTCTTGGAGATGGCGATCAACAGGCGCAGGTCGCGCGCGGTTGGCTGGCGCCGCGCGATGATGGAGGACAGGTCGCGATCGATCTCGACTTCCATCAGGTTGACGCGCGCCTCGGTTTCCATCACCTGGTCAGCCGCTTCCGCGCTGAACTGCGACAGCGCGTAGACGGCGGTGCGAATCTGCGATTCGACCATGCCGCCCATTTCCATGACGCGGCTGGAGACGGCTGTGAGTTCGCTGTCGAACTGGGTGGAGAGATGTTTGTCGGCCATCGAAATTCCCCTCAGCCGAACCGGCCGGTGATGTAGTCCTCGGTTTCCTTGCGCTTGGGCTTGAAGAAGATTTGCTCCGTCTCGCCCACCTCCACCAGGTCGCCCAGGTACATGTACGCAGTGTAGTCACTGACGCGGGCAGCCTGCTGCATGTTGTGGGTGACGATGACCACGGTGTAGTCGTTCTTGAGCTCCGCGATCAGCTCCTCGATCTTGGCGGTGGAAATCGGGTCCAGCGCCGAGCAGGGCTCGTCAAGCAGCAGCACGTCGGGCTTGATGGCGATTCCGCGGGCGATGCACAGGCGCTGCTGCTGGCCGCCGGACAGGCCGGCGCCGCTTTGCGTCATCTTGTCTTTCACCTCGCCCCACAGCGCCGCCTTGCGCAGCGCCCATTCGACCCGGTCGTCCATGTCGGTGGCGCTCAGGTTCTCGAACAGGCGGACCCCGAAAGCGATGTTGTCGTAGATCGACATCGGGAAAGGCGTCGGCTTCTGGAACACCATGCCGATCCTGGCGCGGATCAGCGCGACGTCTTTCTTCGACGTCAACAGGTCTTCGCCATCGAGCACGATCTGCCCCTGTGCCCGCTGTTCGGGGTAGAGCTCGTACATGCGGTTGAAGGTGCGCAGCAGCGTCGACTTGCCGCAGCCCGAGGGGCCGATGAAGGCCGTGACCTTCTTCTCCGGGATTTCCAGGTTGATGCCCTTCAGGGCGTGGAACTTGCCATAGTAGAAGTTCAGGTCCTTGACCGAGATCTTCGAGCGTTCGTCTTTGGCGGTATGCATGGGCATTGCGTGCCTCTTTCTAGATCTTGTTGCGCGTGAGCACCCGCGCCAGGATGTTCAGTCCCAGCACTGCGACTGTGATGAGGAACACGCCGGCCCAGGCCAGTTGCTGCCAGTTCTCGTACGGGCTCATCGCGAACTTGAAGATGGTCACCGGCAGGCTGGCCATCGGCTCGCCCAGGCTGGACGTCCAGAACTGGTTGCTCAGGGCGGTGAAGAGCAAAGGCGCGGTTTCGCCGGAAATCCGCGCCACGGCCAGCAGGATGCCCGTGACGACCCCGGCGCGCGCCGCCCGCAAGGTGATACTCATGATCACCTTCCACTTGGGCGCGCCAAGCGCGTAGGCGGCCTCGCGCAGGCCGGCCGGCACCAGCATCAGCATGTTCTCGGTCGTGCGGATGACGACCGGGATCACGATCAGCGCCAGCGCGATCACGCCGGCCCAGCCCGAAAAGCTCTTGTAGCGCGCCACGATCACGGCGTAGACGAACAAGCCGATCACGATCGACGGCGCCGACAGCAGGATGTCGTTGACGAAGCGCGTGAGCGAGCCCAGCCAGCCCTTGGGATCGTATTCCGCCAAGTAGATGCCGGCCATGATGCCGATGGGCGTGCCAACGAACGTGGCCAGCGCCACCATCAGGAACGAGCCGTAGATGGCGTTGGCCAGGCCACCCACTTCGTTGGGCGGCGGCGTCATCTGCGTCAGCGTGGCCCAGGTCAGGCCGCCGACGCCCTGGCGCACCGTCTCCCAGAGGATCCACACCAGCCAGAACACGCCGAACAGCATCGCGGCCAGCGAAAGGGCCAGCGCGACCTGGTTGACACGCTTGCGCTGCGCATAGCGGCGCTCGCGCTCAAGGTTCTGGTCGGCGGCGCGGATCAGGCTATCGCCAGTCCCTTTCATGCCTTGGCTCCTTCTCTCTTTTTCAGCTGCGCGAGCAGCAACTTGGAAAACGAGAGCACGACGAAGGTGATGAAGAACAGCACCAACCCCAGGTAGATCAGCGCCGCCTGGTGCAGGCCGCTCGCCGCTTCGGCGAATTCGTTGGCCAGCGCCGAGGTGATGCTGTTGGCGGCCTGGAACAGCGAGAGCGAATCGAGCTGGTTGAAGTTGCCGATGACGAAGGTGACGGCCATGGTCTCGCCCAGCGCGCGGCCCAGGCCCAGCATGATGCCGCCGATCACACCGGCTTTGGTGTATGGCAGCACCACCTTGAACACCACTTCCCAGGTGGTGGAGCCGAGCGCGTAGGCGGACTCCTTGAGCATCGGCGGCGTGACGTCGAACACGTCTCGCATCACGGCGGCGATGAAGGGAATGATCATGATCGCCAGGATGATCCCGGCCGAGAGGATGCCGATGCCCACCGGCGGCCCGGATACCAGGGCGCCGAGGTACGGCACGTTGGCGAAAAGGGCCTGCAAGGGCTGCTGCACGTAGGTGGCAAGCACCGGGCTGAACACCAGCAGGCCCCACATGCCGTAGACGATGGACGGCACCGCCGCCAACAGCTCGATCGCGGTGCCCAGCGGGCGCTTCAGCCACGCCGGCGACAGCTCGGTGAGAAACAGCGCGATACCGAAGCTCACCGGCACGGCGATGATGAGCGCAATCAGCGAAGTGGCGAGGGTGCCGTAGATCATCACCAGGCCGCCGAACTCGCCGGCAACCGGGTCCCAGACGCTGTTGGAAAGGAAGCCCAGCCCGTACTTGTGGATCGCGGGCCACGCGCCCACCACCAGCGCCAGCAGGATGCCCATCAGCAGGCCCAGCGTGATGAGGGCTGCCGCCTTGGCGGTCCAGCCGAACAGCACGTCGGCCCAGGCGCTCCGGCGCACGGGGCGCGCCGGCGGCGGGCTCATCTCGCGCGCACGGCCATGGGCGGCCATGTCAAAAGCGGTCTCATGGGCCGGAAGTGTAGAGGACACGTGCGGCCCTTCTCGACGCTGCGCTATTGCCTGCGCGTCACTTGTACGCGACGGGCTTGCCCGACGCGTCCTTGATCTCGCCCCAGGCCTTCTCGACCTGGGCTTTCACCACGGCCGGCATCGGCACATAGTCCAGGTCATCGGCGGTCTTGTCGCCGTTCTTGTAGGCCCACTCGAAGAACTTCAGCGCGGCAGCCGCTTCGGCGGGCTTGTCCTGGGCCTTGTGCATCAGGATGAAGGTGGCGCCGGTGATCGGCCAGGCGTCCTTGCCGGCCTGGTTGGTGAGGATCTGGTAGAAGCTCTTGGACCATTCGGCACCGGCCGCCGCGGCCTTGAACGCCACATCGTCGGGCGAAACGAAATTGCCCGCCGAATTCTGCAGCTGCGCATAAGTCATCTTGCTCTGCTTGACGTACGCGTACTCGACGTAGCCGATCGAATTGGGCAGGCGATTGACGAAAGCGGCGACACCTTCGTTGCCCTTGCCGCCCGCGCCGGCCGGCCAGTTCACCGCCGTGCCCTCGCCGACCTTGGTCTTCCACTCGGGGTTCACCTTCGACAGGTAGTTGGTGAAGATGAAGCTGGTGCCCGAGCCGTCGGCACGGCGCACCGGCGCGATGGCCGCGTCGGGCAGCGCCAGCGAGGGGTTCAGCGCCTTGATCGCGGGGTCGGTCCACTTGGTGATCTTGCCCAGATAGATGTCGCCCAGCACCTGCCCGTTGAGCTTGAGCTGGCCGGGGGCGATGCCCTTGATGTTGACCACCGGCACCACGCCGCCGATCACCGTCGGGAATTGCAGTTGGCCCTTCTTGGCCAGCTCCTCGTCCTTCAGCGGCATGTCGGACGCGCCGAACGCCACCGTCTTGGAGTCGATCTGCTTGATGCCGGCACCGGAGCCGACCGATTGGTAGTTGATCTTGATGCCGGTGGCCTTGTTGTAGTCGGCCGCCCACTTGGCATACAGCGGCGCCGGGAACGTGGCGCCGGCGCCTGTGATGTCCTGGGCCGCCGCGACGCCTGCAAGGCAGAAACCGGCCAGGCCGAGGGTGGCAAATCGCACGCTGATCTTCATCGTTGGACCTCTGGGTTGTGAAAACGAATGATCCGACTCTAAGAAGCTTGTGTGACAGCGGCGTGACAAGGCGTGAGAAGCGGCTGGATGGGCATTTCGCGTCATCTTGCTGTCACGCCGCGGTCACGAAACCGTCACGGGCCGTCCGTACGCTCGAGCCCAGTTCTTGACTGGAGGAAAACCCATGAAACACCGTCTCTTCGCCCTCGTCCCCCTCGCGGCCCTGGTGGCCGCTTGTGCCACCCAGCAGGTTGCGGCGCCGGTTTCGGTGGCCGACACCATCGCCCGCGATCCGCAGTTGAGCACGCTCAACGGCCTGGTGCAGCAGGCCGGCATGGCCGACACGCTCAAGGCCGCGGGCCCGTACACGATGTTCGCGCCGACCAATGACGCCTTCAAGGCAGTGCCGGCAAAGACGATGGACGAGCTGGCCCATGACCCAGCCCGGCTCAAGGACGTGCTGAGCTACCACGTGCTGACCGGCAAGGTGATGGCCGCCGACGTGAAGAACAGCAATGCCAAGACCGCACAGGGCACCGATGTGGCGTTATCCAAGGCCGGCGACTTCGTCACCGTGGAAGACGCGATGGTGCAGACCGCCGACATCACCGCGACCAATGGCGTGGTCCACACGGTGGACCGCGTGCTGATGCCGCCTGTGCGCCGCTGATCGCCGTTGCCGGGATCCCAATGACTTCAATTGTCCCGGCGCTGCGGCGCCGACAGGTGCTGCTGGCCGCGGCGGGCGCAGCGCTGATTTCCGCCCCCGCACAAGCCCAGCCCGGCCGCCCCGCGACAGCCGCACGCCCCATCACCGTTGCGCAAATATTCGATGCGTCGGCCGGCCAGCAGGACATCTCCAAGGATTTCCTGATCGGCTCGCGAGCCGCCTGGCAGGACATCAACTCGAAGGGCGGTGTCCGCGGCCGCCCGGTTCAGCACACCTCGATCGAGGTCGACGGCAGCCCGGCCGGAATACGCGCGGCCGTCGTGGCGGTGCGCGACAACCCGGCCTGCGTCGTACTGTCCGGCACGGCGGGCGACCCGGTTGCCACGGACGTGGTGCGCCTGCTGCGGCAGGAGAATCTGGGCTTGGCGCATGTGGCGCCATGGCTGCAGAACTCCACCATCGAAGTCGACGATCACACCTTCCCCATCTTCGCGGCGCGGCAGGAGCAGATCACGCACGCGCTGAAGTCGCTGACGGTGATGGGCGTGCAGGAGGTTGGTTCCGTCTACGCGTCGGAGCAGGAATACCGCCTGTACCACGACGACCTGCAACGCATCGCGGGCGAACTCAAGCTCAGGCTCCAGACCTTCCGCGCGGAAGGCGAACTGGTGCGGCTGGGCCAGCGGCTGACGGCGCAGACGCCGGCCATCCTGCTGTTCATCGGCGGCACACCGGAGCTGGTGCAGTTCACCCAGGGCCTGGACAAGCAGTCGCGCCAGCGCTACGTCGTCGCGCTGGCCGACGTCAACTTGCAGACCATGGTGCAGATGGGCGCGGCCCGCAACACGCCGGTCATCGCGACCCAGGCCGTGCCGATGGTCAACGCCAGCATGCCGGTGTGCTCAACGACATCGATGGCGCCCTCACCCGCCAGGCCGCGTTGGCGGCGTTCCAGCGGCGCGGCAACCTGGACGTGGGAGGCTTTCGCGTGGCGTTCGACCTCCGGCGCCGCGGTGGCGCATACGTCACGCAGAGCATGCTGACCACCGACGGGCGCGTCATCGGCTAGCGCCGCGAACACGCGGCGCCGGTGCTATGCTGGCCCGAGCACCCACGCGCCGCCCCAATGCAAAACGGAACCCTCCTGGCCGCCGTCGACCTCGGCTCCAACAGCTATCGGCTGGAGATCGGCCGCTACGAGCACGGCCAGATCCACCGCACCGAGTACATCAAGGAAACCGTGCGGCAGGGCAACGGCCTGGACGACGCGCGCAACCTGACCCCCGAGGCGATGCAGCGCGGCTGGGATTGCCTGGCCCGGTTCGCGGAACGGCTGGCGGGCTTCAAGCGGGCGCAGGTCCGCGCGGTGGCAACACAAACACTGCGGGAAGCGCGCAACCGCGATGCATTCCTGGCCCCTGCCCGCCAACTGCTGGGATTTCCGATCGACGTGATCTCCGGCCGCGAGGAAGCGCGGCTGATCTACCAGGGCGTGGCCCACTTGCTGCCGCAATCCGATGAGCGCAGGCTGGTGGTCGACATCGGCGGCCGCTCCACCGAATTGATCCTGGGGCGCCAGTTCGACGCCAAGGTGATGGAAAGCTATCGCGTCGGCAGCGTGGCTTGGTCGATGAAGTATTTCGCGCAGGGGCAATTCACCGCCGAGGCTTTCGAATCCGCCGAGGTCGCGGCCAAGGCGGTGCTGGACGAGGCGCTGAACGCCTACCGGCGCGACAGCTGGGACGTCGCCTACGGCTCGTCGGGGACCATCGGCGCGGTGGCCGACGTGTTGGGCGCCCAGGGACCGCACGCAGGCCTCATTGCGCGTGACGGCCTGGACTGGCTCTACGAGCGCCTGCTAGCGGCGCGCAGCGCCGACCGGCTGCGCCTGGATGGCCTGAAGGATGACCGCCGGCCGGTGATCGGTGGCGGGGTGAGCGTGTTGCGCGCGGTGTTCGACCTGCTGGGCATCGACGAGATGCAGGCCGCACAAGGCGCGCTGCGCCACGGCGTGCTGTACGACTTGCTGGACCGGGAGCACGGCGAAACCGACATTCGCTCGACGACGGTCCAGCGGCTGGCCGCCAAGTTCGGCAGCGACGCGCTGCAGGCCGCGCGCGTCGGCCGCGTCGCGCGCGAACTCCTGCACCAGCTTCGCGCGACCGACAGCGCCGTTGAATTGGCGCGGCACGAACGCAAACTGGGCTGGGCCGCGCAACTGCACGAAATCGGCAGCCGGGTCTCGCACAGCGACTACCACAAGCACGGCGCCTACATCCTGGACAACGCCGACGCACCCGGCTTCGCGCTCCCCGAATTGCACTGGCTGGGCCTGCTGGTGCTGGGCCACCGGGGCAAGCTGCGCAAGCTGGAAGCCCAACTCGACGACGAGCTGTTCGTGCACCAACTGCTGTGTCTGCGGCTGGCGGTGATCCTGTGCCACGCCCGGCGCGACCCGGATCTCGCCGGACTGGGGTTGCGTGCGTCGGGACGCGAATTCCTGATGACGCTGAGGCCGGACTGGGCAAAGAGCTATCCCCAGTCGGCTCACCTGTTGCGCGAGGAAATGATCGCCTGGCAAAAGACGCCCTGGAAATTCATCGCCGCGTGAGGGAAAATCCGCTGCGAAACGGTTTTTCGCACAAGGAGAGCCACATGCTATCGACCGCGCCCGTGACCACCATCCTGCCCGTGATCGACATGGCCCGCGCGCGGGACTTCTACGAGAACAAATTGGGTTTCCGGGCGCAGGGGCAAAAGCCCGACGGGAAGTTCGTCTATGCCTGCGCCGGCGGCGCCGTCATCGCGCTGTTTCCCAAGGAGGGCGGCACCAAGGCCGACCACACGGCCGTCAGTTTCCAGGTGCCGGACGTCCGCGCGGCCATCACTTCGCTTGAAAAGGCGGGTGTGGTCTTCGAGGACTATGACTTTCCGGGACTGAAAACCGTGGACCACGTCTGCGTCCTGGGATCGGAGAAGGCCGCGTGGTTCAAGGACACGGAAGGCAACTACCTGTGCATCCACGAGGACATCGTGTGATGCTTGGCTAGACGGCATCCGGCGACTGCACCGCCACCACCACCGTCTGTTCATCCCCATCGCGCTCGCGCGTACGAAGCCACCAGGCGGCGCCCTTGCGGATCGGGCAGCTGCCCTGCTTGAGGTGCAGCAGTTGCGCCAGCACTTCGCCCAGTACCGGCTGGTGGCCCACCACCAGGACCGCCTGTTTGGCCGACGGCCATTGCGCAACCTGCAGCACATCGGCGACCGTGGCGCCGGGCGCGAGTTCTTCGCGGGTCTTGTACTTGCGCCCCAGGGGCAGTACTGTCTGTTCGCAGCGCAGCGCCGGGCTGCACAGGATGCGCGTGCCTTCCGGCAATTGCCGATCGAGCCAGGCGGCCACGCGGGCTGCCTGCTTCTCGCCACGTGATGTCAGCGCGCGCTGCAAGTCGTCCTGGCCCTTGGCAGCATCCTCGGCTTCGGCGTGGCGCCACAGGATCAGGTCCATGGCTTCGCCGCTACAGAAGTTACTGACTAGAACCGCACGCCGGCAGAGAAGCGCACGGTATCGGTCGGCACCAGGTTGATCCTGGAGTCGTACGACAGCCGCACGAAGTAACGCGGCCAGTCGTATCGCACCGCCAGGCCCAGCCGGTCGGGACCGCGCGCGCCGGTCACCTGCAGCGACATCGACTGGCCGTCGCCCCAGCGGTAACCGCCGCCGATGCTCAGCGCGTCACTGGAGTTGACACTGGACACCGGGAGGTTGGTTTGCAAGCTGCGCCCGACGGCGACTTGCGCGAACCAGTTGCGGCCCGCCGCAAGAGAAAGACCGGCACCGGAAAATCCGGCGTCGGCGCGGATTGCAGGGCTGATGCTCATGGCGCCCACATTGATGAGCCCGGCTCGATACCGCGCATCCGGCTCCGACGCCGCTGTCGCCGGACTGGCCAAGCCGTAATCGGCCAGGAACGCTTGAGCGCCAGCTTGCTGCGGCCAAGCCCCGGCCGCGACTGCCAGCAACGGCAACCAGGCGAAGGATGTGGACACGGAATGCATGAGTCCAATGTAGACCTTGCCGGCTGTTCCGCCCAGCTTTGGGCGGACGAGATGTCGCTTTGCCGCGACGAGCGGCGGCGCGCACCTATACAGGCTCGAGAGGACTGGATGGAAGCGCAGGTGGCACGGCGCGGATCGGGTCGCCCGCCTTGACTTCGCCACCTGTCACGACCACGCCCATGACGCCGGCCTTGCGCACCAATCGGCCTTGGGCGTCGCGGTCCAGCACCGCGGCCGTCAGCCCCTGCTGGAAGCGGTCGATCTGCGAACAGGGATTGCGCAGGCCGGTGATTTCGACAACGGCATTGCCGATCTCCAGCCGCGTGCCCGTGGACAAGGCCAACAGGTCGATGCCGCGCGTGGTCACGTTTTCGCCCAGGTCGCCCGGCCACACGGCGAAGCCCGCAGCGATCAGCTCGTCGAAAAGCTCTGCGTGCAACAGATGCACCTGCCGCAGGTTCGGTTGCGTGGGGTCGCGCGCGACACGCGAGCGATGCTTCACGGTCCGGCCGTGGTGCGCATCGCCCTGCACGCCCAGCCCTTCGACCAGCACGATCGCGTCCTCGGCGAATTTGCTGAAGCTGTGGCTGCTACTGCGATGGACAGCGACGACGCAGGCCTGGCCCAATTACCCGGCCTTGACTGTCTGCGCGATCCGCTCGGCCGTGCTTCTTGCCTGCGCTTCGTCACGCGCTTCGACCATGACTCGCAGCAGCGGCTCGGTGCCGCTCGCGCGGATCAGCACCCGGCCGTGGCCGTCGAGCTCGGCTTCGGCGCGGCGGGTCTCGCTGTCGAGCGCCTGGTTCTTCTTCCAGTCCTGCCCGGGCTGCAGCCGCACATTGATCAGCGTCTGCGGAAAGAGGCGGACGCCTTCGAGCAATTGCGCGATGCTGCGCCCGCTGCGCACGCTGGCCTTGAGCACTTGCAAGGCGCTGATCAAGCCGTCGCCGGTGGTGTGCTGGTCCAGCGCCAGCAAATGGCCGGAGCCTTCGCCTCCCAGCAGCCAGCCGCGCTTTTCCAACTCCTCCAGGACGTAGCGGTCGCCGACCTTGGCGCGCACGAATTCGATCCCGCGAGCCTTCAACGCCACTTCCACCGCCATGTTGGTCATCAGCGTACCGACGACGCCGGGCAGCCGCTCGCCGCGGTCCAGCCGGTCGGCGGCCATCAGGTACAACAGCTCGTCACCGTTGTACAGGCGCCCATCGGCATCGACCAGTTGCAGCCGGTCGGCATCCCCATCCAGCGCGATGCCCAGATGCGCGCGATGCGCCTTGACGGCCTGGACCAGCGCCTCCGGATGGGTGGCGCCCACGTGGTCGTTGATGTTCAGGCCGTCGGGCGAACAACCGATGCAGATCACCTCGGCGCCCAGTTCATGGAACACCTTGGGCGCGATGTGGTACGCCGCGCCGTGGGCGGCATCGACCACGATGGTCATGCCGCGCAGGCTGAGGTCACTGGCGAAGGTGCTCTTGCAAAATTCGATGTAGCGGCCGGCCGCGTCGT
>JAQGMS010000416.1 GCA_028292245.1 Ramlibacter sp.
GATGAGCGTGCGCTCGTCTGGCCAGACCCCGACCCTGCGGGAAGTGTCTTGGTAGTGGCAATCCGGCAGGCTCATGGTGGTGTGGCCGCGACACTGGCTCGACTCGTGAAGCAGCAGCTGGGCCCTCGGCTCAGGTACGGATGCCGACGATCGTTACGGCGAGGCCGGCCGGATCGACGTACTGGCAGGTCACAACGCCGCGCTTGTTGTTATCGAAGCCGGGGACGTCGAGAGTGGTGACCGGCTGGGTGGTGCCGGGGAAGACAACCTCCACGTGCTTGGGCACGATGACGTCGCTGCTGCCCAGGACGTGGAAGGACGTGAAGACACCCCCAGGAGCGAAGGCCGCCTCGACAGTGGCGCCGTCACAACTCATGGTGCGCAGGTTGGTCCAGCTCGACGGGGGTGAGCCTGCGGACGCAACGGCTGGGACCGCCGCGACTGCGCAGGTAGTCAAGGCTACGACAGCGGTCTTCCCGAAGGCTCTTGTCCGGTCCATGTTCGTGTGCCTCTCGTCGGGTCCTCGCGCCTGGGAGCAGCGTCGTCGCTGGCGCCACTCCTGTCATCACCGCTTCGGGGGATGCGCAGCACCTAGGGCGTATCTCCCAATTCGGTGGCCTGCTACGCGCCGCCCAACACGCACGCTGGCTGCGTTGCCGTTCGCTCGACGTGCCGCTGGCACGCCTTCGCTCCGGCGCCTTGCCATCGCACGCGCTGGACGACGCCCGCGACGGCCAGAATTGGGAGACAAGCCCTAGCTGTCAATCGTTCGGCACGAACAGGGCGCGGGCGCGCCAGGTTCCGTTGTTGCTCAGGCGGTGCGCCTTGCCGGCGACCCGGGTGCCACTGAACGGCATGGATCGCAGGGCACCGTCCTGGGACCCGTAGACGATGCGATCGCCGACCAGTGTCATGCCCGCGACGTGGGCGAAGCTCACGCCGTGCCGGTCGGCTGTGTGCCTGGCGGCGCCGAGCACCCTGCTCTCGGGGCTGAAGTCACGGAAGAACAGCCGGCTGTCGCCCGCGAGCGTGTAGTAGAGACGGTGCCGGGCGGGCTCGTAGAACATGCCGGTCAGCTGCCGGGTGGGGAACGGCAGCTCGCGAGTGTTCACCCTGTGCGCGGGCCCGGTGCGACCCGTGTCGGGATCGAACGCCCGTCGGAAGAGACCGCCCTCGACCCACCCGTAGTACACCTCGCCGTTGACGTAGAACGCGCCACGGACCTTCGACCAGGCGAAGTCCGTGGGCACTCGGAAGGCCGCCCCGGACGGTCTCCCACTCGCGTCGACGGAACCGCGCCGCAAGGTGGACCCGTCGGGGGTGGCGACGAACAGGTCGTTGGGCAGCTGCGCCGGGGCGACGTGTGGGATGACCCGGCCTCCTTCCCACGGCATCAGCGCGATCCGTCCCCGCCGCTGGTTGGCGATGAGAGTCGTGTCGCTGCCGACCCACAGCCCGTCGGCCGTCGAGAGGAACGCCTGAGCGCCCACTCCCCTGACCCGGCCAGGGTTCCATGACAGCGGCAGGCCGGTAGCGGGGTCGAGGGCGGCGATCCCCTCCCGCGGGACCGCGCCAGGGCCGGGACGGGCACTCCTGTACGGGTTGTTCTCCCAGCGCATGTGGCCCCCGACGTACACCGCGCCGCGGGCGATCTCGACGCCGTTGGTCGTGTCGCCGCCGGTGTAGTCGACCCAGACCGGGCTGCGGCCACTGCTGGTCGACCAGCGTGAGGTGGTGTCGCACAACGTCCCCGACCCTGCGCCACCCCCGTAACCCCCGGTCGACGTCACGACGAACCAGCTCCCGTCTGGGGCGAAGTCGACATCGCGGACGAAGCTGCCGAAGTGTGGGTTGCAGTGGTTGTGGCGAGAGTCGAACCGTGCGGTGCGCCAGCCGGTGACCTCGGCGCGGGCGCCGCTGGTGTCGAGCACGACGACGTGTGCCCGTGCGCGCCCGCCGACCTTCGTGAAGTTGCCGATGGCGACCAGCCGCTTCCCGTCGGGCGTCACGTCGATGTTCTTCACCGTGGTCCGCCCGAAATTCTTCGTGTAGACACCGCTGAACGGGACACGCACCGCAGACAGAACGACCCCGGTCCCCGCGGCGATCGCTGCCAGCGCGTGCCGGCTGGCCTTGCGGCCCGCGAAGCTGATGCTGTCGAACGCGCCCCCGACGTACACACGTGACCCGTGCACGACCAGCGTGTCGACCTCTGCATCGACGCTGGCGCGGAACTCCGACGCCACGTAGCCGGACGAGGTGATCTTCACCAGCCGCGCGTGCCCCCCGCGTCCGTTGACCGAGGTGAAGTCGCCGCCGACGTAGAGATGAGTGCCGTCGGTGTCGATCGCCGTCGCGCTCCCGCCGCCCAGCGACACCTTGAACGACCGGTCGATCTCGCCCGTCTGCGCATCGAAGGCGAAGATGCCTCGGCGAGTCAGGTCGTCACTCTTGTCGTGGTAGGTCATCGCGGGGCTGACGCGGGTGAACGAGCCGACCGCGACGATCTTGTCGCCGATCTGCGTGAGCCCGAGGACGGTGCCGTTCATCGCGTGCGGCGTGCCGAGCAGCGGGAAGTCCAAGGCCAACTGCCCGTCCGAGGTCGCGGAGCTCTCCACGGGATCTCCGGTCCCGGCAGCCGTGGCAGGCAGCGCGAGCGATGCCATCGCGGCGGTTGCGAGCACGGCGACAGCCGTCAGTGGACGCAGCATCAGTTCCCCCTGTGGGGGCGCTACCGAACGTTCCCCCGGAACTCCACCCCCCAGGAGGGTAATCCGGGTCCTGGCGGAGCGTGTCGGTTGCCCAGCGGCCCTACTCCACATTGGGTACGTCCCTGAGAAGCGGGTGCTGCAGCGCGTCGCCGAGCTCGACGATTGAGAAACCTCGAGGGAGAGCGAGATCCCCCGCTCGCCCTGCGCCAATGGGGACGTTCGATTGCGAGCTCGAGCCCCCATCGCGTTGTCAGCCCTGTCGGCGCGCGACCAGCCTGGACTCGTCAGACGACACCGCGGGCTCAGTCGCGGACGGACACCAGCCGCACGGTGCGGTAGTCGCCTGCGACGACTACCTCCTCGACCAGACCGACGCCGCGCGCGTAGGAGAGGTCTCGGGTGGTCCCGGCGACGAGCGCCGAGCGCTGCTGGGTGAGCAGCAGGTCGTCGTACGTCCCGGCGGGGACGGTGGTGCTGCCGTCGAGTGCGACGATCGTC
>JAQGMS010000494.1 GCA_028292245.1 Ramlibacter sp.
ACCTTCCTCGGCGCCACGCCGACCAACGTGCTTGAAGTGCCGACGCTCGGCAAGGACACCGTCGAAGGTCTCTATGCTGCTTCGGGCTTCGAGATTCCCTACGAAGACACCGCGAAGGGCAAAGTGAAAGACTGGCTGGTCAACTACAAGAAGATGTTCAACTCCGACGCCAACACCCAGGCCATCATCGGCTACAACGCAATCATGACCTTCGCGCATTACGTCAACAAGGCCGGTAAGGACCTGAGCGGCCAGAAGGTGCTCGACTCCCTGGAGTCCGGCGACAAGTTCTTCGATATCTTCAATTCGCCGCCGACCAAATTTTCCAAGACCGATCACCTGGCCAACACCGTGACGCAGGTCCAGCAGATCAAGAACGGACGCTGGGTGCTGGTGAAGGAAGGCCTGATGTTCTGAGAAGTTTCATTTCGCTGCCGACAAAGGGCTGCGCGATGATCTCGCGCAGCCCTTTTTTGTAAACGACCCTATCTTCATCATGGCCGGGAGAAGCCCGGCCATGATGAATTTATTTCACGCAGCTATTCCTTGGCCTGTCCTGTGGACGGGACGTCCTTCGGCCTGATCGCGTCGGCGGTGCCCTGGATGAAGGCCTGGATCTTCACCACCTCGGCTTCCGTCAGCTTGCCGGTGAAATCGGGCATGCCGCGATCCCTGTACGGCCCGTTAAACACGATTTCCTTCAAGTTGGTGATGGTCTCGGGCGAGGAATAACCGAGATTCCTGACATTGCCGCCTTTCTCGACTCCCGGCACCCCATGACAGGTGGCGCAAGCCTCGACGTAAATCGACGTTCCGTCCGGAACATCGTTGGGATCGTATTTCACGCCCGCGAGCAGATTGCCGAGCTGGTACTTGGCGAGGGGCGGCAACGGCGCCTTGCCGCCGACCGCGAAGGTGTAGACCGTGCCGGGTCCGTCCTGCTCGGCGACGCGCTCGATGATCCCGAAGGCCCCGCCCCAGCCGACCGCGATCGAGACATATTGCACGCCGTCGACGCTGTAGGTCGCGGGCGCCGCGACCACGCCGGTGCCGACCGGAGTTTCCCAGAGCTTCTCGCCCGACGTGGCGTTGTAGGCGATGAAGCGGCCCTCGGCCGAACCCTGAAATACCAGATTGCCGGCGGTCGTCAGCGTGCCGCCATTCCATGGCGCCACATATTCTGCGCGCCAGGCCTCCTTCTGCTTCACCGGATCCCACGCGATCAGCCGTCCGAATGGCAGGCTCTTGGGGTCGACCGCGTTCAGCGTGAACCCGACGTTCCAGCCGGTACTGGCGCCGTATTTGAAAGGTCCGCGCGCGTTCTGCGACAAGGTCTTTTCCGGCGTGAGGTTGAGCGGCACGCCCTGCGCCGGCAGATAGACGAGGCCGGTCTGCGGATTGTAGGACATCGGATGCCAGTTGTGGGCGCCGTAGGCGCCGGGGATGCTGTCATACGGCTCGGCGCCGCGCGCCGCCGGGATCTCGATCGGCCGTCCATTGGCGTCGTAGCCGGTGGCCCAATTCACATCGACGAAGTTCTTCGCCGACATGAACTTGCCGTTGGTGCGGTCGACGACGAAAAAGAACCCGTTCTTCGGCGCATGCAGGATGACTTTGCGCGGCGCGCCGTCAATCGTGAGATCCGCCAGGATCATCGGCTGCGTCGAGGTATAGTCCCAATGCTCGCCCGGCGTTTCCTGGTAGTGCCACAGATATTTGCCGGTGTCGGCGTTGAGTGCCACCAGCGACGCCAGATAGAGGTTATCGCCGCCGGCGGGGCTGCGGACATTGCGGTTCCACGGCGAGCCGTTGCCGGTGCCGATATAGACCATGTTGAGATCCGGATCGAAGGTGATGGTATCCCATGCCGTGCCGCCGCCGCCGTTGATCCACCATTTGCCCTGGGGGTCCCAGGTCTTGGCGGCCGCCGCCATCGATTCGTCCTCGAACGGTTTTGAGGGATCGCCGGGCACCGTGAACCAGCGCCACGCCTGGCTGCCGGTGTCGGCGTCATAGGCGGTGACGTAACCGCGGGCGCCGAATTCGGCGCCGCCATTGCCGATCACGACTTTGCCGTTGAACACGCGCGGCGCGCCGGTGATGGTGTAGGAATGCTCCTTGTCGATCAGGGTATCCTTTTCCCAGACTTTCTGGCCGGTCACGGCGTCGAGCGCGATCAGGCGTCCGTCATAGGCGCCGACGAACACCTTGCCTTTCCAGAGCGCGACGCCCCGGTTGACGACGTCGCAGCAGCCTCTGTAGCCCTTCTCGCGATCGACACCGGGATCGAAGCTCCAGATCCGCTTGCCGGTGCGGGTATCCACAGCATGCACCACGCTCCACGACGCGGTCACATACATGATGCCGTCGACCACCAGCGGCGTCGCCTCGACGCCACGAATCGATTCGAGATTGTAGGTCCACATCAGTCCGAGATTTTTGACGTTATCGGCAGTGATCTGATTGAGCTTGCTGAAACGAGTCTCGGCATAGTCGAGCCCGTAGCTCGGCCAGTCCTTCGAGGTGGCGGTGTTGGCCTTGATCGAGGCACCGTCGACCGCCGATGTCACGGCCTTGATATGCTCGGGCGATCCTTTTGCGGCGTTCTGGGCGATCGCCCCGCTGCAGCCAACCGCAAGGCCTGATACGATCGCGAGGGCGGCGCACGCCAGGCGCATGGTGCGGTGAAGGCCGGTGATTTCAATTGAAAAACGGCGAGCGGAATCGACGCGCGGGAAACGTTTCATCTCTTCCTCCGACGGTCTCTAGCGGACCTGCGAGGATGCTATTCCCGGTGTCCGAAGCGCGTCAATCGAAGGACCGCGCGAAATGAAAAAGAGAAAATTTGTCTCGCCGTAATTTCCGCGCAGAGAAATGCAACGCGCATTTTTCGATGCGCTGCAGCAACGGCAAACGGCTCAACCTGTTCGATGTGCTCGAGATGTCGGGGAGCGGCCCCTAGGGGTCGCTCACCGCAAAGCCGCGTTCGACGGGTTGAAGCGTGGTCGTGCTGCATCGCCAGCCGCCGCCCGGCGCCTTCTGAAATGCGAATGATTTTTCGATTCTCACCCGATGCACCGACGTCAGGTTTTCCTTGCTTCCCGGCGTAGTCGCCTTGGCTTGACCCGATTTCATGTCCCAGCAGGTCCCGGTGCAGCTCGATGCGACCGTGCTGCAGGCCGTGAAAGGCGAGAGCACCTTCATTTCGACTTCAGCCGTTACCAGCGCGGTCTGCGGCGTTATTTCCTGGTTGGTTTCGAAAACCTCGTTCACGGCCAGAAAATCATCGCAGGCATTGGCCGAATGGATTTGCGCGACGCATAAATCGACGGCGTCGGCGTTGAGGGCGGGCGAAAACGGAGTCCGTCCAAAAATCCGTTTGGGATCGCCCTTGGCGGCGACGATCTCGGCGGTTCTCAGGCGCATGTAGTCCGCCAGGCAGGGCTCTGATGCCTCCAGTTCGGCGAGCGGCACGTTATCCTTCTTGACCAGACCGCACTTTCGATCGCGCTCCCTGCTCCAGCGTGCATATTCGGTGTACGCCGCCTTTGCGTCGTCGCCCTTCAACTTGGCGATCAGGCCCAGAACGTACTCATTGAGCTCGGTCTTGGCGATGGCAAGTTCCGGAT
>JAQGMS010000410.1 GCA_028292245.1 Ramlibacter sp.
GCTTCGGCCGCGCGATCTCGTCGGGCAACAGCGTATCTGACAACAGCTTCCCGAGCAGGGCTTCGGTGTCCTCCGCGGTCTGATCCAGTCGTTTTGCAAAGTCGGTAGCAACAGCAGTCGTCATCAAACGGCTCCGGGAAAATTGCCCTCAGGTCGATTTGGCCGGGACAATCGTTGATGGCACCGGCTTCGTCAATTCCGGCATCGTGGCGACAGGGTATCCGCCCATGATAGGATGAGGCCAAAGGAGTTCCTGATGCCGGCCTATGTCATTTTCGATGTCGATATCCGTGATCCCGGGCGCTACCAGGACTTCATGAACGAGATAAAGCCTGCGCTGCAGGCCGCCGGGGCGAGATACCTTGCCCGGGGCGGTGCCCACAAGGTCCATGAGGGCGATTGGTCGCCGCGCCGGATCGTCATCATCGAGTTTCCGTCGGTGTCGGCCTGGGAAACCTTCTACAACGGACCGGTGTATCAGGGCCTCAAGCATATTCGCGACGAATGCAGCTCGGCGCGGCTGGTCAGCGTGGAAGGTATCGAGGCCTGATGCGACGAGCCATCGTTGCGCTGCTGCTTGTCCTGCTGGCGGTGCTGTTGCTGCCCTATCTGATCGCGCCGTTTTATCGCGCCGGCCACCCGGTCTCGGCGCTGATGGCCTGGCGCTGGATCACCGGGGCGCCGGTATCGCGGCAATGGATCGATTTCAACGCGATTTCGCCGTCGCTGCCCCGCTCGGTGGTGGCCTCCGAGGACACCAATTTCTGCAGGCATCATGGTGTCGATTGGGGCGCGCTGCGCGAGGCGATCGACGATGCGCAGGAAGGCGAACGGCTTCGCGGCGCTTCGACCATCACCCAGCAGGTGGCAAAGAACCTGTTTCTGTGGCCGCTTCCCGGCCCGATCCGCAAGCTCTTGGAATTTCCATTGGCGCTTTGGATCGACCTCGTGCTGCCGAAGCAGCGGATTCTGGAGATCTACCTCAACATCGCCGAATGGGGTCCATCCGGCCAGTTCGGCGCCAATGCCGGGGCGATGTACGCCTTCGGCCATCCGGCCTCGGCGCTGGCGCCGCGCGAATCGGCCTTATTGGCGGCCATCCTGCCCAATCCGGTGAAGCGCAGCGCCCGTATTCCCGGCCCCGGGGTGCGCCGTCTGGCCGGAACCTACGCGGCCCGGGCACAGGCCGCCGGCTTGCCGCGATGCTGGACCGAAAATCGCGCTTTTTGAGCCAAATCGGCCGGGTTTGCCGGCAAACCGCCCTAGCTTTGCAGGGCCCCATCCTCTATAAGCGCGGCCTTATCGGCATTTCAGCTCGCGCCAAAAGCGCTTGCGCCGTCCGCCACGGACGATGCCCCCGACAACATCCCTAGAGGACACCGACATGGCCGTTCCCCGCAGAAAAACATCGCCGTCGCGGCGCGGCATGCGCCGCTCGGCGGACGCACTGAAGAAGCCGACCTATGCCGAGGACAAGGATTCCGGCGAATTGCGCCGTCCGCATCATCTCGATTTGAAGACCGGCATGTACAAGGGCCGCCAAGTCCTGAAGGCCAAGAAGGAATCCTGAGGACAGTCAAGGCTTGGGGCGGCACTTCTGCGGCGAACCGAAAGGTTCGCCTCAAGAAGGGTTCGCCTGAGAACGCCTCGATTCCCTGCTAGAAGGCCCCGCCGTCGATGGTCGGTTTTCCGCTGCTTCTGATTCCGCTCGCTATCTACAACATCATCGCCTTCCTGATGCGCGAGGTGTCGTTCGCCGCTCCGCTCGTCACGGTGCCGCTGCCGTCGGGCACCGGCTGGCCGGTGACGCTGAGCGATGTCCTGCTGACGCTCGGCATCCTGTTGTTGCTGTGCGAGGTCATCAAGGGGGCGCGCCCCGGCGCGAAATATCTTACCGACCATCTGCTGTCGCTGTTGGTGCTGTGTGGCGCGGGTGCGGAATTTGCGTTGCTGCCGCAATTCGGCAGTTCGACATTTTTCCTGCTGACCCTGCTGGCGCTGGTGGATTTCCTGTCGGGGATTGCGTTGCGCGCGCGGCGCGGAACGCAAGTTGTGTCGGCCACGGCGGTCCCCGGACGAGGCTCGAGAAAGCCCGCCGCCGTCCCCGAGCCGCCGTTCGATCCGGAGCCTGCGCCGGCAGAGACAGCGCCGCTGGATCGCCCGGAGCCGAAGCTCGTGCATCCGGAAATCGCGCCGGCTACGCCGTCGCCCGAGATCGCCTCGCCACGGCTACAGCCCGGCGACGGTTCGGCGCCGTCGCAGGACGCGCCGCCGCGCTAGATCAGATGGTTTGCCGGGTCCGAATTCCAGCGCTTTGGACGCCGCGCGGGTTCGCTCCGTAGGCCGTCTGCGCGTCGGCGAGGCTGGCGCGTCGCAGGGTCCGCGTTTGCGGCGCCTGCTCGGCGGTTGCAATCAGGTGAGTGAGAAAGGTCGAGTCGGGTCGCGACGGCTGCTGGCTCGGCCGCGACCACTGCGCCGATGACA
Source organism: Ramlibacter sp. (assembly GCA_028292245.1). Classification (GTDB taxonomy): domain Bacteria; phylum Pseudomonadota; class Gammaproteobacteria; order Burkholderiales; family Burkholderiaceae_C; genus Ramlibacter. Next base: position 2,485 of record JAQGMS010000410.1, read on the forward strand.
CCAGCGGCACCAATGCCACGCAGGCGGGTTCTTCGTCCGCCAAAATGCCGTCTTCCACTGTGTCGATTGGCCGACCGTCATCCAACATTGCAAATATCTGACTTGTCACGTTCTGGGACGTCGCGTCCCCTTGTGAGTTCATCGTCGCAAGG
>JAQGMS010000466.1 GCA_028292245.1 Ramlibacter sp.
GAGGATGTGTCACCTGCGGAACGTGCCAATCACAGGATAGGCCGGGACGTCGAGACCATCACGCGCGCCACGTATATAGGTGGTCAGACGAATCCTCGCAGTCGTGGCGCGAGCCGTCATCCTGAGAGAGTTTCAACGACCGAAGGATCTACCTTGGAAATGGAAGCCAGATTACTTCCGATCACGTCCTTCGGAGTACCTCAGGATGACCCGCCGCAAGCCCGATTGACACTCGACAGCGTCATTGCCGCCAACCTCCACAACGTCTCATTTCAGATTTCCTCCGGCGAGATCCTCGGCATCGCGGGCGTCGATGGCAACGGGCAGCAGGAACTCGCCGAGGTGGTCGTCGGGCTCCGCTTCCCGTCGCGCGGCCGGGTGTTTTGGGGTGGCCTCGACATCAGCGCCATGTCCCTGGAAGACCGCCTTGGGTTTGGCTTTGGTCACATCCCCAACGACCGCAAGCGCGAGGCGTTGGTCCTGACGATGTCGGTCACCCAAAACGTCATGCTGAAGGAGTACCGCTGCTATCCCGCGAGCCGCCGCGGCGTCATCTCATGGCCCAAGGCCGCCGCCTGCGCGAAATACGCCGCCGACCAGTTCGATGTCCGCGCCCAGTCTCTTGACGTTCCCGTCGGCACCCTCAGCGGCGGCAACCAGCAGAAGGTCGTCCTGGCGCGCGAGCTGGGCCCTGAGCCGCTGTTCATCATCGCCATGAACCCCGTTCGCGGCCTCGACGTCGCGGCGACCAACTTCGTTTACGAGCAGCTCCTCGCCCGCCGCGCCGCCGGGGCGGCCATCCTGCTCATCAGCAGCGAGCTTGACGAGCTGCTCGCCCTCTGCGATCGCATCGGCGTCCTCTATGCCGGCCGGCTTACCATGACCAACTTCCCCGCGACCGGGCGCGAAGCGATCGGACGACTGATGGCGGGGATAGATCTGCCGGCGGAGCCACGATGAGCGCGATCGCTCAGGCTCCAATGATAGATCGCACACACGGGCGGCTGCGCACCGCCCTTATGAGCATCGTCGGTTCGCTGGGCTCGGCGGCGATATGCGTGGCGATTACGGTTGCGCTACTGGCGACACTGCCTGCCACCAATCAGGAGACCGAGCGGCCGTACAGTTATGGCGAGAAGGTCCATCTGGTCCTGAAGACCACGTACGATCGCGTGATCCGGCCGCGTTCCCCCGCCGCCCGCGCCGGGTATCGCAACTGGATCCTGACGCTGCAGAGCGCGACTCCAATCTTGCTGACAGGCCTGGCGGTCGCGGCGGCGTTTCGGGCGAACGTGCTGAACATCGGAACCCAGGGACAATACGTGCTCGGCGCGATCGCCGCCGCGGCAATTGGCATTTACATTCCGGCGGGTCGATGGCTGCTGATCCCGCTGCTGCTCGCCGGGGCGATGGCGGCGGGGGCGCTGTTTGCCGGCATTGCCGCGACGCTGGAGCGCTGGCGGAACGTGCCGGTCGTGCTGAGCACGTTGCTGCTTAATTTCGTTGCCTTGGAATTCCTGCGTTACATTTTGCAGTGGCCGATGCGCGCCGTCGGCTAAGATGGCCGTCCGCTCGACCCGCAAAGCGCGGAGCTTGCGGAATTCGCCCGCCTGCCGCAATTCTTTTCGGACGTTCCCAGGCAGGGCCTGCACCTGGGTTTCTTCATCGCGGCTGTAGCTGCGCTGGTGCTCTGGTTCATCCTTCGTAAGACCACCTTCGGATTTCGGCTGCGCGTAGTCGGGCAGAATCCGGTTGCCGCGCGGTTCGCCGGGATGAATGCCGCCCGCGTTTCGTTCGCGACACTCGCCCTCTCGGGCGCGCTGGCGGGCCTCGCGGGCGGCGTCCAGTTCGCGGGGACCACCTACGTCCTCTACCCCGACGTCGGCACCGACGGCCTCGGCTTTACCGGCATCGCCGTCGCATTGCTCGCACGGCTTTCGCCAATGGGCGTGATTTTCTCCGCGGTCTTCTTCGGCGTGCTCAAAACCGCGTTTGTTGCGTTGCAGGAATCGCCGCTTGAGATCCATTCCAATACCGCCCAGGCGATGCAGGGTCTGCTGGTCATCGCGGTGCTGATCGTGAGCAGCCCGCAATGGCGGCGGCTGGTTGGGCGGGTCATGCGTCGGGATCGCGCCGTCATGGCCTAGCGCAGGGTTCATGCGGGTCAAAACTTTGCTTGCGGTTATAACGGTATTTGCTTCCCATCGCCGCCGTCGATCTCTTACAATGTGACATCATGAGACGGGGAATAACTACATTCTCATCGGGCGCGCTGGCGCTGTTGCTCCTTGCCGGGTGGTTCTGCACTACGCCGCAGGCTGCTGCGGCGTCGGTCTCACCCTCCGACACGATGCAGGCCGCGCCCCTCCCCACCGCCATCGTGCGATTGGAAGGAAAGGTCGACGACTACAACCGCGACACCTTCTTCACCCGCTTCAACCTCGCCAAGGCCGGCGGCGCCAAGGTCATCATCGTTGACCTCGACACTTACGGCGGCATGGTCACCTCCGGCTTGGACATCTCCCGCTTCCTCAAGAACCAGTCGGACGTGCACACGATCGCCTATGTCGGCGACAAGGCGATCTCCGCCGGCGCGATGATCGCCATCGCCTGCAATGAGATCGTGATGGCCCCCAGCGCCCAACTCGGCGATTGCGCCCCGATCAGCATCCGCGACGACGGCAGCCTGCAATCGATGGGGGAGACCGAGCGCGCCAAGCAGGAGAGCCCGATCCTGGCGGAGTTCCGCGACAGCGCGATGCGCAACGGTTATGACCCGCTGCTCGCCCAGTCGATGGTCTCGATGAAGATCGTCGTCCGCTGGGTGCAGGACGAGAGCGGCGAGCGGCGGTTTGTTGATGAAAAGCAGTTCGAAGCATTGACGAAAGAGGGATGGACGGAAGTGCGCGAGGCTGATGTCCCGTCACCGGTGGATTCGGATTCGACGCTACTCACCGTCAGCGGCAAGACCGCAGCAAAACTCGGCTTGGCACGGGGGCTGGCGCCCAACGTCAACGCCTTGGCGCAGGTTCGCAACTACAACGTTGTCGCCAGCTACGCGCCGGGCGCGGGCGACAAGCTGATCGAGTGGCTCAACAACCCGTTCGTCCGCATGATCCTGATGGTGCTGTTCGCCCATTGCCTTTATGCGTCGCTGCACGCCCCCGGTCACGGGTTTGCCGAGACGATCGCCGTGCTTGCTTTGGCGATCCTGGTCGGCGTGCCGCTGCTGACCGGCTACGCGCAATGGTGGGAGATCGTCGTGCTGCTGGTCGGCGTGGCATTGCTCGCGCTGGAGCTCTTCGTCATCCCCGGCTTTGGTGTGACCGGCATCCTGGGCATCCTGATGGTGCTCTTCGGGTTGATCATGACATTCGTGGGCAAAGAGCCGGCCGGGCCGGGCTTCCTTCCGCAATTAGAGGGAACGTGGGTGAACATCCGCAACGGTCTGGCGATGGTCACCACCGCGCTGATCTGCTCGATGCTCCTCTCGATGTGGCTGCGGCGCAACTTCACCCGCCTGCCTTACCTCAGGCGGCTGATCCTGACCACGACCACCGGCAACCTCGATCCCGCCGACGTGGCGCGTCGCCAGCAGGAGTCGCTCAGCGATTACCGGCCCGTCGTCGGCGCGATCGGCGAGGCGCTGAGTGAACTCAAGCCCGGCGGCAACGCCGCCTTTTATGACCCGATCACCGGCCAGCGGCGCGTCTTTCCGGTCCTCAGCGACGTCGGTTACGTGCCGCCCGGCACGCGCATCGCCGTCCGGAACAATGGTGACAACCGCGTGGTCGTCAGGCCGGTCGTGGTGGTCGATCAACAAGCTTAATCTCAAAAAACGGCGCGGGCCCGCGTGCTCGCCTCATGTGGAAAGACAACGACTATGAACACGCTCGCGATCAATTTTGACGGATGGACCATCTTCTGGATCGTTCTCCTGGGCATCCTGCTGGTCCTGTTGCTGGTGATGTTCAACTTCATCGGCCTGTACGTCCGGGCGATGGTCTCAGGGGCGCACGTGACGTTTGCCGACCTGGTCGGCATGCGCATCCGGAACGTCAACCCGCTGATCATCGTCAACAGCCGCATTCAGGCGATGCGCGCCGGCCTGCAAGTCAGCAGCCGCGAGATGGAGTCGCACGTGCTGGCCGGCGGCAACGTCAATCGCGTGATCAATGCCATGATCGCCGCCACCAAGGCCAACATCGATTTGAACTGGAACGTCGCCACCGCGATCGACCTCGCCGGCCGCGACATCCTCGAAGCCGTGCAGACCAGCGTGAACCCCAAGGTCATCGACGTCCCCAGCGCCACGCTCGGCCAAACGACGATCGACGGCGTCGCCCAGGACGGCATCCAACTCCGCGTCAAAGCCCGCGTGACCGTCCGCACTAACATCAAGTCCCTCGTCGGCGGTGCAACTGAAGAAACCGTCGTCGCCCGCGTCGGCGAAGGTATCGTCAACGCGATCGGCTCGGCCAAGGGTTACGCCGACGTGCTGGAGCATCCCGACCACATCTCCAAGGCCGTGCTGAATAAAGGCCTCGACGCCAACACCGCGTTCGAGATCCTCTCGATCGATATCGCCGAGATCACCGTCGGCGAGAACATCGGCGCCAAGCTGATGGCCGACCGCGCCGAATCCGACAAGCGCCGCTTCCAAGCCGAGGCCGAACAACGCCGCGCGATGGCCGTCGCCCACGAGCAGGAAAACGTGGCCAAGCAGGCCGAGAACCGCGCCCTGGTCGTGCTCGCCGAAGCCGACATCCCCCGTGCCATGGCCGACGCCTTCCGCAGCGGCAACCTGGGCGTGTTTGACTACTACAAGCTCAAGAATCTTCAAGCAGACACGGCGATGCGCGACTCGATCGGCAAACCGACCGAAGGCATGAAGGCGTAAGCAACTTCCCAATGATCTCTTTGCTCCTTATCTTCGCCGCCAAATCGAGTGAAGACTCGACGATCAAGCTGATCTTCGGCGCGATCGTCGTGGCGTTCTGGCTTGGCAGCGCGTTGATCTCCGCCATCAACAAGCGGGTTCAGGAGAACAAGCGCCGCGCACGTTACGGGCAGATGCCGC
>JAQGMS010000105.1 GCA_028292245.1 Ramlibacter sp.
TTCCCCGGACGGGTTGCAGGAGCCCCCGGGAAGCGACACCAAGGACCAGGCAAGCGCGGCGCCGCCGGCCGAGGAGCCGCTCAAGCAGATGGGCGATCCCTCCGAAGTGGACGCCCCACACCAGGTCGCCGTACCCGAGAGCTTCTACACCGGGTTCTGGATCACCTGCGCCATCGCGGCGCTGCTGCTGGCCTGGTACTACTGGAAATTCGACGCGGAGCAGTTCGAGATCCTCGGCATGCTGATCACATCGGTCATGCCGCTGGGCATCCTCACCTTCGTCGTGCTTGCAGTGATCCTGTTCGGAATCACCACCGCGACCGAATCGGCAGCCGTCGGCGCCGCCGGCGCGTTCCTCATGGCGTGGCAGGCGAAGACACTGAACCTCGAGCGCATCAAGGAGGCCGTGTTCCTCACGGCCAAGACGACTGCGATGGTCTGCTGGCTGTTCGTGGGCTCGGCCCTGTTCTCGGCGGTATTCGCGCTGCTGGGCGGGCAAAGCGTCGTCGAGCACTGGGTGCTTTCGATGGAACTGTCGCCGCTGCAGTTCCTGCTGGTCTCCCAGGCCATCATCTTCGTGCTCGGCTGGCCGCTGGAATGGACCGAGATCATCGTGATCTTCGTGCCGATCTTCCTGCCGCTGCTGCAGCACTTCCAGATCGACCCGATCCTGTGGGGCGTGCTGGTGTTCGTGAACCTGCAGGCCGCCTTCCTTTCGCCGCCGGTGGCGATGTCGGCCTTCTACCTGAAGGGTGTGTCGCCCTCGCACGTGACGATCAACCAGATTTTCGCGGGGATGATGCCGTACATGCTGATCGTGATCCTCTGCATGGTGTTCATGTACATCTGGCCGGGCATGACGCTGTGGCTGCCCAATTACCTCTACGGCGGCGGCTGAAGGCAGTTGACGTTTACGTAAACGTCAAGTAAGGTACGGGGATCAGATTGCATGTCTGGGCCCTGCCACGGCCCGGCCGGAGACACCCATGACCGACCTTTCCGCCGAATTCAAGGCGCTCGCGAACTACCACCCCACCCACAAGGTGCGCTTCGTCACGGCCGCCAGCCTGTTCGACGGCCACGACGCGGCGATCAACATCATGCGGCGCATCCTGCAAGGGATGGGCGCCGAAGTGATCCACCTGGGTCACAACCGCAGCGTTGACGAGGTGGTCACCGCCGCCCTGCAGGAAGACGTCCAGGGCATCGCCATCAGCTCCTACCAGGGCGGCCACGTCGAATACTTCAAGTACATGGTCGACTTGCTGAAGTCGCGCGGCGGCGAGCACATCCAGGTGTTCGGCGGCGGCGGCGGCGTGATCGTGCCGCCCGAGATCCGCGAACTGCAAGCCTATGGCGTGACGCGCATCTACAGCCCGGAAGACGGCCAGCGCATGGGACTGGCCGGGATGATCGGCGAGATGGTGATGCGCTGCGACAAAGACATCAGCGGCTACGCGCCCAAGGACGTGAAGGCGATCCAGGGCCACGGTGAAATGAACTGGCGCGCCCTCGCCCAGCTCATCACCGCGCTGGAGAACGGCAACGCCGATGGCGCGCTGATGGAAGGCGTGAAGTCCGCGGCCGGCACGCGCAAGATTCCTGTCGTCGGCATCACCGGCACCGGCGGCGCCGGCAAGTCGTCGCTGACCGACGAGCTGATCCGCCGCCTGCGGCTGGACCAGGGCGACAGTTTGCGCATCGCAGTCATCTCCATCGACCCGTCGCGTCGCAAGAGCGGTGGCGCCCTGCTGGGTGACCGCATCCGGATGAATGCGATCAGCCCCTGGAGCCAGGGACCGAAAGTGTTCATGCGCAGCCTGGCCACGCGCGATTTCGGCAGCGAAATCTCCGCAGCATTGCCCGACGTTGTCGCCGCTTGCAAAGCCGGGGGCTTCGACCTCATCGTGGTCGAAACCTCGGGCATCGGCCAGGGCGACGCCGCCATCGTGCCGCTGGTGGATGTCCCGATGTATGTCATGACTCCCGAGTTCGGCGCCGCCAGCCAGCTCGAGAAGATCGACATGCTGGACTTCGCGGAGTTCGTCGCCATCAACAAGTTCGACCGGAAGGGCTCGCTCGACGCACTGCGCGACGTGGCCAAGCAGGTCCAGCGCAACAAGGAAGCCTGGGGCAAGAGGCCCGACGAGATGCCGGTCTTCGGCACGATGGCCGCCCGCTTCAACGACGACGGCGTCACGGCGCTGTACCAAGCCCTGAAACCGCGGCTGGCCGAACTGGGATTGGCCGTCAAGGACGGTGTATTGCCCCTGGTGGATGTCCGCCACAGCACCAACCAGACGCCGGTGGTGCCGGCGGCGCGCACGCGTTACCTGGCCGAAATCAGCGACACCGTGCGCAGCTACAAGAAGCGGGCCCGGGAACAGGCGAAACTGGCGCGTGAAATCCAGCAACTGCGAGCCGCTGCCGCGATGCTCCGGGTTGGCAAGCCCGACAAGGCCCGTGCCAGCGAGGCGGCGGAGGACCTGGCGGTGCAGCGCGACCAGGCGCAGGACCCGGCTGCCCGCAAGCTGCTGGGCCAGTGGCCGCAGATGCAGAAAGCCTATTCCGGCGACGAGTACGTGGTGAAGATCCGCGACAAGGAAATCCGCACCGCCCTGACAACCAAGTCACTGTCGGGCACGACGATCCGCAAGGTCGCGCTGCCACAATACGAAGACCATGGCGAAGTCCTGCAATGGCTGATGCTGGACAACGTGCCCGGCAGCTACCCGTACACCGCCGGCACTTTCGCCTTCAAGCGCGAAGGCGAAGACCCGACGCGGATGTTCGCCGGCGAAGGCGACGCCTTTCGCACCAACACCCGCTTCAAGCTGCTCAGTTCGGGGATGGCCGCCAAACGCCTGTCCACCGCTTTCGACTCGGTCACGCTGTACGGCAACGATCCCGACCCGCGCCCCGACATCTACGGCAAGGTCGGCAACTCGGGCGTGTCGATCGCCACCCTGGACGACATGGAGGTGCTGTATTCGGGCTTCGACCTGTGCAGCCCCTCGACCTCGGTTTCGATGACTATCAACGGGCCGGCGCCGACGATCCTGGCGATGTTCATGAACACCGCGATCGACCAGAACCTGGAGAAATTCAAGGCCGACAATGGCCGCGAACCCACCGACACCGAGAGCCAGAAAATTCGCGAATGGGTGCTGGCGAACGTGCGCGGCACCGTGCAGGCCGACATCCTGAAGGAAGACCAGGGCCAGAACACCTGCATCTTTTCGACCGAGTTCAGCCTGAAAGTGATGGGCGACATCGCGGAATACTTCGTGCACCACAACGTGCGCAATTTCTACTCGGTGTCGATCTCGGGCTACCACATCGCCGAGGCCGGCGCCAACCCGATCAGCCAATTGGCCTTCACGCTGTCCAACGGCTTCACGTTCGTTGAGGCGTACCTGGCGCGGGGCATGCACATCGACGACTTCGCGCCCAACCTGTCGTTCTTCTTCTCCAACGGCATGGACCCGGAGTACACGGTGATGGGCCGTGTCGCGCGCCGCATCTGGGCGGTGGCGATGAAGGAAAAGTACGGCGCCAACGAGCGCTCGCAAAAGCTCAAGTACCACATCCAGACGTCCGGGCGCAGCCTGCACGCGCAGGAAATCCAGTTCAACGACATCCGCACCACGCTGCAGGCGCTGATCGCGATCTACGACAACTGCAATTCGCTGCACACCAACGCCTTCGACGAGGCGATCACCACGCCCACGGAAGACTCCGTGCGGCGCGCAATGGCGATCCAGCTCATCATCAATCGCGAATGGGGCCTGGCCAAGAACGAGAACCCCAGCCAGGGCGCCTTCATCATCGAGGAGCTGACGGAACTGCTGGAAGAAGCGGTGCTGGCCGAGTTCGAGCGCATCGCCGAGCGCGGCGGTGTGCTGGGCGCAATGGAAACCGGGTACCAGCGCGGCCGCATCCAGGACGAAAGCATGCACTACGAGATGCTCAAGCACACCGGCGAATTGCCGATCGTGGGCGTCAACACCTTCCGCAACCCGCATGGCGACGCGGTGCAGGACAAGCTGGAACTGGCCCGTTCGACGGACGAGGAAAAGCAAGGCCAGCTCAAGCGCCTCAAGGACTTCCACACCCGCAACGCCAAGCAGGCGCCGGCCATGCTCAAGCGGCTGCAGCAGGCGGTGATCGACAACCGCAACGTCTTCGAGGTGCTGATGGACGCTGTGCGCGTGTGCTCGCTCGGCCAGATCACGAACGCGCTGTTCGAAGTGGGTGGCCAGTACCGGCGCAACATGTAAGGTATTCGACAGGAATGCGCGGAGCCGGCTTTGCCGGGCCGCTGCGTTGCCCCCGGGGGGAGGCGCGCGAGCGCTTCGGGGGGAACGTAGACTTACCTAAGGTATTACCCGCTACCGCAGTGCAGCATGCGTCCCTAGCATTCGCCATCCCGTTGCGCGGCATTGGATCGCGCAACCGGGCCCCACGCGAGGAGACGCATTGGCAGCAGAGTTCATTCTCGAGACGAAAGGCTTGACCAAGGAGTTCAAGGGCTTCGTCGCCGTCAACAACGTCGACCTGAAGGTTCGCCGCGGCCATATCCATGCGCTGATCGGCCCCAACGGCGCGGGCAAGACCACCTTCTTCAACCTGCTGACCAAGTTCCTGCCGCCGACGCGCGGCACCATCACATATCAGGGCGTCGACATCACGAGCGAAAGGCCGGCGCAGACGGCGCGCCGCGGCATCGTCCGCTCGTTCCAGATCTCGGCGGTGTTCCCGCACATGACGGTGCTGGAAAACGTGCGTGCCGCCTTGCAGCGCGGTCTGGGCACTTCCTTTCACTTCTGGAAACCCGAGCGGACTCTCTTCCATCTGCACAGGCGCTCCGAGGAGCTGCTGGCGTCGGTCGACCTGCAGGACTTCGCCCAGGAGATGACCGTGAACCTGCCCTATGGCCGCAAGCGCGCCCTGGAGCTGGCCACCACCATGGCGCTGGAGCCCGACCTCATGCTGCTGGACGAACCCACGCAGGGCATGGGCCACGAGGACGTGTACCGCGTCACGGAATTGATCAAGAAGGTGTCCGAGGGCCGCACCATCCTGATGGTCGAGCACAACATGAACGTGGTGTCGTCGATCGCCGACCGCATCACGGTGCTGCAACGCGGCGCCATCATCGCCGACGGGCCTTATGCCGAAGTCTCGGCCAACCCGCTGGTCATCGAAGCCTACATGGGCACGGCCGACGCGGCCCTGCAGGGAGCCCACTGATGTCGAAAGAGCTCCTGCGCATCGAGGGCCTGAACGCCTGGTACGGCGAATCGCACATCCTGCATGGGGTGGACCTGACAGTCGACGAGGGCGAAGTGGTCTGCCTGCTGGGCCGCAATGGCGCGGGGCGCACCACCACCATGCGCGCCATCGTCGGCCTGACCGGGACGCGCAAGGGATCGATCCGCATCAACGGCGAGGAAGCGATCAAGCTCCCGCCGCACAAGGTGGCGCGGCTCGGTGTCGGCTACTGCCCCGAGGAGCGCGGCATTTTCGCGAGCCTGTCGGCCGAGGAAAACCTGATGCTGCCGCCGGTGATCGCCGCCGGCGGAATGAGTGTGGGGGAGATTTACGAGATGTTCCCCAACTTGAAGGAGCGTGCCGGCAGCCCGGGCACGCGCCTGTCTGGCGGCGAACAGCAGATGCTGGCCGTCGCGCGCATCCTGCGCACCGGCGCGCGCCTGTTGCTGCTCGACGAGATCTCGGAAGGCCTCGCACCCGTGATCGTGCAAAAGCTGGCCGAGATGATCCGCACGCTCAAGGCCAAGGGCTACACCGTGGTGCTGGTCGAGCAGAACTTCCGCTTTGCGGCGCCGCTGGCGGACCGCTTTTATGTGATGGAGCATGGCCGCATCGTCAAGCAGTTCGCGCAGGCCGAACTGGCCGACAACATGGCGATGCTGCAGGAATTCCTCGGCGTCTAGACCCTTTCACCCTTTCCCCGTTTTACCAGGAGACCTCCAATGAAACTCAAAACCCTTGTCGCAGCGATGGCCGTCGGCCTCGGCACCGTGGGCGCCTTCGCACAGACCAATTCCGGCCCGGTCAAGATCGGCTTCATCACCGACATGTCGAGCCTCTACGCCGATATCGACGGCCCGGCCGGCGGTGAAATGATCAAGTGGGCGGTGCAGGATTTCGGCGGCAAGGTGCTCGGCCGCCCGATTGAAACGCTGTCGGCCGACCACCAGAACAAGGCTGACGTCGCGAGCTCCAAGGCACGCGAGTGGATGGACAAGGAAAACCTGGCCATGCTGATCGGCGGCACCAGCTCGGGCACGGCCCTGGCGATGTCCAAGGTCGCGGCCGAGAAGAAACGCCCCTTCCTGGTAATCGGCGCCGGTTCGGCACGCCTGACCAATGAAGACTGCAATCCCTATACCGTGCACTACGCGTACGACACCGTGTCGCTGGCCAAGGTGGCGGGCAACGCGCTGGTCAAGGCCGGCAACAAGAACTGGTACTTCCTGACGGCAGACTACGCATTCGGCGCCTCGCTCGAAGCCGACGCAACCACGGTGGTGAAGGCCAACGGCGGAACCGTCGCCGGCTCGGTCAAGCACCCGCTCAACGCATCGGACTTCTCGTCCTTCCTGCTGCAGGCCCAAGGTTCGAAGGCGCAGATCCTGGCGATGGCCAATGCAGGCGGCGACTTCACCAACGCGATGAAGGCGGCCAAGGAGTTCGGCATCAACAAGACCATGAAGATCGCCGGCCTGCTGGTGTTCATCAACGACGTCCACAGCCTGGGCCTGGCTAACACCGAAGGCCTGCAACTGGCCGACAGCTGGTACTGGAACCAGGACGATGCCTCGCGCAAGTTCGCCAAGCGCTTTTTCGACAAGTACAAGCGCATGCCGTCCAGCCTGCAGGCCGCCGACTACTCGGTCACCACCAACTACCTGAAGGCCGTACAGGCCGCAGGCACGACGGACGCCGACAAGGTCATGTCGACGCTCAAGGGCATGAAGATCGACGACTTCTACAACAAGGGCCAGATCCGGGCCGACGGCCGCATGATCCACGACATGTACCTGTTCCAGGTCAAGGGTTCGAAGGAGTCGAGCACGCCGTGGGATTACTACAAGCTGGTGCAGAAGGTGCCGGGCGACCAGGCCTTCACGACGATGGCCGAGTCGAAGTGCTCGCTGGTCAAGAAGTAAACAGGTCCCATGGAGATATTCGGCATCCCCCTGCAGGCTTTCCTGGGCCAGCTTACGCTGGGGCTGGTCAATGGCGCGTTCTACGCCATGCTCAGCCTCGGCCTGGCGGTGATTTTCGGCTTGCTGGATATCGTCAACTTCGCGCACGGCGCGCTGTACATGGTGGGCGCTTTCGCCGCCTGGATCATGCTGGACCAGCTGGGCATCAACTACTGGTTCGCGCTGATCCTGGCGCCGTTGGTCGTCGGCGTGCTCGGCGTGATCATCGAGCGAACGATGCTCAAGCATCTCTATGGCCTGGACCCGCTGTACGGGCTGCTGCTCACTTTCGGCCTGTCGCTGATCCTGGAAGGCGTATTCCGCGACCAGTACGGCGTTTCAGGCCAGTCCTACCCGGTGCCCGAACTGCTGTCCGGCGCCACCAACCTGGGCTTCATGATCCTGCCGAATTACCGCGCGTTCGTGGTGCTGGCTTCGTTGCTGGTCTGCCTGGGCACTTGGTTCCTGATCGAGCGAACGCGGCTGGGCGCCTACCTGCGCGCCGGCACGGAGAACGCGAAGCTGGTGCAAGCCTTCGGCGTGAACGTACCGCTTATGGTGATGCTGACCTATGGCGCCGGTGCAGCCCTCGCCGCGTTTGCCGGCGTGCTGGCCGCACCCATCATCCAGGTCACGCCGCTGATGGGCTCCAACCTCATCATCGTGGTCTTCGCGGTCGTTGTGATCGGCGGCATGGGCTCGATCCTGGGCTCGGTCATCACCGGCCTGGGACTTGGCGTGGTCGAGGGCCTGACCCGCGTGTTCTACCCCGAAGCCTCCAGCGTCGTCGTGTTCGTGGTGATGGTCATCGTGCTGATCCTGCGGCCGGCGGGCCTGTTCGGCAAGGAAGCGTGAGCGCGCAATCGTCATGACCAACGACAACAAACTGATCCGCATCACTTACCTGGCCTTGCTGGTCCTGCTGCTCGTCGCGCCACTGATCGGGCTGTACCCAGTCTTCGTGATGAAGCTGTTGTGCTTCGCGCTGTTCGCCTGCGCATTCAACCTGCTGCTCGGTTTCACGGGCCTGCTCTCGTTCGGCCATGCCGCATTCTTCGGTTTCGCCGCCTACGTCACGGGCTACTTCATCAAGTCCCAGGGCTGGTCACCCGAGCTGGCGATCCTCGCCGGCATCGTCGTCGCGGCCTTCATCGGCCTGGTGTTCGGCCTGGTCGCGATCCGCCGCCAGGGCATCTACTTCGCGATGATCACGCTGGCGCTGGCGCAGATGGTGTTCTTCATCTGCCTGCAAGCGCCCTTCACCGGCGGTGAGGACGGCCTGCAAGGCGTGCCCCGTGGCACGCTGTTCGGCGTGCTGCCACTGGCTTCGGACACCACCATGTACTACGTCGTGGTGGCGATCTTCGTGGCCTGCTTCATCGGGATCACCCGCATCGTGACTTCGCCTTTCGGCCAGGTGCTCAAGATGATTCGCGAAAACGAGCCGCGCGCGATTTCGCTGGGCTATGAGGTCGACCGCTACAAGCTGCTCGCTTTCGTGCTGTCGGCCGGTCTCGCGGGTCTGGCAGGCGCGCTCAAGACGCTGGTGATGGGTTTCGCCACGCTGTCCGACGTGCACTGGTCGATGTCCGGCGAGGTGATCCTGATGAGCCTGCTGGGCGGCGTCGGCACCTTCTTCGGCCCGGTGCTGGGCGCCGGCATCGTGATCGCGCTGCAGGACATGCTGGCCGACAAGGTCGGCGCCTGGGTCACGGTCATCATCGGCGCCATCTTCGTGGTCTGCGTGCTGGCCTTCCGCAAGGGCGTGGTGGGCGAACTGCGCGCCTGGATGGACCGCCGCCGCGCCAAGGCCTGACGTCCTCAGTCGCTGTCGGCGCGCCGCCAGACCGCGGCCAGCGCCTTCAGCTTTTGCCAGGTGGTCAGGCCCTCGTCCGACAGCGCGTCCAGGAAGTCCGACAGGCCCTTGGACTTGGCCATCGTGTAGAACGTGAGCACGATGGTCGGCACGAACACCACCATGAAGATCACCAGTTTTCGCAATGGCGATGCGTCGGCCTCGGACAGCAGGTTCATGCCCAGGAACCCGGTCGTCACCGTGCCGATCAGGCCAAAGATCGTGACCACCGTGAGCCGCACCACGGTATTGGCCTGCCGGCGCAGGCTGTCGGCGTCCAGGTAGCTGTTCATGTCCGCGATGCGTTCCTTGACCTCGGCGTAAAGCGCGTCGAGTTCCAGGTGATCCGCGCACAGGTGCCACAGGGCCTTCACGTGCGCCTGTTGCGAAATCTCGTGGAACCAGTAGCGATGCGTGAAGCGCAGGAAGCCCGCGAAGCTGTCGCGGATGGCGCGCTTGAAACGCCGCACGCTGGCCGGATTGCCTACATCCAGCCTCATCAGCGCCTCCACCAGCCGGTCCGAGAGCATCAGCAGCGCGGCCTTCTGGAAATGGGCGATGAGGAACAGCAGAAAATGCTGGTGGCGAAACTGCGCGAGCACGCCGCGGTCGCGGCAGCCGAAGAAGTGAGAGCCGGAGTCACCGATCACGATCAGCGAGTGGCCGCTGCACAGGTAGCGTGTGTTGGGCGCCGCACCGGTGTCGACCCAGAAGCGGTCGTAGCAGAAGCGCTGCTCGAAGTCCTGCAGGTGGTCGGCGGCAGACGGCAGCGCGCCCGGTCTGGTGTCGCCGGCGTCCGTCACCAGCGCCAGACGGGCGAAGTCGGCGCGGCTCAACGCCCGCGGGTTGTCCAGCGCCAGGTACCCCATCAGCGCCATCCGATAGAACTCGATCTGGCGGAAGCGCAACAGGCCCGGCTCCAGCGAATGGTCGCTCACCAGCGGGCCAAGCATGAAGGCCCAATGGGCGGCGATGCGCGGCGCGCGGTGCTCGCTCACGTGCGCCAGGAACAGCTCGCGCTGCTGCGCATCTGACCGCGCCAGCACCTGGCCGTCCACGCCCAGCCACTCCACGCTTGCGAGACAGTGCTGGGCTTGCCCATCAGCGTCCCAGCCGGCCGGATAGGCGCGGCCGAAGCGGTAGAGCAGTTCCTGCGCCTGGCCGAGCGAAATGTCGTCGGCGCTGACCTCCAGGTTCAGCAGCACGAGATCGACATCGAAAAAGAAATAGAGGTCGGCGTGGACGATCTCCAGCGTCAACGGCGCGTCACCGGGCCGCGCGACGGTGCGAACCCTTGCGATGTCGCGCCGCCGGAACACGCGCATCGGCGAGCCGGTCTGCACTTCGCCGGCCTGGCGATACAACCGCCCCTCTCCGTACAGGAAGCGCTGCACGTACGGAAGAAAGGCCGTGAACTCCTGGTAGTGCCGTTCGTGGAAGTTGCTGCGGTCGCCGGTGTACTCGTCGACGACTTCGCGCCAGGGCGAGCTGTCACCCATGTCACGCAGGACCTCCCAAGGCGCCTTTTGGCTGCCGGCAACCGGCATCAGCCGCAATGGCCACAAGAGCGCCTGCCGCAGGTGCCGGACGGCCGGCGCCGGAACGGGCTGTGCGCTCAGGGCTTTCTCCCCACCGCCGTGTACAGCTCGGATACCGGCACGATCCTTCCGTGCAGCGGCAGGATGCGATCGACGTTCAGCCGCAAGCGCTCGATGTTCTGCACGAGGTTCACGTTGTCCGCGTTCGGCTGCGAGGGCGCGGGCGCCCCCGGCACGCCCGGCGTATAGCCGTCGGCTTCGATCAGCAGGCGTTCCCGTGGCAGCCACAGCATCATGAAGCCCTGGGCATGGCTGCTGTCCTCCACCATGAAGACTTCGACGTTGCGCGATCCGTCGCTGAACGTGCGCTGGCCATCGACACCCGTCAGCGACACCTTGGCGCCGGACTTGGCCAAGGCATCCGGGATGATGCTGTTGGGCCGCGCCAGGACGCGCTCCCACCAGGGGCGGGCCTGTTCGCTCACCACCAGGGTCGCGCCTTCCGCGGCCGCTGCGCGCAGGCCGCCCGAGTGGTCGAAGTGATGGTGCGAATTGACGACGTAGCGGATCGGCTTGCCCGGAACCAGTTTGCGCGCCTCGGCCAGCACCGCTTGCGCACGGCCGTCGTGGAGCGGGCTTTCGACCAGCATCAGATGGTCCTTCATCTCGATCAGCACGCTGTTGTGCGAGCCGCCGGCAAGGAACCAGACGCCGTCGGCGGCCTTTTCCGAAGTCACACGCTCCACGAAAGCCTGGGCGATCGCCGGAACTTCGATCGCGACGGGCGCATTGGGCTCGACCTCCTTGACCTCCAGGTCGAGCACCGGAAAGCCGCCCATGTTCTGCCTGATCCGCGCGGGGAACCTCACCCCGGCATGGTCACGGTAGCCCGAATACAGCGTCACGGTCTGCGTGTCGCCGAGAACCGGATTGGGCTGCACCGAGTCGACCCGTTCCACCAGGCCGTCGGCGCCGATCCAGACGACAGCGCTGAAGCGGCCCGGTTCGGTGAACGAAACGACGCGCTTGGAACCCTCGACGCGCAAGGTCGCGGCGTTCCTCATGCCGGCCTTCAGGATCCCGTGGGGGCTGGTCCACAAGTCGTGCGTGCGTTCGGTCACCGACCTGGGAGCGGCTACCGGAGCGGGGCCGGCAAGGTTCCATGCCACGTCACCGCGGACCATCCCCGTGGAGCGCCGCTCACCCGTGCTCGGCAGGCCGCTGCCGCCGGTCGGCTCCGCCCGGCTCGCGGCCGCTTCTTCCCGCATGGCGCCATTCTCGTAGTCGAGCGCGCGTGAGAAAGAGGAAAGGTTGATGCGTGGCCACGCCATACCGGGCTGGTACGCCTGGCCGAAGCTGGCGCCGGTGCCGCTTCCGGCGTAGCGCAGCGACTTCAGGTTGGCCCCGCCCATGGCACGGTCCGCCTCGTGCAACACGGCCTGGGCCTCGTCCAGGCGATGGGCGCACGAAGCCAGCAGGGCTAACGCCGCTCCAGCGATGGTCAAACTCCGCAAACTGCATTGCCAGGCCATGGGGGTCTCCTCGGTGGGACGGATTGAGAGGCTGCCGGCATCCTAGCGCCGCGGCGCCGCCGTGACCAGTGTGTCATCCATGTGATTGGCCCGGCGCGCCGCCGGCGTTAACCTGCGCCATCCCAACAAGGAACGGCCATGAACGATCTCTTCTCCCTCAGCGGCCGCACGGCCCTGGTGACCGGCGGCTCCCGCGGCATCGGCCGCATGATCGCCAAGGGCTTCCTCGCCCAGGGCGCACGCGTCTATATCTCTTCGCGCAAGGCGGCGGCTTGCGAAGACACGGTCAAGGAACTGTCGGCGCTGGGTCCTTGCTTCTCGCTGCCGGCCGACGTCTCGACGGTGGAGGGCGCGAAGGCCCTGGCTGCCGCCTATGCGTCGAAGGAAGAGTCGCTCGACATCCTGGTGAACAACGCCGGTGCGGCCTGGGGCGAGTCGTTCGACACGTTTCCCGAGAAAGGCTGGGACAAGGTGATGGACCTGAACCTGAAGTCGCCGTTTTTCCTGACGCAGGCGTTGCATGAGCAGTTGCGAAAGGCAGGCCAGGGCCGGCCCGCCAAGGTGATCAACGTCGCGTCGATCGACGGCGTGTCGGTCAATCCGATGGAAACCTATTCGTACGCGGCCAGCAAGGCGGGCCTGATCCACTTGATCAGGCGGATGTCCCTGCGGCTGGTGAAGGACAACATCGTGGTCAGCGGCATCGCACCGGGCGCCTTCGCCTCGGAGATGAATCGCGACGCGCGCGACCATGGCGACGAAGTGGCACGGCGCATTCCGGCGGGACGCATCGGCATCGACGAAGACATGGCGGGCGTGGCCATCTACCTGGCGTCGCGGGCCGGCGACTATGTGGTCGGCCAGACCATCGTCGTCGATGGCGGCGTGACACTCGCTCGAGGTTAGGTGGCTGGATCCCGGGTCAGGCCCGGGATGGCGCTTCTTCGAGACGCCAATTCTGCGGACCGCGGCTGGCGATCTTAATGGCGCCGACGCGGTTGCCGAGTTCGGCGCAGCGCACCAGCGGCCAGCCCTGCTCCAGGCCGTAGAGGAGCGCCCCACGCCAGGCGTCGCCACATCCGGTGGGATCGACGATCTCGCGCGCCTTGACCGGCGGCACTACGGCCTTCTCGCCGCCGATCCAGACCTCGCAGCCTTCGCCGCCCAGCGTGACCACCAGCCCCTGCACGCGTTTCGAGATTTCGGCGCTGTCCCAGCCGGTGCGCTCGCTGAGCATCTTGCCTTCGTAGTCGTTCACCGTCACCCAGGTTGCCTGTCCGATGAACTCAGCCAGCTCACGTCCGTCGAACATCGGCAGGCCCTGCCCCGGATCGAACACGAACGGGATGCCGGCCGCCTTGAATTGCTGGGCGTGCTGGAGCATCGCGTCGCGCCCGTCGGGCGAGATGATGCCCAACTTGATATCGTTGCG
Organism: Ramlibacter sp.; assembly: GCA_028292245.1. Lineage (GTDB taxonomy): Bacteria > Pseudomonadota > Gammaproteobacteria > Burkholderiales > Burkholderiaceae_C > Ramlibacter. The sequence goes on from JAQGMS010000105.1 coordinate 13,593, forward strand.
CGCCTCGATGCGCGTGATGTGCGCCTGCATCATCGCGCCGGGGTGGAATGCCGTGATCTGGTTGTTGTCCCGGTCGGTCATGATCATCGCCTGCGCCGTGTAGGTGTCGCCTACTTCGCGTACGAATTCAGTCGCGATGCCCAGCGTGTTCAGCCGCGCGATGTACTCCGCGCCGTCGCTGCCCACCGTGGCCATCGGCAAGGGCTTGCCGCCCAGCAGCTTGAGGCTGTAGGCGATGTTGCCGGCGCAGCCGCCGAAGTCGCGCCGCAGCGCCGGCACCAGGAACGAGACGTTGAGGATGTGCAATTGATCCGGCATGATCTGCTCGGCGAAGCGCCCCTCGAATGTCATGATGGTGTCGAAGGCCAGGGAGCCACATATCACGGTTGCCATGGAAGTCTCGCGGTAAGGTATCAGGGATAGAAGGCCAGCAGGCGATAGCCCGCGATGCGCGCATTTGAGCCGTTGGCGGCCACCGCCAGTGCAAGCGACGCGGACAGCTCGGAAGCCGCGCCGATGACACCCGGCAGCGCGCCCAGCTCGCCGGGTAGCAGCACACGGCGCACCAACGGCTGGTCCTGCGCATCGGTGAGCGTCAGCTCCAGCGCGGGCGTCGCCACTTCCATTGCTGCCTGGTTCTTCAAGGTGAAGTTGAGGCGGTAGGCGTCGCCACGCAGCTTGTTGAATGAAGAGGTTTCGATGGCGATCGCGTCGATCTGCCGCGCTGGCGCGATGCGGCAGCTCAGCGGCCCGCACAGCCACACCAGCCAGGGCCGCAGTTGCGGCTCGGCCGCGGCCAGGCGGTCACGGTCATGCACCGCGACTTGCAGCGCCAGCAGGCTGCCCAGCGCCAGCAGGAGCAACAACAGGATGGCGCGCACGCCGGGACCGCGCCAGAAAGCCTGGCGCCGTGCCTGGCGCACGAAGGAAAGATCATGCAAGTCGGGCTCGGGATCGTGTGCGAGGCCGGATCGCGGCGCGCGCGATTCCACGGCATCTGCCGCGTCCTGGCGGCGAAACTCGAAGGGCGAATCGAGCGGATCCTCGAGCAGGGTCCGCGCTTCGTCTTCCAGTTGGGCCGAGTCGGGAGCTTCCGAAGGCGAGCCCTCGCCCGCTTCCGTGGTCAGCGAAGACTCGAAGTCTTCCGAATCCGCGCGAGCATCGCCCGGCGGTCCCGTTTCATCCCGCGCGGCAAGCGGACTGGGCGCCGTCATCGCAGCGTCGTCGTGCAATGGTTCGGCGTTCGCCTGCAGGTGGGCGCTTGCGTCGAAAATTTCGGCGCAGTAGCCGCAGCGCACCCAGCCTTCCGAGATCCTGAGTTGGTCCGGCACGACTTTGAACATCGTCCCGCAGGCGGGGCAGCGCGTGATCAGGCTCATGAGCCAGCGATTGTAGCCAGCGGCCCCGCTGCCGCCGTTCAGAGCCTGGCGGTCATGAGTACCCAGCCATCCTCGGCGTCCGCCACTTCGAGCCGCGCCAACGACGCGTAGGCCGCCTTCAGTTCGTCGGTCTGCCGCACCAGGATGCCGGCCAGGACCAATGAGCCGCCGGGCGCCACGTACGAGCACAGCAGCGGGGCCAGCACTTTCAGCGGCGTTGCCAGGATATTGGCCAGCACGGTTCCATATCGTCCGCTGGCCTTGTCCGGCAGGCCCGCGTTCAGGTGCACGCCATTGGCCAGCGCGTTGGCCAGCGTCGACTGGACGGCGGCCGGGTCGATGTCCACCGCGTCGATGTGGGTGGCACCGAACCGCGCGGCGCCGATCGCCAAGATGCCCGAGCCGCAGCCGTAGTCGAGCACGCGCTGGCCGCCCGGCGGATTCCGCGCGATCCAGCGAAGGCACATGCGAGTGGTCGGGTGGGTCCCAGTGCCGAAGGCGAGGCCGGGATCGAGCCGGATGATCTGGCGGGCCTGCGGCGGCGGCTCATGCCAGGTCGGCACGATCCAGAACTCGGGCGTGATCTCGACCGGCGCGAATTGCGATTGCGTGAGACGGACCCAGTCCTGGTCGGGCACGGGGGCAATGCCCACTACCTTGCAATCGGCAAAGAAGTCCTGTGCCGCCAGCAGGACAGACGCTTCACGAGCGGCCGCCTCGGCGGCGAACAGCGCGAGAACCCGGGAGCGCTGCCAGCCGTCCTTGGGCGGCGGCATGCCGGGTTCACCGAAAAGGGCTTGCTCCGCTTCGGTCTGGGCATCGGCGTCCTCGACCGAAACGCTCAACGCATCCAGGGCGTCGAGCGCTTCACTGAGCGTCTCGACCTTGTCTTCGGGGCACAGGAGGCTGAGTTCGAACATCGCGCTCGGTACCGCAGTGCCCTAGCGCTTGTGGTGCGACAGCCACTCTTCCAGGTAGTGGATGTTGGTGCCGCCGTCCATGAACTTGGCGTCGACCATCAGCTCGCGGTGCAGCGGAATGTTGGTGTTGATGCCTTCGACCACCGTCTCCAGCAAAGCCGTCCGCATGCGCGCCAGCGCCTGCTCGCGCGTGTCGCCGTGCACGATGATCTTGCCGATCATCGAGTCGTAGTTGGGCGGCACGAAGTAGTTGGTGTAGACGTGCGAGTCGACCCGCACGCCCGGCCCGCCCGGGGCGTGCCACATCGTGATGCGGCCCGGGGACGGCACGAACTTGTACGGGTCCTCGGCGTTGACGCGGCACTCGATCGCGTGGCCGCGCAGCACGATGTCGCGCTGGGCGAACGGCAGCTTCTCGCCGGCCGCCACCATGATCTGCGTCTTGACGATATCGACACTGGTGATCAGCTCGGTGACCGGATGCTCCACCTGCACACGGGTGTTCATCTCGATGAAGTAGAACTCGCCGTTTTCGTACAGGAACTCGAACGTGCCGGCGCCGCGGTAGCCGATCTTCTTGCAGGCCGCGACGCAGCGCTCGCCGATCTTCTCGATCAGCTTGCGCGGGATGCCGGGAGCCGGCGCCTCCTCGATCACCTTCTGGTGCCGGCGCTGCATCGAGCAATCGCGCTCGCCCAGGTACACGGCGTTCTTGTGCTTGTCGCACAGGATCTGGATCTCGATGTGCCGCGGGTTCTGCAGGTATTTCTCCATGTAGACCGCCGGGTTGCCGAAGGCGGCCCCGGCCTCGGCCTTGGTCATCTGCACCGCGTTGATCAGCGCCGCTTCGGTGTGCACGACGCGCATCCCGCGCCCCCCGCCGCCGCCGGCGGCCTTGATGATCACCGGGTAGCCCACCGCCTTGGCCGTGCGGCGGATGGTCACCGGATCGTCCGGCAGTTCGCCTTCGGATCCCGGCACGCAGGGCACGCCGGCCTTGATCATGGCCTGCTTGGCCGAAACCTTGTCGCCCATGGTCCGGATGTTCTCGGGCGTCGGCCCGATGAACTGGAAGCCGCTTTTTTCCACGCGCTCGGCGAAATCGGCGTTCTCCGACAGGAACCCGTAGCCGGGATGGATCGCCTCGGCGTCGGTGACTTCGGCCGCCGAAATGATGGCCGGCATGTTGAGGTAGCTCTGGGGCGAAGGCGCGGGGCCGATGCACACCGCTTCCTCGGCCAGCTTGACGTATTTGGCTTCCCGGTCGGCCTCGGAATAGACCATGACGGCCTTGACCCCGAGTTCGCGGCAAGCGCGCTGGATTCGAAGGGCAATCTCGCCTCGATTGGCGACAAGAATCTTCTTGAACATGAGTGCGTGCTTACTCGATCACGAAGAGGGGTTGCCCGTATTCGACCGCCTGCCCGTTTTCGCAGAGGATCTTGGTAATGGTGCCGGTCTTGTCGGTCTCGATCTCGTTGAGAATCTTCATTGCTTCGATGATGCAGACCGTCTCGCCCTCCTTGACCTGGCTGCCGATTTCCACGAAAGGCTTGGCGCCGGGGCTGGCCGAGCGGTAGAACGTGCCGACCATCGGGGACTTGACCACGTGGCCGGACGGCACTTCGGCCGCCGCAGGTGCGGCCGCGGCCGCGGCCACCGCCGGCAAAGCCGGCGCGCCAACCGTGGCGGCCGGCGCGGCAGGCTGTTGCACCACGGCGCCGCCGCCTTTGACGATACGAACCTTGCCCTCGGCCTCGGTGATCTCGAGTTCGGAGACATTGGATTCCGACACGAGGTCGATCAACGTCTTGAGTTTGCGCAAGTCCATGAGCTCTCCAACGCATGCAAACGAAAGGAAGGCGAATTTACAGCAAAATTCTCTTACTTTCTGTTTCTTCGCTCATTTTTAGTTTATTTTCAGCTCCGCCCTTGACAGCGGAGAAACCTTTGACGCAGGCCTGCGAGCTTGCGGATGGCTAGCCGAGTTGGCTCCATTGGGCCAGGTCGGCGGGCGAGAGCCTGCCCATTTTACGCTGCAGCACGAGGCCGCCAGCGCCCAGTGCGACCGTGAAAGGCAATCCGCCGGCCAGATTGCCAAGTGCCGCGCCCAGTTCAGTGCCGCCCAAACCTGCCATGCCCACCGGGAAGCTGACCGGCGTCCGCTGCAGGAAAGCTCGTACCGCGCTCGGCTGATCGATGGCCAATCCCACAACTTGCCATCCTTTAGACGAATTTTGGCGGTAAAAGCCGTCAAGCAGCGGAAGTTCCTCGACGCAAGGCGGGCACCAGGTGGCCCAGAAGTTGACCACCAGAGGTTTGCCCCGCAGCGTCTGCATGTCCAGGACGGACCCGGCCGGAGTGTCGAACTTCAGGGGCCACAACAGTGCGGCGGTATCACTGCCAGCGCCGGGTCGCACTTTCCACAAAGCAACGCCGGCGCCGGCGATGGCGGCAGCACCCGCAACGCCCGCATAGAGCAGGCGTCGCCGGCTGGGCGGCCCGGCCGCAGGGTTGATGGAGTCGGTCGTCATTGCGGCCGATTCTCCACCAGCGCGCGCACGGCGGCCAAGTCGCCCCGGGGCGCGCGGCCCTTGGCGTCGCGCTTCAAGGCTCCGCGTACGTCGTCGTGGTCATGAATCATCAGGTGGACGCCGATGGCTTCGCCGAGCTCACGGCTCACGCTCGACAGCGAAAGCGCCTCCACCGGCTCGCCGTTGAACCCTGTGACCGTACGCGCCTGGTAGTCCACCTGCTTGTCGATCAGAGCCAGCTCCGCCGACTTCGGGTCGTCGCAGAACAGCTGGATATAGATATCCGACAGGCGGGTCGCCGTGCCGTGCCAGACGGCGCCGCCCAGGTACGGGCGAAACTGCGCCAGCCGCTCCATCCAGGCCAAGGCGAGCTTGCGCAGCGCCGCCAGTTCGGCCGGCTGGGTGTCGGCGCAGAACAGGTCGATGTATTCGCGCACCGCCTCCTCGATGGCGTCGTTGTCCGGCAGGGCGCTGCGCGCATTCAGGCCGAGCTGCCGGACCGCGCGGCGCTTGGCAGGCCCGTATTCGAGCCCTTCTTCCACCACCATCCGCGCCGCCGCCGCGGCGATCTCCGATTTCGCGCTTTCCATAGGGGGTGATTCTGCATTGATCGAAGCCACCGCGAACCGTACAGTGCCTTCAGGCGCAGCCCAGCCGCCAGGAGAGCCGCATGAAAAGCACGATGATGGACGTCCCGCTGTCGCTCAACCATCTACTCGAACGCGCCGGCAAGCTGTTCGCGGGCAACGAGATCGTCTCGCGCCTGCCCGACAAGACGCTGCGCCGCCACAGCTTCGGCGAGTACTACCGCCGCACCCGGGCACTCGCCTCGGCCCTGCAGCGGCTGGGCCTGAAAAAAGGCGACCGCGTCGCGACCCTGTGCTGGAACCACCACGCCCACCTCGAGTGTTACTTCGGCATCCCCGCGGCAGGCGGCGTGATGCACACACTGAACCTGCGGCTGTCGCCGGACGACATCGGCTGGATCGCGGGCAACGCTCAGGACCGCTTCCTGGTGGTCGACGACGTGCTTCTTCCGCTGTACCGGCAGTTCGCACAAATGCACCGCTTCGAGAAAGTGATCGTGTTTCCGTTTTCGGGCGCGGCCGTGCCCCCCGAATTCGCCGACTATGAGGCGTTGCTCGAGGCGGCCGACCCCGACGGGTTCGAATATGCCGCGCATGACGAGGACGATCCGGTGGCCATGTGCTACACCTCGGGCACCACCGGCCGCGCGAAGGGCGTGGCGTACTCGCACCGTTCCACCATCCTGCACACGCTGGTCGCGAGCCTGGGAGACTTCTGGGGCTTGCGCGGCACCGACGTGGTCCTGCCCGTCACGCCGATGTTCCATGCCAACAGCTGGGGCATGCCTTACGGCGCCGTGATGATGGGCGTGAAGCTGGTCTTCCCGGGGCCGCATCTCCATCCCGAGGACCTGCTGGACCTGATGCAGTTGGAGCCTCCCACGCTGTCGCTGGGCGTGCCGACGATTTGGATGAGCCTCATCCAGGCTTACGATGCGGCGCAAGCCGCCGATTCACCGCATCACGGCCGCTGGAAATTGCCGCAAGGCATGCGGTCGCTGGTGGGCGGCGCGGCCGTGCCGGAAGCGCTGATCCGTGCATTCGACCGGCACGGCATCTGGATCCTGCAAGGCTGGGGCATGACCGAAACCTCGCCGGTCTGCACGATCTCTTATCCCCGCGCCGAACTGCGCGCTGCCACCGCCGACGAGCGCTACCGGCGCGCGGCGATGGCGGGCGTTCCGGTTCCACTGGTCGACCTGCGCGTGCGAGGCGACGACGGCCGCGACCAAGCCTGGGACGGCAAGAGCGTCGGCGAGATCCAGGTGTGCGGGCCATTCATCACCGCGAGCTACCACGAGGTGCCGGTGGAGGCGGACAAGTTCACCCCCGACGGCTGGTTGCGCACCGGCGACGTGGCCTCGGTCGACGCGCTGGGTTTCGTGAAGATCACCGACCGCACCAAGGACCTGATCAAGTCGGGCGGTGAATGGATCAGCTCGGTGGACCTGGAGAACGCGATCATGGCGCACCCCGCCGTCGCGGAGGCCGCGGTGATCGCGATCCCCGACGAGAAATGGAGCGAGCGTCCGCTCGCCTGCGTGGTCCTGCGGCCTGGCCGCACCGAGGCAGCGGACGGGCTCGACGCCCACCTGCTGGCCCACGGTTTCGCCAAGTGGCAATTGCCCGAACGCTATGAGTTCATCGACGCCGTGCCGCGCACTTCGACCGGCAAATTCTGGAAGATGAAACTGCGCGAACGCTTTCCGCGCTGAGTGAATCGGACCGCGATAATCGGCCGATGCACATTCACATTCTCGGCATCTGCGGGACGTTCATGGGAGGCCTGGCCGCGCTGGCGCGCGAAGCCGGGCACAAGGTCACCGGCTGCGACGCGGGCGTCTACCCACCCATGAGCGACCAGTTGCGCGCGCTCGGCATCGACCTGATCGAGGGCTTCGGCGCCGACCAGCTGGCGCTTGGCGCCGACGTCTGGGTGGTGGGCAATGTGGTCTCGCGCGCGCGCCTGGCCGACGGGACGCCTCGCTACCCGTTGATGGAAGCGATCCTGGACCGCGGGCTGCCCTACACCAACGGCCCGCAATGGCTGTCCGAACAGGTGTTGCAAGGCCGGCACGTGATGGCGGTGGCCGGCACGCACGGCAAGACCACCACGACCTCGATGCTGGCCTGGATCCTCGAGCACGCGGGGCTGCATCCCGGCTTCCTGGTCGGCGGCGTGCCCACCAACTTCGGCATCTCGGCGCGGCTGGGCGAAGGCAAATGCTTCGTGATCGAGGCCGACGAATACGACACGGCGTTCTTCGACAAGCGCAGCAAGTTCGTCCACTACCGCCCGCGCACGGCGGTGCTCAATAACCTGGAGTTCGACCACGCCGACATCTTCGACGACCTGGCCGCGATCGAACGCCAGTTCCATCACCTGGTGCGCACGGTGCCCGCGACCGGCCGGGTGGTGGTCAATGGCCTGGAGGAAAGCCTGGCGCGGGTGCTCAACCTCGGTTGCTGGAGCGAAGTGCGCAGTTTCGGCGCGGCGGTGAGCGATTTTTCTGCGCAAGGCGAGCCGGACAACTTCGACGTTCTGGAGCGCGGGAAGACGGTGGCGCGCGTCGAATGGGAACTGGGCGGCGTGCACAACCAGCTCAATGCGCTGGCGGCCATCGCCGCGGCACAGCACGTGGGGGTCGCGCCCGACGCCTCGGCGCGGGCGCTGCGCGAATTCCGCAACGTCAAGCGCCGGATGGAAGTGCGCGGTGTCGTCGACGGCATCACGGTGTACGACGACTTTGCGCACCACCCCACCGCCATCCGCACGACTGTCGACGGCTTGCGGCGCAAGATCGGCTCGCAAAGAATCCTGGCCGTGTTCGAACCGCGCAGCAACACCATGAAGCTGGGATCCATGAGTGCGCAATTGCCCTGGAGCCTGGAGCAGGCCGACCTGTCGTTCTGCCACACCGGCGGCCTGGGTTGGGATGCCGCGCAGGTGCTGGCCCCGATGGGCGGCCGGGCCCGGGTGGCCGCGACGATCGACGAACTGGTGCGCGAAGTCGTGCAAGCGGCCCGCCCGGGGGACCATGTCCTTTGCATGAGCAACGGCGGCTTTGGTGACATTCACGCCAAATTGCTGCGCGCACTGGGAGCGCGGCAAAGCGCAGCGGCTTAGACCGAGTCGCTGGCCGGCGGCGCCTTTCGCCTGTGTTCGAGCTGGGCGGGCGCCGTGAGGTCTTGCTCGTAGTGCACATGGGCGTCGTTGCGCAGCAGCGAATCCCATCCCGGCCCCGAAGTGTGCGGCTGGCTGTCATGGCGCGCCACGAGGGGCGCGGCCGCCTTGGCCTGCGTGGTGGTGACGGCGCCGGCATAGTAGAGGCAGGTCAGGTCGTGTTCGATCTGGTCGAGCGGCATGCCGGTGCGTTGCCGCAGCCCGTCCAGGGTGGCGGGTTCGGACGCCAGCTCGCGCAACAGCATCAACTGCGGATCGCGCAGCCAGCGCATCGGCACACCCGGCGCGCGGCGGTAGTACACCGTCTCGCTGCGATAGCGCGGGGGCAGCATGTCGCGGTCGGTGCGCCGCACATAGGCCCACGCCAGTTGCGCCGGCGTGACCTGGACAAAGCTCTCCGGCAGGTCATGCGCGCCGATCGGCCGCCGGTCCCATTGCGCTTCCCACAAGTCGACCGGGTGCACCCGCGGCAGCAGGGCGGCCTTGCCTTGCTCGAAATCGAGCACCGCCAGCAGCCTGCCGGAGTGACTGACCTGGTAGACGCCGCGGCGCAGTTCCGCTCCGCGGTGAACGACCTGGGCGCCCAGCACGAACTCGGCGCGCGTCAGCCAGAGCCAGGTCTCGAACTGCAGCAACACCGCGTGAATGCTCGGTTCGGACACCGGATCGAAGGTGTATCGCGGCTCGAAGTCGTCGCCCGCCAGCGGCAGGGCAAAGGCAATCGGCCGGTCGACTTCGCTCAAGTTGAGTTTCAACCCGCGCTCGGTCGGCAGGCCAGGCGCGACCTTGAGGTTGCCGTCGGGCGCGAGATTGACCTTGGCCCCGTTTACCCACCACGCATCCGCATCGCCGAAGGTGCACGTGCGCCAGCACGGAAACCCGCTGGACCGCGTGAGCGAAGCCTCGAGAACGGCCCGCTGCTGCGGCGCGAAGCCCGACATGCCCAGCCAGAGGATGGGTTGCTCCGCTGCAAGATGCGTATGGGTCTCAGCTGTCACGTACTACTTCTCCTCATGCGGCTTCGGCCCGGGTCAGGCCTTGCGCATTCATCTTGTCGTTCTGGTGGACTTTTGTCTTCCCCCATTTGTGGGAGGACGGCGCGCGCGGTACGCGTCAGCGCGGTCCCATCGGCGCCGGCGCCGTCAGGTCCGACGGAATGGGCGCGCTGCGTGGCGCGTCGCCCGGAAGTACCGAATCGAGGCCCGAGGGCAGGCTGCTGTGCGGCCCCTGCGCCGACTCGGTATCTTCGTGCCGACGCAACGCGTTGCTCGGCGCGGCGCGCTTGGGATTGGAGGTGATAGCACCCACAAAGTAGAGCGCCGCCAGGTCGCGGGCCAGTTGCAGCGGCCGCAAGCCGGTGCTCTGTTGCAGCGCTTCGAAGCTGGCGGGACCGGCGGCCAGTTCGCGCAGGAGCAGCAGGTGCGAATCCCTCAGCATGCGGCTCGGAAGCCGGGGCGGACGGCGGAAATACAGCGGGCCGGTGCGGTAGTGCCGCGGCAGCAAGTCGCGCTGGGTGCGCAAGCTGTATTGCCACATCAATTGCGACATGCTGGTGGGCACCAGGTCCTCCGGGATCTGGGCAGCCGGGCACCGCCGCCATTCGGCATTCTCGAAATCCGCCGGACCGACACCCGGCAGCACGCCCACCGGCCCGTGCATGTTGACCACAGCCAGCAGCCGGCCGTCCAGCCGCACATCGAAAACGCCGCTGCCCAGCGCCGTCTCGTGCTCCACGATGTGCGAGGCCAGGCAGAACTGGGCGGCCAGGGGCGACAACCAGGATTCGAATTTTTCGAGCACCGCGGTCATGCTCTCGGGCGATGTGGGGTCGAAGCTGTACGCGGGCTTCAGGTCCGGGCACGCCAGCGGCAGCGAAAAGGCGACCGGCCGGTCGATATCGGGAAGGTGCAATTGCAGCGCGCGTTCGGTGGGGACTGCCGAGGACACTCTCACCGTGGTGTTGAGCAACAGCTTCGAGCGCGCACCGTTGATCCACCAGGCATCGGCATCCGGCAACTTGTCGAGCTCCCAGACCATCTCACCGGGCGCGAGCCCGGACAAGGCCGCGCCCAGTTCCTCCTGTTGCGCGGCGGAAAAACCGGCCAGGCCCAAGCGTAAAACTGGAAGCTCGATAGTCATGTTGCGGATCCCCCAACTGCGAAAATGCGGGTACCAGCAACAAATATAATCTATCTGTTACGTTTTGTAAAATAAAGTCTAGGCAAAAACCTGCTTTTCAGCGCGTTCGCCTAGTTTTCACGGCTTCCGAAAGCAGCTCGAGCACCTGCAGCGAATCGCCCCAGCCCAGACAGCCGTCGGTAATGCTTTTTCCGTATTCCAATGCCCGAGGATCGTCCTTGCCCGGGGTGAAACGCTGCGCGCCGGAGTTGAGGTGGCTTTCGACCATCACGCCAAAAACGCCGCGCGACCCTTTGGCGACCTGCGACGCGATTTCGCGCGCCACATCGATCTGCTTGTCGTGCTGCTTGCTGCTGTTGGCATGGCTGCAGTCGACCATCAGCGTCGGCGGCAGTTTTGCGGCCTCCAGTTCCTTGCAGGCGGCAGCCACGCTGGCCGCGTCGTAGTTGGGGGCCTTGCCGCCGCGCAGGATCGCGTGGCAGTCCCTGTTGCCGTTGGTCTGCACGATCGCCACCTGGCCGTTCTTGTGGACGGACAGGAAATGATGGCCACGTGCGGCGGCCTGGATTGCGTCGGTGGCGATGCGGATGTTGCCGTCGGTGCCGTTCTTGAATCCGATCGGCGCCGACAGGCCGGAAGCCAGTTCCCGATGCACCTGGCTCTCGGTCGTGCGTGCGCCGATGGCGCCCCAGGAGATCAGGTCGCCGATGTATTGCGGCGAAATCACGTCCAGGAACTCGCTGCCCGCCGGCAGCCCGAGGCGGTTGATCTCGATCAGCAGCTGCCGCGCGATCCGCAAGCCCTCGTCGATGCGGAAACTCTCGTCCAGGTAGGGATCGTTGATCAGCCCCTTCCAGCCCACCGTCGTGCGGGGCTTCTCGAAGTAGACGCGCATCGCGATTTCCAGCGTGCCGCTGTAGCGCGTGCGCGCCTCCTTCAGCCGGCGCGCGTAGTCGAGCGCGGCGCTCGGATCGTGGATCGAGCACGGGCCGATGACGACCAGCAGGCGGTCGTCCTTGCCGGTCATGATGTTGTGGATGTTGCGGCGCGTGTCAGTGATCAGCGCTTCCACCGCGGTTCCGCGGATCGGGAAGAAGCGGATCAGGTGTTCGGGAGGAGGAAGCACGGTGATGTCCTTGATGCGTTCGTCGTCGGTTTCGCTGGTCTTGTCGACGGGGTGCGCATACCAGGCTTCGCTGGTGGTGGATTTGGCAGTCATTCGCGGGCTCCTCTCGGGTTCAGAAAATGGGCATAAAAAAACCGCCGGGGTTTCCGGCGGTTTTTGGTGAGTTCGTTCGCGTTATTTCTGGGTACGCTCAGATCTCTCTACCGCCGGGGGACGTGAGATGCCAGAAGTAGCCAAAAAAATACGCGCGGGTCATGTGCATGAGGAGGAATGTAGCACAAGAGCTCACAGCCGCAATTTCTTCCACCACTGCACGGCCCGCTCCACCTGCGGCTCGCTCAGCGAGCCCAGCGTGGACTGCTGGTCGGACTGCTCGCGCGACGTCCATTGCTCGTACATGTCGATCATCAGGACGCCCTCGCCCAGCGTGCGCCAGGCCACGAGTTCGAAGTCCTCCGCGGTAAGCAACAGCTCTGTACTGCGCGGCCCGCCATCGAGCAGCCACTGGCCGATCAGCACCCTGAAGTTGTTGAGCGCCTGCAGGTAGGCGGCGTATTCATAGAGCCCGCGCCACGGCAGGCCCAGATTGACCACCAGGTTGCGATGGCCGCGCAGCACCGTGAGCAGGTCCACCAGCATCGGGGCAATCGTCGTGCGCTGGCGGCCGAGATGCAGCCCCGCGATGATCGCCTCGATGTGGACCGACAGCTGGCTCATGCTCTCGGAAAGCTGCCGGCTGTCTTCGTCCGCGACCGAGCTGCGCAGGAAATTGCTCAGCTCGCCGAACGTATTGATGCTCGGCAGGTTGGTCGAAGGGTCGATCGGAAGGCGCGGGCTGCGAGCCATGCTGGTTCCCCCGAAGCTGGGCAAAAGTGCTCAGGCCGTCCCGCCGACGGTCAGCCCATCGATGCGCAAGGTCGGCTGGCCCACGCCCACCGGCACGCTCTGGCCTTCCTTGCCGCAGGTACCGACACCACTGTCGAGCTTCATGTCGTCACCGATCATGGTGACGCGCGTCAGGGCATCCGGGCCGTTGCCCACGATGGTGGCGCCCTTGACCGGATACAGGATCTTGCCGTTCTCGACCCAATAAGCCTCGCTGGCGGAGAACACGAACTTGCCCGACGTGATGTCGACCTGGCCGCCGCCGAAGTTGGTAGCGTACAGCCCCTTCTTGATGCTGGCCACGATCTCGTCGGGCGCGCGGGTGCCGCTGAGCATGTAGGTATTGGTCATCCGCGGCATGGGGATGTGCGCATAGCTTTCACGCCGGCCGTTGCCGGTGGACTTGACGCCCATCAGCCGCGCATTGAGCGAATCCTGGATGTAGCCGCGCAGGATGCCGTCCTCGATCAAGACGTTGCGCTGGCTGGCATTGCCTTCGTCGTCCACGTTCAGCGAGCCGCGCCGATCGGTGATGGTCCCGTCGTCCAGCACCGTGACGCCCTTGGCGGCGACGCGCTGGCCGACGCGGCCGGAAAACGCGCTCGATCCCTTGCGGTTGAAGTCGCCCTCCAGCCCGTGGCCGATGGCTTCGTGCAGCAGGATGCCGGGCCAGCCGGAGCCCAGCACCACCGTCATCTCGCCGGCAGGCGCCGGCCGCGATTCGAGATTGGTGAGCGCCGCCTGCACGGCTTCGCTCACGTAGGTTTCGATGCGCTCGTCGTCGAAATACGCCAGGCCGAAACGGCCGCCGCCGCCGGCCGAGCCCACTTCGCGCCGGCCGTTCTGTTCGGCGATCACGGTGATCGACAGGCGCACCAGCGGCCGCACGTCGGCGGCCAGTGTGCCGTCGGCGCGCGCCACCATCACCACGTCGTATTCGCTGGCCAGCCCGGCCATGACCTGCGCCACGCGCGGGTCCTTCGAGCGCGCCAGCTTCTCGGCACGCTCGAGCAGCTGAACCTTGGCGGTACTGTCGAGCGTGGCGATCGGGTCCAGCCCCTGGTAGAGCGAACGCCCGCCCGCGATCTTGCGTGCGCCCACCTTGGCGCGGCCGTTGCCCGCCGCCGCCGAGATGGTTCGCACCGTCCGCGCGGCATCCAGCAACGAAGCTTCGGAAATGTCGTCGGAATAGGCGAAAGCGGTTTTCTCGCCGCTCACGGCGCGAACGCCGACGCCCTGGTCGATGCTGAAGCTGCCGGTCTTGACGATGCCTTCTTCCAGGCTCCAGCCTTCGCTGCGGGTGTACTGGAAGTACAGGTCCGCATCGTCGACCCGGTGCGCCGTGATTTCGCCCAGGGCGCGCGACAGATGGGTTTCGTTCAAGCCGAAGGGCTCGAGCAGGAGGCGTTGCGCCGTGGCCAGGCGCTCGATGGTGGGTTCGCGGGAGATCATCGGGTCATTCTAGGCTTCTGGCACCCGCAACGGTTTGCAGCAATTTGCGCTGGTCCAGGTCCGCCAACAGGGCCTGCGCCGACGCATACCGGTCGTTCGGCAGCTTGGCCATCAGCCGCTCCACCACGGGCTGCAGAGCGGCATGGGCCGCCGGCAGTTCGGGCGTGGGGGCCGACAGGTGGCGCGCCAGCAGCAGGTCCAACGATTCGGCGCGGAACGGCCGCTGGCCGGCCAGCATCTCGAACATCATCACGCCCAGGCTGTACAAATCGGACTGTGGCGTGATCGCGTTGCCGGCGGCCTGCTCCGGGCTCAGGTAGTACGGGGTGCCGACCACGTCCCCATGCCGGGTCTGGGTCAGCGCCATGTTCTCGGCCTGCAGCATCGACTTGGCGATGCCGAAATCCGCCAGCGCCACGCTGCCGTCGGGCCTGCGCATGATGTTCTCGGGTTTCAGGTCGCGGTGGATGATGCCGCGCGCGTGGATCGCGGCCAGCGCCTGCGCGACCTGCGCGACGATGGCCAGCACGCGCTGCTGGGCCAGGCCCGCGGTGATTTCCGCGCGCAGGTCGCCCATCTCGAAATACTCCATCGCGATATAGGCGTGGTCGTCGGTGAAGCCCTGGTCGTAGATGCGGATCACGCTGGGATGCTCGATCCGCGACAGCAGCGTGTACTCCTGGATGAAACGCGAAAGGTGCTCGCTGGCGGCCTTGCCGCTGGCATCCAGCACCTTGAGCACGACGGGCAGGTCGTCGGACTCCCGCGCCGCCAGGTAAACCTCGGTCATCCCGCCGGAGCCGATCTTGCGGCTGAGGCAGTAGCCCTTCAGGCGCAGCGGCTCCTGGCCGGCATCGAAGTGGTGGTCCTTGAACGCCTCCAATTTGGACTGCAGGGCGCCCTTGACGGCGCGCGCCGTGATCTCGGAATTGATCTGCACCGCGTTGCGCACTTCGCCGGCGCGCTCGGTCAGCGTCGCCATGCCGTGTTTCATGTCCTCGATGTTGGTGACCAGCCCGGTGATCTCCGCCACGTCGACAAAGGCGTTCTTGCCGCGCACGGACAGCGAGGTCATGCCGCCGGTCTGGATGCCCTCGCCCGCGCTGCCCAGCACCGCGCTGCTGGCGACCACGGTCCAACCCAGTTCCTTGCTCGCCGCCTCCAGCCGGGCCGCCACGTTGACCGTGTCGCCGATCGGCGTGGTCTCCTTGCTGTGGGCACTGCCCAGGCGGCAAATCGTGACTTCACCGGCGTGCAGGCCGACGCCGATGGCAAAGGCTGGCAGGCCGTGCCGCTCGAAGCGCTTGTCCAGCCAGTCGCGGAACTCATGCGTCGCCAAGGCCATTCCCAGCGCGGCGGATATGGCACGCCGGGACGCGGGCAGCGGCGAGCCGCCGCTCAGGGTGTCGGCGAACACGCTCATCAGGCCGTCGCCGATGAACTTGAGGTGGCGCCCGCCGTTCTTGAGCACCGGCTCGCACACGCGCTCGAAGTACTGCGTGAGCAATTCGGCGACTTCGCTGGAATTGAGCCGCTCGGCCAGCGACGTGAAGTTGCGGATGTCCGAGAAGAGGACCGTCGCTTCGAACACCGTGTCGGCAATGGCGCCCAGCGGCGCCTCGAGGCCGAACTTGTCGGCGACCGTCGAGCCGCCGAGGCTCTGCGTGAACGCGCGGC
>JAQGMS010000528.1 GCA_028292245.1 Ramlibacter sp.
CGAGCAGACCTTCGCCAGGTTCCCCCGGTACGTCCAGCCGCTCTCGCTCAGGCTGAGCCAACTGGTCGTGAACTACGCGGCCGGCATGCAGGCCGTGGGCTTCCTGCCGGCCACCGCGAACGTGGGGCTGCTGACCTTGACGATGCGCGGTTGGCCCGCGCGACCGCGCAGGTGCGGCCGGCACTGGCCGGCACGGCGGGGCCGGCGGGTGCGCCTACGTCTCCGGCTGCAACGGCTGGACGTACTGGAGCGGCCTGCAGCCGACCAGCTGGGGGGGATGCGGTCAGTTCACAGACTCAGGGCGCCGGCGTCCACGGGCAGGCTGACGCCCGTGATGAAACGCGCCTCGTCCGAGGCGAGAAACAGGACGGCGTTGGCGACGTCGACGGACTCGATCCACGGCACCGGCAGCTGGTGCAGCTTCGCGAACGCTTCCTTCGCGTCCTCCAGCGTGGGGTTCTCCAGGTCGGGGCGAACGTTCCTCCAGGTAGCCGCGTTGAAGAGAAGGTCAGTGCCGACCGCGGTGGGGTTCACGGAGTTCACCCGGATGTTGTACGGCGAAAGCTCGAGCGTGAGGCTGCGCGCCAGCCCCAGCAGGCCGTGCTTGGACGCGGTGTAGGCGGACAGGTTGGCGGATCCCTTCAGGCCCAGCGTCGAGTTGATGAAGACGATCGAACCACCACGACCAGCCGCGATCATCTGCGGGACGACGGCCTTGACCGTCCGACGTGCCCCGAGCAGGTTCACGTCCAGCACCATGGCGAAGTCCTCGTCCCGCAGCTCCCACGTCGGCGCCTTGCGTCCGGAGACGCCGGCGTTGGCGCAGACGGCGTCCACGTAGCCGAAGGCCGACACGCCAGCCGCCACGGCCTCGTCGAGGTCGGACTGCGAGCGCACGTCTGCCCGCCGGGCGATGAACTGCTGCCCCGTCGCAAGGACCTGGCGCTCCGTCTCCCGCATGTCCTCCTCGGTGGCCAAGGCGTACCCGAGCGCGTCGTTGTCGGCCATCACGTCCACGGCGAGTATGTGGGCGCCCTCTTCCGCGAGGCGCACAGCGTGGGCCCGCCCCTGCCCCCGCGCTGCGCCCGTCACCAGGGCCACCCGGCCTGCCATGCGATTCACGTGCGCTCCGATCCGAGTGCCGAGAGCTTCCAGCCAGGAGGCCCGCCGGGCGGGTTGGGTGGGACAGGGGCTCAGGCCCGAGCCGAGCTCAGCCGGCCAGCGCCGCGGGCGGCTCTCCGGCGCACGGGCTCCCAGGGCTACCGGTCGAGGACTGGATCCGACCCGTGACGCCCGCTGGGCTCTCCGCCGCCAGACCGTGGTGCCTCAGCCAGCAGAGGGTCGCGGCATCCCGCAGTGCGGGATGGGCGGTACGAATCCCCAGGTCCATCAGGACCTGAGCAGCAAGAACTTGCTCACCAGCGGCCGGCTGGACGTGCGTGAGGTCGGCGGCGGAGCCGCGCGGCCTGGTGTAGAGCACGACGCCACGGCCCGCGTCCGAGACGGCTGCGAGGGCCGACACCAGTTGCCGGCGACAGTCGCACGCGCGGGAGCCGAAGATGTCGCCGGTCAAGCACTCGGTGTGAACGTGCACGGCTACGTCCACGCCGTCACCGATCGTGCCGCGGACCAGGGCGAGGTACTCCGGATCGTCCGAGGCGCCCCCGAAGCCGACGGCAAGGAAGTCGCCGTGAGCCGTGGGCATCCGCGTCTCGGCGTGCCGCTCCACCCGGGTCTCGACGAGGCGCCGATAGGTGGCCAGCTCGGCGATGGACACGATCACGAGGCCGTGCGCCGCGGCGAAGGACTCCAGCTCCGGTCGCCGCGCCATCTCACCAGGGGAGCTCTCGCTCACGACCTCGCACAGGACGCCGACCGGCTCCACGCCTGCGAGCTTGCACAGGTCTACCGCTGCCTCGGTGTGGCCCACCCGCTCCAGCGTGCCCCCAGGCTTCGCCCGCAGGGGCAGCACGTGTCCCGGCCGGTTGAAGTCGTCGGCTGTCGCGGTCCGGTCCGCCAGCAGGGCGAGGGTCAGGGCTCGGTCCCGCGCGGAGATCCCCGTGCTGATGCCGACGGCCGCATCGACCGAGACCGTGTACGCCGTCGTGCGAGGGTCCTGGTTGACCGCGCACATGGGCGGGAGCGCGAGGCGGTCGCACCACTCGTCCGGCATGGCCACGCACACGTATCCGGACGTGTACCGGACCATGAACGCCATCAGCTCGGGTGTCGCGAACTGGGCCGCGAACACCAGGTCGCCCTCGTTCTCACGGTCCTCGCCGTCCACCACCAGGACCGGCCTACCAGCCCCCAGCTCGGCAGTCGCGCGTGCGACGGCAGCCGCCGCCGCCCGCGCCGACAGGGACAGCGGGGCAGGCAATCCCCTCTCATCACGAGGTCGAGTCGTCGCTGTGGCCACGCGACCAACCAAGCCGTGATCTCGGCTCGCGTCACCTGTCTTTTCCATGGAGTGGAAAAACGGACCTTTGGCGTGCTCGCAGAAGGTCCTGGGTGGCCGTTCTGGCTCTCATAGTTCCGTCCCGTGGAAAGGGCGCTGGTGGTGCCCCCGGCCCCCATGTAGACAGACCATGTGCAGGACCGAGACCGGGCGCTCAAAGCAACCCGCGAGCTGGGGACATGGCACGAGCCCACGGGCAGCGGAGGAAGCATGAGCTCAGCGTTGGTTCAGTGTTAACCGCCCCGTCTGGGGCGGCGCGGGATGCCGACGAGGATCGGCCGGACGCACCCGACTCCGCACGGTCCTCGGTGTCGAAGGCACTGCAGCTGCTGGAAGTCCTGGTCGACAACCCGAGCGGTGAGATCAGCCTGTCGGAGCTGAGCCTGCAAGTCGGGCTGCCGATCAGCACCGTGCACCGGCTGGTGAACGCGCTGTGCCAGCACGGCCTCGCCGGCAGGGTCGGGGTCAAATACTGCCCTGGCTACAAGCTGGTCGAGCTCCGAACCAGCTCCCAGATGACCGAACACCGAGCCCTGCTCACCGTGGCGACACCGGTGCTCGAGTGGCTCTTTGCTCAATGCGGCGCCACCGTCCAGCTCGGTGTGCTACGTGGCTTCGACGTCGTCTGCCTGGAGAAGTTCTCCGGATCCGGTGGGAGCCGGATCCCTTCGCGTGTGGGCGCGCGCCTGCCGGCATCCTGCACCGGTCTCGGCAAAGCCCTACTCGCGGCGAGCGGCTTCGCCGACGTGGTCGAGACCCGGGGCATGCGGCGGGCGCTTCCCACGCTCACGCCGTACTCGATCCGCGACCCGAAGGTCCTGGCACGACAGCTGCGCGAGATGTCCAGGACCGGCGTCATCTTCGACAACGACGAGTCGCACATCGGGGTCCGGTCGATCGCTGCCCCGGTGGTCCTGCGCAACAGGACACCCGCGGCGGCGATCGCGATCTCGGCCTTCGGGTCCGGCGCGATGCTCGAGCGCTACGCCCCTGTCCTGCTCAAAGCAGCCAAACGCATCGCCTACGGCCTCGACAGCCAGTGAGGCGGTCGACGACCGCCGTGCGCGGACGCTCTCATTCCACGCCCTACAGCCGTCACACAACAGCTTCGGAGGAACAGTGAAAGTCCAGTCGTCCATCTTCATCGGCGGCCAGTGGGTTGCGTCCACAGGTACGGAGTCGATTCCGGTCGTAAACCCGGCGACCGAGGAAACCATCGCAACTGCGCCGGCCGGCACGGCTGAGGATGTGGACCGGGCGGCCAAGGCAGCGGCCGCCAGCTTCCTCGCCTGGTCGCAGTCCTCGCTGGCGGAGCGCACGGCCATCATGGACAAGGCAGCCGGCGGCCTGGCCGGGCGCGCGGAGGAGATCAGCGCCTTCATCGCCGCGGAGATCGGCAAGCCGATCACCCTGGCGCGGGGCGAGGTCAACGCGGTCGTCGGCGGGCTGCGTCAGATCGGGGCGGACCTGCCCACCATCCAGTGGGAGGAGACGATCGGCAACGCCGTGATCGTGCGGGAGCCGATCGGTGTCGTCGGGGCCATCACCGCGTGGAACGCGCCCCTGCTCGAGGTCTTCGTCAAGGCCTGCGCGGCCATGGCGGCCGGCTGCACCGTGGTGCTGAAGCCCAGCGAGTTCTCGCCCTTCACCGCTTTCATGCTGGCCGAGGTCTTCGACGAGGTAGGGCTCCCTGCCGGCGTGCTCAACGTCGTCTCCGGCACGGGTCCGGTCGTCGGCGAGGCGATCGCGACCCACCCACTGATCGACATGGTGTCCATCACCGGGTCGCTGCGTGCGGGCAAGCGCGTGATGGAGCTTGCCGCTCAGTCCCTCAAACGGGTCGCCCTGGAGCTCGGCGGCAAGTCACCGAACATCATCTTTGCCGACGCGGACCTCGAGCGTGCGGTCAACGACGGCGTGGACGACTGCCTGCGCAGCGCCGGCCAGGTGTGCGCCGGCCTGACCCGGATGATCGTGCCCGTCGAGCTCATGGACCAGGTCGCGCAGCTCGCCAAGGCTCGCGCCGAGAGCTACGTCATCGGTGACCCGGCCAAGGACAGCACGACCCTGGGACCGGTCGCGAATGCTTCCCAGCACGCCCGTGTGCGTGAGTACATCCGCCTGGGCCTGAGCGAAGGGGCCACCGCCGTCACTGGCGGCGAGGAGCTCCCCGACGGCATCGAGCGCGGCTACTTCATCCGTCCCACGGTCTTCTCGCACGCCAACAACGACATGCGCATCGCCCAGGAGGAGATCTTTGGGCCGGTGCTGACCATCATCCCCTTCCACAGCGACGAAGAGGCGATCGAGATCGCCAACGGCACGGTGTACGGCCTCGGTGCCGCGGTGTGGTCGGGCGACCCCGAGCGTGCCCGCGCGGTCGCGTCCCGGTTGCGTGCCGGACGGGTGCGCATCAACGGCGGAGCCGTGAACCGGAGCGCTCCGCACGGCGGCTTCAAGCAGTCCGGTGTGGGGCGCGAAGGTGGCCGGTTCGGCATCGAGGAGTTCCTTGACCTCAAGGCAATGCTGACCTGATGAGAGCAGGCGACGAAGAGGGGCCGCCGGTTCTCGCGCCGGCGGTCCTACGCCAGGCCTACGGCTGCTTCCCCAGTGGCGTGATCGCGCTGTGCGGGCTCCAGGCGAACGGCTCACCGCAGGGGATGGCGGTGAGCGCGTTCGGGCCGGTGTCGCTGGAGCCTGCGCTCGTCCAGGTCTGCATCCAAAGCTCCTCCACCACGTGGCCCGTGCTGAGGGCCATGCCACGCCTGGGCGTGTCGGTGCTCGCCGAGGACCAGGGCACCGTCGCTCGTGCCCTGGCCGCCAAAACAGGCGACCGCTTCAGGGACGTCGGCTGGGAGGCCAACGAGAGCGGGGCCGTGTTCGTCAGCGGTTCGAGCCTCCGGCTGGAGACCACCCTCGAGACCGAGGCGGTCGCCGGCGACCACACGCTGTGCCTCTTGCGGGTCTGGACCATCGATCCCCGTCCCGAGGTCACGCCGCTCGTCTTCCATGCCAGCAGGTTCCGACTCCTGCAGCCGGAGTCGGCCCGGGCCTGAGCGGGCTGTCGCCCGGCGAGCTAGGCGCGTCCTATCAGCGCAGGTCGACCTCGAGCCGGTCGGCAAGCTCGTCGACGGAGACCCCGAACGTCTCCGTCACTGTGACGCCGGACGACAGGACGAGGAACGTCGCGAACTCGGTGTAGATCCGGCTGACGCAGGCCAGTCCCGTGAGCGGGTAGGTGCAGACCGGGACGAGCTTGGCGTCGCCGTCCTTGTCGAACAGGCTCATCATCACGAACACGGCGCGTGCCCCGATGGCCAGGTCCATGGCCCCGCCGACGGCCGGAATCGCGTCAGGGGCGCCCGTGTGCCAGTTGGCCAGGTCCCCCCGCTCGGAGACCTGAAAGGCGCCGAGCACGCACACGTCCAGATGACCGCCGCGCATCATCGCGAACGAGTCGGCGTGGTGGAAGTACGCGGCGCCCGGCAGCTCGGTGACGGGCTGCTTCCCCGCGTTGGTGAGGTCGGGGTCGATGTCGGCCCCCGTGGCGGCCGGGCCCATGCCCAGCATGCCGTTCTCGGTGTGCAGCACGATCCCGCTGCCAGGGTCGAGGTAGTCGGCGACCTTCGTCGGCTGTCCGATCCCGAGGTTGACAAACGATCCTGGGGGGATGTCCCGGGCCACGATCGCGGCCATCTCCGCACGGCTGAGCGGTCCGCGGCCCACGTGCTCGACCGTGCCGGCGCGGCTCACGCGGTCTCCGCGGGGCCGACCGCCAGGAGCCGGTCCACGTAGATGCCGGGAGTGACGATGGCCTCCGGATCAAGCTCGCCGACGTCCACGATGCGCTGGACCTGAGCGATGGTCGTTGTGGCGGCCGTCGCCATCACGGGTCCGAAGTTGCGGGCGGTCTTGCGGTAGACCAGGTTGCCCATCCGATCACCCAGGTGCGCGCCGATGAGGGCGACGTCGCCGTGGATCGGCATCTCGAGCACGTAGTCGCGACCGCCGATGCTGCGGGTCTCCTTGCCCTCCGCGAGCGGGGTCCCCACACCGGTCGGGCAGAAGAACGCTCCGATACCCGCTCCAGCCGCGCGGATGCGCTCAGCGAGGTTGCCCTGCGGGACGACCTCCAGCTCGATCTCTCCCGTGCGGTAAAGGCGTTCGAAGACGTACGAATCGCTCTGCCGTGGGAACGAGCAGACGACTCTCCGCACCTGGCCCGCAGCCATCAGAGCGGCCAGTCCCGTGTCGCCGTTCCCGGCGTTGTTGCTGACGATCGTGAGCCTGGAGGCGCCGTGTCGGACCAGTGCCTCGATGAGCTGGACCGGCATGCCAGCCATCCCGAAACCGCTCACGAGCAGCGTCGCGCCGTCCTCGATGCCGGCGACCGCCTCGGCAGCCGACTCGGCGATAGAGATCATCGAGCGCTCAGCCGGGCAACATGACGATGGCCTTGCCCGTGTTGCTTCCCTGGAGCATGCCTGCGAACGCTGCGGGCATGCTGTCAAGCCCAGAGGTGCTGGTCTCGCGGTAGTGGAGCTGGCCCGAAGCCAGCCAGTCGGTGACGGCGGCTTCGAACGCCGGCCGCACCGGCTCATGGTCGAGGGTGAGGAAGCCCTTCAGCGTCAGGCGCTTCGCGACCGCCTTGAACATGTTCCCGGGAACCGTCGTCCCACTGCCCCCGTTGTAGGAGGAGATGGTCCCGCACAAGGCGATGCGTCCGTGGTCCCGCATGACCTCGAGGGTCGCGGACAGGTGCTCACCGCCGACGTTGTCGAAGTACACGTCGACGCCCTCCGGGCTCGCCCGCCTGAGCTGTGTCAGCAGCGGCTCCTCGCTCCGGTAGTTGATCGCCGCGTGGAAGCCGAGGTCCTTCAGGACGTACGCCGCCTTCTCCTCGGAACCCGCGCTGCCGATGACCTTGCCGGCGTCCGAGAGCCGTGCGAACTGGCCGACGAGGCCGCCTACTGCTCCACCGGCAGCGGACACAAAGACGATGTCCCCCGGCCGAAACTCGGCGATGTGCATAAGTCCCAAGTACGCCGTGAAGCCAGGCATCCCCAGAACGCCCAGGTGGTAGGAGAGGGGGAAGGGACCGTCGGCGATGACCTTGACCTGATCGCCGGAGAGCAAGGCGTGCTCACGCCAGCCCGAGGAGTGCAACACCTTGGTGCCGCGCGGAATCGAGGAGTTCGCCGAGGCGATGACCTCGCCCACAGCGCCGCCCAGGAGCGCCTTGCCGATCTCGTAGGGCTTCACATAGGACGGCTCGTCGTTCATGCGCGGCCGCATGTACGGGTCGATCGAGAGCGCGAGGTTGCGCACCACCACCTGCCCGTCGGCGGGCGCCGGCAGCAGCCGATCCACGAAGGCGAAGGTCTCGGCATCCGGCGGCCCCGTCGGACGCCTGGCCAGATGGATCTCTCGGGTCGGCGTGGTCATCGCCGCTCGATGTGCGCGATCAGGCTGCGTCCGTCCGAAGTCACCCATCCCTTCGCGGACGCGTAGCTGATCATGGCGTCCCAGTCGGACTCCCAGCCGGGGCGGGTGGCCGCCGCTGCGGCATGCACGTGCAGCTGCTCAACGTCGAGCAGGACCTTGTCATCGAGACCCAGCCGGCCGACCCCGGTGGCGCACAGGGTGGCGTCGATGTCGCACTGCGGCGCGGCGGCGACATGGAGTTTGCGGCAGTCGTCCGCCTCGCGGACGGTGATCTTCCCGTCTGCAGCCTCGATGATCAAGCTTGTCCCCTTCGGGTCAGGTGCTGGTGGCTTCGCGGCGGTCGGCTCGTCAGGACACCCCGGAAGCGGCCACCGACAGGTACCTGCGCTGGAGCGCGTCGTCGCGGGCGAACTCGGCCGTGCTCCCAGCATGCACGACCCGGCCGGTCTCCAGGACGTAGACCCGGGACGTCATGCCGAGGACAAACTCGAGGTTCTGCTCGGCCAGCAGGACGGCCACACCGAGCGTCTCAGGGAGCCGCCGGATCGACTCGGTCAACTGGTCGACCACGACGGGCGCCAGCCCCTCGGTGGGTTCATCCAGCAGCAGCACCTGCGGCCGACCGGCTAGAGCCCGCGCGACGGCCACCACCTGCTGCTCTCCCCCGCTGAGGTGGTTGCCCCGTCGGTTCAGCAGGTGCTTCAGCAGCGGGAACGCTTCGACCAACTCGTCGATGGGGACGCCGCCGCCTCGGCTCTTGGCACCCATGCGGGCCAGGTCGATGTTCTCTCGCACCGTGAGGGTCGGGAACACCCGGCGGTTCTCCGGCACCCAGGCCACGCCGCTCCTGGCGATGGCATCGGGGGCGACCCCGTCGAGCGATGCCCCCAGAGCGCGGATGTGGCCGGTCCTGCGCAGCTCCAGGTTCATGACGGCGTTGAACGTGCTCGACTTACCGGCCCCGTTCCGCCCCAGCAGTCCCACCATCTCCGCGGGGTTCACGTGAAGCGAGATGTCGAACAAGGCCTGCGCATGACCGTAGGACGCGCTGACGTCGCGCAGCTCGAGTGCCGGCTCAGCCATGCTTGCTCCCCAGGTAGACCTCGTGCGTGATGGCGTGCCCGGTGACCTCATCAGGCGTGCCATCCAGGACGACCTTGCCTTGAGCCATCAGCACCACCCGCTCGGCGACGGCGAAGATCACGTCCATGTCGTGTGCCGTGATGACGACGGTGACGTCCGGCTGATCGCGGCAGATCCCGACCAAGGCCTGGATCGTTGCCCGGGCATCGTCCAAGGACATCCCGGCTGTCGGTTCGTCCAGCAGCAGCACCTTGGGCTCCTGGACGATGGCCATTGCCAGCTCGAGCGTCTTCCGAGCGCCCTGGGCGAGCGTCGCCGCCTCCTGGTCAGCGAGGCCGGTGAGGGACGTCCGACCCAGCGCCCGGTCGACGCGCTCGATGACAGCGGGGTCCTGCTTGTCGAAAGAGTCCCACCATGCGCCCTGACCCCCGCGACAGGCGGTGGCCGCGACGATGAGGTTGTCCCGCACGGTCATCGACCCGAACAGCCGAGCAACCTGGAACGTTCGGCTCAGTCCTGCCTTGGTGAGCCGGGACGGCGGCCAGCTCGTGACGTCACGGCCGTCGAAGACGATCCGTCCCTTCGTCGGGCGGTGCTCGCCGGCGATCGTCCCGAACAACGTCGACTTCCCGGCCCCGTTCGGGCCGATGATGGCGACGCGCTCCCCTTGAGCGATGTCGAGATCGATGTCGGAGATGGCGAGAACGCCGCCGTAGGACTTCGCCACCCCCCGGACGGAGATCAGGCTCTCGGCGCTAGTCATCGCGGGTCACCCTCCGTGCCGGTGCCGGCCACGGCCGGGACGCGAGGCGGCCGTTCCACCGTCGAGGCGGACGCTCTCGATGCCTGCTTGCGCATCCTTGTACGACGCAGGTCGGACAAGGCCTCAGGAAGGCTCGTGAGCCCACCTGGCGCGACGAGCACAATGACCAGCAGCAGGAGTCCGGTCATCAGCGCCGGCGCCTGGCTTCCGCCGAACATGAAGTTCTCGGCCACGATCAGGACCACGGCGCCCACGGCCGGCCCCCAGAAGGCAACCCCACCGATCAGGCAGGCGACGAGGACCTGGCCCGAGACGGTGAACACGAGCACCTGGGGCGTTGTCACGCCCTGGTGCTGCGCGATCAGGCCGCCGGCGACACCACAGACGCCCGCCGAGAGCCCGTAGGCGGCGACCTGCAGCCGGCGTACCGGCAACCCCAGCGAGGCAGCTCGCAGTGCGTCGTCGCGGACCGCCCGGACCGCTGTGCCGAAGGACGACAGCTCTATCCGGCGGAGGCCGAGCGCGCACACGGCCACGACGGCAACCACGTAGTACCAGAAGTTGACGTCCGAGTAGAGACTCAGTCCGAGGACGCTGGCACCGGACAGACCCGAGAACCCGTCGTCACCGTTCAGGCCCTTTACGTGGTAGGTCAGCAACCACAGGACCTGCGCGAAGACGAGGGTGAGCACGGCGAACTCCACACCGCTCGCGCGCAACGCGACCACGGCGAAGGCCACGCCCGCCACCGCGGCGATCGCGCCGCCTGCGAGCAGCAGCACTAGCGGCGACAGCCCATGGCCGGACAGCAGAGCAACCGTGTAGGCGCCGATGCCGAAGAAGGCTGCCTGGCCGAACGACATCATCCCGGACCAGCCGAAGAGCACGTTGGTCCCGAGTGCGAACAGCACCCAGATCGCGGCGGCGCTCCAGACATACAGCGCGCTGGCGCTGCTCAGCAACGGCATCACGAGGGCGATGACGGCGGCGATGGGAAGAATGGCCACAGGCCGACTGAGGCCCTTCGCCACCGGACCGACAACGGCACGCCCAGTCGTTCGATTGAGTGTCATCCCTGTCCTATCGCGCAACGACGGCGGCCGTGGTTCGCCCGCCCAGCAAGCCTTGTGGGCGCACCATCAAGATGACGGCCACGACGACGTAGAAGCCGAAGCCACTGAGCCATGGGATGTAGTGAAAGACGAAGCTCTCAAGCATCTGGACGCCCAGGGCTGCCACGAACGCGCCACCGGCCGACCCCATGCCGCCCACGATGATGACGACGAACGCGGGCGTGATGAACGCCCCGGCCATGCTCGTGTCCACAGAGATGGCCGGGGCGATGAGTGCGCCCGCGATGCCGGCCAGGAAGGCGCCGAGCGCGAACACCGCGGTGGAGATGACGCCGACTCGGATGCCCAGCGCGAGCGCCATCGTCCGGTCGTGCGAGATGGCCCGCATCTGAGCACCCATGCTGGTCTTGACGATCAAGAACCAGAGCGCCACGGCGATGACCAGGCCCAGTCCCATCACCACGAGGTCGTACTTCGCGATGGACAGGCTGCCTACGGTGAGCGCGCCCGAGAGTTCCGACGGATAGGCAACGGTGCGCGGCTCCACCCCCCAGACCTGTTCGACCAGACCGTTCAGCACAAGGAAGAGCGCGAAGGCGCCGAGCAGGCTGATGGAGTGGCTGCCCTTGTAGAGCCGCCGGAACACCAGCACCTCGCAGGCAACACCGACGACGGTGACGCAGACGCCGGCGAGCAGCACCGTCAGCGCGAACGACGTCAGGCTGGTGCTCGTCAGCGTCGCGGCGACGATGTACGCGCCGATCATGAACAGCGAGCCGTGTGCGAAGTTCAGCACCCGCAGGACGCCGTAGATCAAGGTCAGGCCGCTGGCGATGACGAACAGCGGGAAGCCCTGCGCAAGCCCCGAGATAATGATCGTGAGCAAATCGTTCATCTGGATCTCACACTCCAATCGAGGCCCGGAGGGGCACAGCTGGGCTGCGTCCGAGGAGGCGGCATCGGCAGGGATCGCCGGCCGATACCGCCCCTCGACTCGCTAGTTCCTGGGGGGCGTCGCGCAGGAGATCACCTTGATGCCGTCCGGCGCCGTCGGGTCGCCCACAAGATGGGCCACGGTCAGAGGCGAGTCCGCCTTGTGCGTGGTGCCGTTCATCGTGATCTTCTGCCCGGTGGGCGTGTCGATCGACAGACCCGCGAAGGCCTTCTGCACCTTGTCCGGGTCAGCGCTCTTCGCCTTGGCGATCGCCGCCGCGTAGAACTTGACGCCGATGT
This sequence comes from Ramlibacter sp., assembly GCA_028292245.1. Taxonomy (GTDB): domain Bacteria; phylum Pseudomonadota; class Gammaproteobacteria; order Burkholderiales; family Burkholderiaceae_C; genus Ramlibacter. The sequence continues at coordinate 12,056 of JAQGMS010000528.1, forward strand.
ACGACTGGTAAGCGCCGGCGTCAGGCTGGGCGTTCATCTTCGCGCGGTAGGCCTTGATGAACGCATCATCCATGGCGTTCGTCTGGCAACCGGCGAAGTACTCGTGCACGTTGAAGATGTCGGGCGACGTGCCGTTCATCGCGAGGGCGGACGACCAGTACGCGCCCAGGGTGACGATGGCGGAGTAGTTGTCGAGCACCTTGAGCGGCTCGGCCTGCTTGAGGAAGTTGGTGGTTCCCGCCCCGTACGCCGACAGGAACAGCCCGTTCGACGGCTTCGGGGTCTTCAGGCCGGAGGCCAGGCTCGTGATCTGGCTGCGGTAGCTCGTGGCGTCCACGGGCACCCAGAAGTCCTGGTTCTTCTTGATCTCGTTCCCTTCGCCCTTCATCGCCGCCTGCACGACCTCCCAGTTCGACCGGGTGATGGCCGCGTCGTAGCCGAAGACGTCCCAGTTGTCGACCTCCGGCATCTCCTTGGCGAGGCTCTTCCCTGCGGCGTCCGCGATCTCTGGGCCGCTCGCCGAGAGCATCCAGTAGTTCGGGGAGGCGGGCTTCGGGTCATAGAGCAGCTTGCTCGAGCAGTGGTTGGCGAGCACGACCTGCTGGAGGCGCGGCGCAGCCTCGGCCGCTGCCTGGCACTCAGGTGAGGTCTCCCAGCCCAGCGTGAGCTTGACGCCTTCGTCGTTCAGCTCTCGCAGGATCGTCCCGACGCGGGCCGTTTCGAGCTTGGTGTCCTTCAGGACGATCTCAATCTTCGAGCCGTTGACACCCCCAGCAGCGTTGATCTCGTCAGCGGCGATCTGCGCACCGACGATCTGGGTCTTGGCAAGGGCCGCCTGGACGCTGTTGATCGGCAGGGCCTGGCCGAGCTTGATGACGCCAGCCGAACCCGTCGTGTCTCCGCCACCCCCGCAGGCAGCGGTGAGCAGAGCAACCGCCAGTGCGGTCGCGGCGAACGGTCGCGCATGTCTCATCTTTGAACTTCCATTCTTCAGCTGTGGTGTCGAAGATTGCGTGGTCGTCATCGATTCCTCTTCGCGTCTTCCGTGGGTGAGTACGCACCCACGCAGAGATCACGCCGAGGAGTGCGCAGGCTTCCGCCCTGGAGGGGCGGCGGATGTGGAGGCTTCAGGCCTTCTCTTTGTCGTGCTTCTCCGCGAACCGCTTCGCTCCGGCATTGAGCTTCTGCGTGATCTCGGCAGAGTTCCTGGACACCCACTGCCGTGACGAGTCCAAGCGACCCGTCGTCTGCTGGAACTCAGGCATGACGCGCTGGGCGAACAAGGTGTAGTTCCGCAGCGTCGCCTCCGGGGCCGCCCAGTCGGTCGCCCAGTGCAGGAACGCGCCGACCCGACCGCCGGACGCCTCGTTCATCTCCTGCAGCTTGTCGATCGCATCGTCGGGCGTCCCGACGATCGCGTAGCCGCTCTCGATCGCCCAGTCGAGCCGCTTCTCAAAGGTGCGTCCGGCAGCGCTGAAGCGCTCGTGCCCAACGACGTCCTGGAAGTAGTCGAAGTAGTGACTCAGGCCGTAGCGGACCTCTTCGATGGCCTGGTCCTTGGTCTCGGCGACGTGCATGATGCTCACGACTCGCCAGTCCTTGGGCTCGACCGTCGTACCAAACTCCTTGGCCTGCTTCTCCACGGTCTCCCAGTGCTGCGGGAGTACGGCGAGGCTGTCCGGCGTCAGCCCTGACAGCTGGAGCAGGCCGATGCCGAACCTGCCGGCCAGCATCGGGCCGGAGGGCGTGAAGACCGACGTCACGGCGATGTCGAAGTCGCTGTAGGGATCGAGCTGCACCCGCGCGTCGACCAGGCGGTAGCGCCCGGTGTCGATGCTGATCAGGTCGTCCGTGCGCAGCAGGCGCATGAGTATGGGGAAGTCCTCTTGCAGGTAGTTCCGCAGCTGGCTGACGTCCAGGCCCAGCATGTCGCCGTCCGTGGCCAACGCCCCGGGGCCGATCCCGAGCATGAAGCGGCCTCGGGTTAGGTGGTCCAGCAGGATCGCGCGCTCTGCGACCCACAGCGGGTTGTGGTACGGCAGCGAGATGACCCCGGTGCCGACCTTGATCCGACTAGTCTGGCCGGCCACCCAGGCGGCAAAGATCTCCGGTGAGCCAAGGAGCTCGACGCCACCGGAGTGGTGCTCGCCGAACCAGATCTCGTCGTAGCCGAGGGTGTCGAGGTGCTTTGCGATCTTCAGGTCGTGATGCAGACCGACCGTGGGGCTGTCACCGGGACGGGCATGGAAAGGGGCCATGAATGCCCCGAAGCGCAACCTGGACATTGGGCGGTTGCTCTCCTTTCTGTGACAGGCCAGCCAAGGTGCCGCGCCGAGTCTCGGTGCCGCAACCCTGCTTATTTGAGTGAAGTTAGGGGAAGACCTGACGACCGCCAACGGCCGCTTCCGACATGCAGAAGAAACGTGTGAGGAACTTCACGAGAGCCGGTGCCGCTCGCCTGTCGGGACTCGATGGGGCGTCCCGCTGGACGTCGTTGCACGTCGCTTTTGCCTCGTGTGCGGGACGCATCAGGCGAAGGTGACGACGCTGCGACCAACGACGCCATTGTCCATGGTGGTGAGGGCGTGTGCGGCGTCCGCGAGCGGCAGCCTTCGGCCGATCAGCTCGTCGAGAAGCAGTCGTCCGTCCCGGTAGAGGCCGGCCATCAGCGGGATGTTGTACTGCGGGACGCCCCCGCCACTTCGACAGCCGATCAGGCGGCGCGCACCCGTCATCAGCCGACCGTCGACGGCGATAGTCGCGCCAGGCGCAGTGAGGCCCACGATGATGCAGCTGCCGCCGATGCGTGTGAGGCGCAGGCACTCTGCGATCAGCTCCGGATGACCCACGACTTCGAAGGCCACGTCGACACCGTCGGGCGCGAGATCAGAGAGATCAAGGGGGCGCTCGGCAGTGTTCATCAGGTGGGTCGCGCCGAACGCACGAGCCAGTTCGAGGTTCGCAGCGCTCACGTCGGCGGCGACGATGGTCGATGCACCCGCGATGCGGGCGCCCTGGATGACGTTGAGTCCGACACCCCCGCAGCCGACGACGAGGACAGTGTCACCGACCTTCACGTCCGCGGTGTTCAGGACGGCGCCGACTCCCGTGCCGACCGCACAGGCGGTCAGGCACATGGCCTCGAGCGACAGGTCAGGATCGATGCGGATCGCTTGAGCCGCCCGGACGGTCGTGTGCTCTGCGAGGGTGCCCACGCCGAACAGCGGATAGAGCTCGGCGCCGCTCTGGCGCAGGCGGGAACGACCGTCCGCCTGGACGCCCGCGAAACCGGTGCGGTGCCAGTCGCTGTCGCACTCGTCACAGCGTCCTCGGACGCACTGCTTGCAGACGCCGCAGTCGGACCAGAGCGCCAGGACGACGTGGTCGCCCTCCACGAGCCCCTTCACTCCAGCGCCGACCTTCTCGACGATGCCGGCGCCCTCGTGTCCGAGAACCACCGGGTAGCGCGGGATCGGCTGGTAACCGGACAGCGCATGGGCATCGGTGGCACAGAGGCCGGACGCGACCATCCGCACCATCACCTCACCCGGGGCGGGATCGAGTACGTCCACCTCTTCCAGCAGTGGGGCGACGCCCGGTGTCCGGAGCACCAACGACTGCGACTTGATGGGAGTCTCTTCTCTAATCGGCCGGCGTTGCGCGTCGGCGGTTGTCAGCCGGTCGTGGGTGCGCTGAGGTTGGCAAACTGCGTCACGCCCTCGCGTACGGCACCGGTCTGCCGGAGCATGAGGTTGAGGTCTCTCGCGTACTCGATCGCGCGGTCGTAGTCGAGCTCCTGCACCTGGCGGTACAGGTCCTTGGTGTACCGCAGCGCCTGGGCGGGCTTGGCCGCGAGCTCCTGGGCGTAGGCCTGTGCCCCCGGCAGCAGCTCCGCGTGCGGCACGACCTTGTTGATCAGGCCCAGGCTCGCCGCCTCGGCCGCATCGACCAGGCGCCCCGAAAGCAGAAGGTCCAGTGCCTGGCGACGGCCGACCAGGCGGCTCAGACTCACCATCACCATCGCGGCGACCAGTCCCCGGTTCACCTCGGGGTAGCCGAACTTGGCGGTGTCTGCGGCATAGACGAGATCGCAGGACATGGCCAGTCCGCAGCCGCCGGCGACGGCGTACCCGTTGACCGCGGCGATGACTGGCTTGGACAACCTGGGCAGCAGCTGGTGGACCCTCATCGACTGGGTGGTCCGGTCGTAGCTGGCCTGGAAGGCGTCGTCGCCCAGGTTGCGGGCGCCCTCCTTCAGGTCCGCCCCGGCGCAGAAGGCGGGGCCGTTCCCGGTCAGCACGATCGCGCCGACGGTCTCGTCGTCCGCCGCAGCTTGCAGCGCGGCCGACAGCTCGTCGAGCAGCTCCCGACTCAGCGCGTTGCGCGCGGCCGGGCGGTTCAGCGTCAGGGTGCAGACGCGACCGTCCTGGGTGATCAGCACGTTGTGGGCGTCGCCCTCGGTCGGCTTCATGTGGCGTCCTTACCTCTCGGTGTGCCGCTCAGGGCACCTCGTTTGATGAGCAGGTCGATGTCGTCCTCCGAGCGACCGAGCTCGCGCAGGATGTCGATGCTGTGCTCCCCCAGCTGAGGCGGCGCCATCTTGATCCGGGTGGGCGTCTCGGAGTAGCGGAAGGGGAGGGCAATGGCAGGCACCTCACCGATCTCCGGGTCGGTGTAGGCCTGGACGCTCCGCCTGTGCTTGACCTGCGGCAGGGCGAAGACCTCGTCGATGGAGTAGATCGGCGACGCCGCAATCGTCGCCTCGTCGAGCAGCCGGCTCCAGTCGTCGGCGTCTCGAGCCGCGAAGGACTCGCGGATCAGGGGGTACAGCACGTCCTTGTGAACGGTGCGTGCCGCTGGCGTCGCGAACCGCGGATCATCGATCCACTCCTCGTGACCCAGCATCCTGCAGAACGTCGGCCACTGCCGCTGGTTCGGCACGACCTGCAGAAACCGACCGTCCGCGCACTCGAAGGCCGCTGACGGCACCCGCTGAGGGTTCTCGGTTCCGCTGCGCTCGGGCACGACCCCGGTGTGCAGGTACTTCGCGCCCACCACGCTCAGCATGGAGACACTGACATCCATCATCGCCATGTCGAGGTACTGACCCCTACCGGTGCGCTGCCGCCGGAACAGGGCGCCCAGGATCGCGGCGTAGCCGTAGATGGCGCTGGAGAGGTCGGCGACGGGGATCATCGACTTCACCGGAGTCCGGCCCTGCTCCCCGGTAACGCTCATGAACCCGCTGGCTGCCTGCATGATCGGGTCGTAGCCGCGCTTGTCGCGCCAGGGCCCGTCCTGGCCGTACCCGGAGAGGGAGTAGTAGACGACGGACGGGTTCAGGCGGCGGACCGCGTCGTACCCGAGGCCCAAGCGGTCGATGACTCCCGGCGTGAAGCCCTGCATCACCACGTCCGCCTGGGTGGCCAGCTGGAGCACGACGGCCAGCCCGTCCGGGTCCTTGAGGTCGATCGCGAGGCTGCGCTTGCTGCGGTTGATGGTGCCGAAGTAGCTGCTGACCCCTCCGAGGATCGGCGGCCACACCCTGGCCTCGTCCCCTGTCGCGGGGTGCTCGACCTCGATGACGTCGGCCCCGTGCTCCGCGAGCATCATCGCTGCGTACGGTCCCGCCAGTGCTCCGCACATGTCGAGCACCCGAATGCCGTCGAGGATGCCCTCCGGAGCCTGCGGGCCGTCCTGCCCGCCCGGGGCGGTCATGCGCTCGCCGCTTCGGAGCCGCGCATGAACTGCCCCAACCGGCCCGGCAGCGGGTGGCCGAGTCGCGTCTCGAGGAACGCGTTGATCGAGGGGAGCGCAGCGAGGTCGACGCCGGTCTCAATGCCCATCGTGGCGCACATGTAGACGAGGTCCTCGGTGGCCAGGTTTCCGCTGGAGTCCTTGGTGAACGGCGAGCCGCCGATGCCACCTATGGCACCGTCGAAGTGGCGGGCGCCGGCCTGCATTCCGGCGAGGACGTTGGCCAGCGCAAGCCCGCGGGTGTCGTGCAGGTGGAGGGCGAGTTCCACGTCCGGGTACTCCGCGCGTAGGCGACTGACCAGGTCGAACACCGCCTGCGGGTTGGCCTCGCCCGTGGTGTCGCCAAGGGACAGCCCGGTCGCACCTGCAGCCACGAAGCGATCCGCGAGCGCCACCACCGTGTCGTCGGTGACCTCATCCCCGTACGGCGAGCCGAAGGCGAGCGAGACGGTGCCGACGGCGTTCTTGCCCGATGCGCGGGCCAGCCTGATGACGGCCTCGCTCTCCACCATCGACTCCTCGGTGGTTCGGCGAACGTTGCGCAGGTTGGCTTCATCGCTGGCCGCCACGAACACCACGAGGGTGTCGACGTCGGCCTCGAGCGCCCGCTCGGCCCCCCGCAGGTTCGGCACCGAGGCGTCGAGCTCCAGCCCCGGCCGCCTGATCACACCGGCAACGACGTCCGCGGCATCGGCTAGCCGTGGCACCGCCTTGGGGCTCGCGAAGGAGGTGACGTTGATCCTCGGAAAGCCCGCGGATGCGAGCAGGTTGACCAGCTCGATCTTCCCCTCGGTGTCGATCTCGGCGGTCTCACCTTGCAAACCGTCGCGCGGTGACACCTCGCGGATGGTCACGGTGCTGGGCTTCTTCACGTCAGGAGCTCCTGTTCACACTCGGCGCGGCTATGCGCCATCGGGCACCGTGGCCAGTACGACCGCATCGACGGCGATGGCGAAAGGCGCTTCGGATCGGATGATGATCGGGTTGATCTCGACCTCGACGATCGAGGGCCGCTGCTCCAGCAGCCGCTGGAGGGCGAACACCACGTCCGTGACGGCGCGCATGCACGTGTCTTCCCACTCGCCGAGATCGCGCAGGAAACGGAGCCTGGTCAGCGCTGCTGCAACGTCGTGTGCCGAGACGGGTTCGAGAAGCAAGACTCGATCGCAGAGCAGCTCCACATGCCGACCGCCCGTCCCGATGACGAACATGGGCCCGAACGTCTCGTCTCTCCGGGCCGAGACGATCACCTCGTCGAGGACGTGATCGACCATGGCCTGCACCAGGATGTGACCCTGACCATCGGCCTTGGCCCGGAAGCCGGCGATCGCGGCTTCCCGCTCGCCCCATTCGCGGACACCGGTCACCACGTTGCCGGCGGCCGCCTTGTGTAGAACGCCGTCCTGCAGCAGCTTGACGGCGCTCGGCAGACTGATGCCGGCCAGTTCGCGCGGCAGCTCCCCCGAACCGAGCGCCACCACGGCCGACGCGGGGAACGAGACGCCGTACTCCTCCAGCAGCTCCATCGCGGCGAGGTCAGGCAGCGGCCGAGCCGCCGAAGACCGAGCGCGGGGACGGGGGTGGTCGACCGAACCGGTGGACGCACGCTGGGCCGTCACCCGATCCAGTACGGCGAGCTCGCGCGCCGCCTCAAGCGGGTCGGAGGCGGTGACCGCGCCCAGGCCCCTGAACATCGCTGCGTCCTCCTCGGTCAGGGCACCGATGACCGCCAGCGGGACGTCGTGCCTGCGCGCGAACTCGGCCAGCGTCTCGCGGATGCCCGTCCAGGCCGTGGGCGACCGCGGCATGTTGCTGACCACGAACACGAGGCCGTCGAGCCCGAGGCTGTCGACCGTCAAGTCGAGGAGTTCGAGGAACTGAGGACGCTCGGCAGGCACGGTTCCGCCGAGGTCGATCGGGTTGCTGGGGGTGCAAAAGGGCAACAGCGCGCGCATGCGCTCCTGGGCCGCGGCCGGCACAGGGGGTAGGTCGAAGCCCTCCGTGACGAGCGCCTCGGCGGCGAGGATCCCGAGGCCACCAGACGTCGTCATGACCGCTAGGCGCTGAACGCGACGGCGGGTGCGCATCGGCACGAGCGAAGCCCGAGCTGCCTGGACCGCCTCCCCGAGCGAGCGGGCCCGGTACGCGCCCAACCGCTCGAAGGCCGCCTCATAGGCGGCGTCGTCGCCCGCAAGCGCTGCGGTGTGCGAGCGCACGGCTTCGGCGCCCAGCTCCGTCTCGCCGGCCTTGATGACGATCACGTTCTTGCCGCGCCGTCGCGCCTCGGTCAGGGCGTCGATGAACGCAGCAGCGTCACGGAGTCCCTCGAGGTAGATGATGATCGCCTGCGTCTCATCGTCCTCGGCGTAGTGCAGCACGGTCTCGCCGAGCTGGATGTCCACCTCGTTGCCCGTGCTGGCGAAGTACCGGACGCCCAGGCCGACCTCGGCCAGCAGGCCGACGAGGTAGGCGCCGACGGCACCGCTCTGGCTCACGATGCTGACAGGCCCGGGCTGCACCGCGCCGGCCATGAACGCCGACGCGGGGCTGGCTATCAGGCCTGTGTGCGCGTTGACGATGCCGAGGCAATTCGGCCCGAGGATGCGGAGCCCGGAGCTCCCGACGATCGCGCCGAACAGGGCCGCCGGCCCTTCGCCGTCCTCGCCGTCCACGAAGCCGGCGGGGAGCAGGGTGACGGCTCCCACGCCACGGCGTACGCACTCGCGGAGCACGTCGGGAACGGTGTCGGCCGGGGTCAGGACCAGGACGTGGTCGATCGCACCGGGGCGGCAGTCCTCGAGCGAGCGGTAGGTCGCCGCTCCCGCGAAGGTCGGTAGGCGCGGGTTGATCGCGATGACCTCACCGGCGTACTTCGACTCACGCAGCACATGCATGACGCGGCTGCCCGGCGTCCCGAGCCGGTCCGAGGCGCCCACGACCGCGATCGACTGGCTGTTGAGCAAGGCGTTCAGGCCTGACTGGGCCGTCCTGCCGTCAGCGGCCATGGTCACGACGCGCCGCCCAGCACGCGCGCGAGGTCGGCGAGAGCGAGGTCGGTAGCACCGGCGTCGAAGACTGCGGACTGGTACCAGAAGTGCAGTCCGACCTCCCACGTGAAGCCCATGCCGCCGTGGCACTGTATGGCGCTCTCGCAGACCCGGCGATAGACGTCGGCGCTGTGCAGCCGACTGGCCAGCGTCGCCTCGACGCGGTCGTCGTGGCGCTGGGAGACCCGCCAGGCGGTGTACGAAGCGAGTGACCGCGCCGACTCGATCATGGTCGCCATCTCTGCGACCCGGTGCTTGACGGCCTGGAAGGACCCGATCGGGACGCCGAACTGCTTGCGGTCGGTGACGTACCGAACCGTCCGCTCGAGCAGCGCCTCAGATGCGCCGACCGCCTTGCCGTCGAGAAACAGCAGGTACGACAGCAGCTCCGTCGCGAGGACGTCGACCACCGGCCGTCCGTCGGCGTCCACGAGAGCGACGTCCTGGGCTGGGACGACGACGGCCGAGAGCGTCACGGTCGCGCAGGTCCTGCCCGGATCGACCGTTCTGCCGGCCTCGATCAAAACGCCCTCGGCACCCAGGCGCACCCGGACCAGGGCCCATTCGTCACCGAGCTCGACGGGGAGGAACATCGACTCCGCCGAAGCGGCGAACTGGACGGCGGGGAATTGGCCGGAGACGACGAGCCCGTCCTCGGTCCGCTCCACGGTCGGCCGGTCGCTGGACGGACGCACCTGCGGGTAGACGAGCTGCAGCAGCGGCCGCAGATGCACGGTCCACAGGTCCTCAGTCACACCGTCGTCCAGGTTCACCCCGAGCGCGCCGGGCTCCAGGCTCCGGAGGACAGGAAGCAGGAAGCCCGCGACGAGCTCGACCGGGGCGGGCACCAGGTGACGCCCGAACTCCTCCGCCATATGGACGCCGGCGATCGGCCACGCCGAGCCGTCGGACCCCATCAACGACATCGCATGGAGATCGAGCCAGCCGCTTGCCGCGAGCCGGCTCCACAGCTCCTGGTCGAAGCCGTCGTCCCGCTCGCAGATCGCCTCGTACTTGTCAGCCGGACTGCTGTGCGACAAGAACGAACGCAGCGACGACCGCAGGCCCCGCTCGTCGTCAGTCAGGGTGTAGCGCACTTTCAAACCACCGCATTCTCAAGGTGACGCACGGGGGGCGTGGGGCTAGCGGGCAGCGCTGGACGGCAGGCCGAGGGACTTGGCGATGATGTTGCGCTGCACCTCGGACGTGCCGCCGTAGATGGTTGCGGCGCGACCTCGCAGCAGGCGGTCCTGCCAGGCGTCGTACGGCGGGGTCTGCGTCAGCCCGTCCGCCCCGAAGGCGTGCATGAGTGAGGACAGGAACCGCTGGTACCCCTCGCTCCAGACGAGCTTGGACATCGACGGGAGCACGCCCAGCTCAGCGCCTTCCGAGGTGAGCGCCAGCATCCGGTGCGTCATGGCGGCGACGACGCGGGCATCGATGTGGGCCTGCGCCAGGGCGTCCGGGACGACTCCCGGTCGCTGGTCGCGCTTCTCCAAGTGCTGCAGCAGGTCGTGCTGGCCCGTGCTCTGCTCCTTCTGGAACTTAAGTGCCCGCTCGACCATACGGGTTCCGCGCTCGTTGGACAGCGCGAAGGTGGCCAGCTTCCACCCGTCCCCGGGGTTGCCGATGAGGTCGCGTTCCTCCGCGATCGCACCGTCCAGGAACAGTTCGTTGAACTCGAGCGAGCCGGCGATGCTGCGGAGCGGGCGGACCTCGACGCCCGGCTGGTCCATGCGCATCAAAAGCATGCTGATGCCTGTGTGTCGCCTGCTGTCAGCCTCGGTGCGCACGAGGATGTAGCACCAGTCGGCGTACTGCGCACGCGAGGTCCAGAGCTTCTGCCCGGTGATCCGGTAGACCCCAGCCTCGGGGTCGTGCTCCGCGCGGGCGGCCAGACCGGCGAGGTCCGAGCCTGCCTCGGGCTCCGAGAAGCCCTGGCACCACGACACCTGATGACTCAGCATCGGGGGCAGGTGCCGCTGCTGCTGCTCGACGGTGCCGAACTTCAGGATGGTCGGGGCGAGGATGCCGATCGCGTTGGCGTTCATCGGCTCCGGGGCGCCGTACCGGACGAGCTCTTCGGTGTAGGCGGTCATCTCGTCGATGCCGAGGCCGAGTCCGCCGTGCGATGTAGGCCACGACGGGCCGGCCCAGCCACCTGCGTGCAGCAGCTTGCCCCACTCACGCCGAACCCTCACCACTTCATCGAACGACTCCCGATGCATTGCATAGCTGCGCCACTCGGGCGGCAGGCTCAGCTCGAGCCAGTCTCTGAAGCGGAGCCTGAACGCCTCAGCGGTCGGCGAGAGCGTGAAGTCCACGGCTCGGATCCCCTTCGGTCAGCCCGGACCGGGGTGGAGTTCCCGGCCTTGTGCGCATCTCGCACACAGTGATCGCTGCCCGAACGTTACGGTCGCCGCTTTGAGGGGGTCAAAGAAACGGCGCCCAGATTTCCAGTTAAGGCACTCCCTTCCTGGAACCGCGCGTGAAACGCGTCAGCCACGCTCCGCAGCGGGAACCGGAGCGTTGCGCAGATCCTTTTCGATGCGGCTCACTGCTTCCTGCAGCGCCGGCAGCAGGTCTTCACGAATCCGCTTCAACGACTTCGAGCTGGTGTGCGCCGACAGGTTCACGGCGGCCGCGACCCGGCCCGTCCTGTCCCGGAGCGGGACAGCGATCGAGCGCAGTCCCTCCTCGAGCTCCTGGTCGACGATGGCCCACCCCTGCTTGGCCACGCGCACCAGCTCGGCGCGCAGGGCCTTCGGTTCGACCACGGTGTGCGGCCCGTATCGCACAAGGTCCGCCTGATCCAGGTAGCTGTCGATCTCTGCAGTCGGCAGGGAGGCGAGTAGCACGCGACCCATGGACGTGGCATGTGCGGGAAAGCGCGTTCCCACGCTGATGGCCACCGTCATGATCCTGACCGTGGGCACGCGGGCGATGTACACGACGTCGGCGCCGTCGAGCACCGACATGGAGCACGACTCGTGGACATGGGTGACCAGCTGCTGCATGTGGGGCTCGGCCACCTGCGTCAACGAGAAGCTCGACAGGTAGGCGTAGCCGAGCTCCAGCACCCGCGGAGTCAGGGAGAACAGGCGACCCTCGGAGCGCGCATAGCCGAGGTCGACGAGGGTGAGCAGGAAGCGGCGCGCCGACGCGCGCGTGAGCCCGGCGTGCCGCGCGACCTCCGTGAGGCTCTGCGCAGGGCTCTCGGCGCTGAAGGCTCGGATGACCGCGAAGCCCCGCTCCAACGACTGCACGAAGTGCGCGCCGTACTGATCCGCAGCTGCGTCTTCCACGTGAGCCGCCCTTCGAAGCGCACCGGAGCAAAACCCTTGCGACACACCGCATGTCCGGCCGGTCGACGGAACTGCAGCGACCGCGCAGGCGACCCTACAGCTGCGGCCGCCCGGTCCGTTGACACGAGTTGGTCTCGGACCTAGCCTCCGCCCCTGTCCACGTGGCGAACGCATGTGCGACATGCGTACAACTGAAGGTTACTTGATGACACCCTTCCCCAACGGCGTACGTCATGCCTGACCGGCCCGAGGACGAGCTGGTCACCCTCGAGGTCTCCGAGCACATCGGCGTCGTGACGCTGAACCGCCCGGAAGCTCTGAACGCGGCGACGACGCCGCTGTTCCGGCGGCTCATCCGGCTCTTCGACGAGATCAACGACGACCCCAACATCTGGTGCGTGGTGGTCCGGGGGGCAGGTCGTGCCTTCAGCGTCGGCGCTGACCAGAAGGAACGCGCCGCCATGAGCCTGCAGGACCTGCGCACCCGGCGACGGATCTCGCCGGCGGCGTTCTCCGCCATGCGCAACTGCATCCGCCCCGTCATCGGGCAGGTGCATGGCTACGCCATCGGCGGCGGGCTGGAGTTGGCGTTGGGCTGCGACCTCGTGGTCGCGTCAGAGGGCACCGTCATGGGCCTGATCGAATCGCGGCTGGCCTCGATCCCCGCAGGCGGTGGCACCCAGATCCTGCCCCGACTGGTTGGCGTCCCGCGTGCGAAAGAGCTGATTTTCACGGGCCGGAAATTTGATGCGGCGGAAGCGCTCACATGGGGAATGATCAGCTACGTCGTACCCGAGGACGAGCTGGAAACCAAGGTGATGACGCTGGCGCGAGAGATCGCGTCAGCTGCTCCGGTCTCCAACGTCCAAGCGAAGCGCGCCATCAACCTGTCTATGGACTTGGGGGTGGCCAACGGCTTCGACGTAGAAGCGGCACTGTACGAGCGCGTCCTGACCACGAGTGACCGTGCCGAGGGTGCGGCCGCTCACCGGGAGCGTCGTACGCCGATCTTCAGGGGTGAATGAGCACCCGTAGTCCTGATCGACCTTCGTGAAGGGAAGGGAATGCCGAACATCCGTTTCGACGTCGTGGAGAGCGGTGTCGGCCTGATCACGATCAGCCGTCCGGAGAAGCGCAACGCACTCAACGACGAGACCGTGCTATCGCTGATCGAGGTCCTGGAGTCCGACGACGTCGCCGACCTGGGCGCAGTCGTGCTGGTCGGCCAGGGCACGACGTTCTGTGCCGGCGTCGACCTCAGCGAGATCGGTACGGCGAAGTCCCGCAGTGCCAAGCCGCAGGGAAGCCGGCTGTTCGCCGCTTTCCGTGAGTGCGGCCCGGTCATCATCGGCGCGGTGCAGCGCCATGCACTCGGTCTCGGCTGCGGGGTCGCCATGGCCTGCGACCTAGTGGTCGCTGCCGATGATGCGCAGTTCGGTTATCCCGCAGTCGCTCACGGCCTCGTCAACGGCGTCACCCTGGTGGGGCTGAAGGAGGTCGTCGGCGCCCGCAAGGCCATGGAGCTGCTGGTGACCGGCCGTCGCGTCCTCGCCGACGAGGCACTGGCCATCGGCATGGTCAACGAGGTCGTGCCCGGCACCGAGCTGCGCACGCGCGCGATGGAGATCGCCCGAACCGTGGCCGGCCACCGCACGCTCGCGGTGCAGACGACCAAGCAGTTCTTCTACGAGGCGTCCGACCTGAGCTACGCAGCAGCGACCCGGGCCGGCGAGCGAGTGGTCCAGTTGGTCCGCAAGGCAAATGACCCCGAGCTCCGAGTGGCGACTGCTCCGTACGGACAGGTCTCAGCGCAGTGACCGACGAGAGAGCCGCCAGCTGGGCGGACCAGGAGCAGCGGTACGGGCGATCGCCCATCCACGCAACGTTGGGCCTGACCCTCGACGTGCTGGAGACCGGCAAGGTCACGATCCACCACAACGGCTGCCCCGAAGGGGCCAACAGCCGAGGGAACCCCTCCGGCGGCCTGCTGGCGCAGATGATCGACTCAGCGGTCATGCAGTCGGTGCTGACCCACCTGGCCTCCGGTGACCACGCCACCACCCTTGAGCTGAAGGTCAACTACGTCCGCGCCGCCGATGCGGGCCAAGGGCTGAAGAGCCACGGGCACCTGGAGTTCATCGGCAGGACGACGGCGGTGGGGATCGGTCGCGTCGAGGACGGCACCGGGCGGCTGCTGGCCCTGGGCACCGTGACCGCGGCCATTCGGCGCCGCGAACTCTGACGCACCGAGGAGCTGCGGCGGGCACCCGGCTGAGTGGGGTGAGGATCGGTTACCCCACCTCACTTAGGCCCGATCGGCCTGAGGCGATCTTGGCAACCTGAGTGCCGAGGCGCTGAGCGGACACCTGAGCGGACACCCAAGCCGGTTGGCAACCCCCTCGTGCTAGCGGCCGGCACTCTTGCCCACGAGCGGTCGGGCAAGACAACGGGCAAGACCGCGGCGCGGCCGAGGCGGCTCCTGCGTCCTTCGCGGCCGTGCTGTACCAGTCGGCGGCGGTCACCGACCGCGAACACGGACGGCCTCCCCGAAGGGGGCCAACTGTGTGGTCCCCGGCCGGCTTGTTCGCCATGAGCACGCTCAGCGACGACGAACGCGACGACCGGCAGCCGCAGGTGCACTGGTGTGGAGGTTGCTGATGCGTCCGGACGTCAGTCCGGCGGCGTACGACCTCGTCAGCGCCAGACGCCTGCTGACCGAGCAGAACAGCCAGAGCTTCCCGACCGTCCTCCGCGACCCGCCGGCCGCGCCCGCCACGGAGACCTGGACGGCCGCGCACCGGCCGGTTCGGTCACCAGTGGCACATCTTGCTCCGCGACCAAGCCGACCCACGGGCAAGAGTCCAGGACCGTCCAGCGGCGACCTCGATCAGGCCACCACCGACCCACCCAGAAGAGGCCCCGACCTCAGGTGTCAGACGAGTCAATGCGGCTCTTCGAGGATCCTTTTGGGATCCAACGAAGCATAAGGAATCCGTAAATAGCGAACGCTGGCCAGAGGTACCAGCACCTCGCGGCGCGATGCCATTCGTCACGAAAGAAAATGGAGACGACAAGAAGCCCGGCCAACATTATCCGGCCGGCGACGGCCCTGACCGAGCTCAAACGTTCGTTTGCCGGCCGACGGGACGTCACGAGTGGCACCAGATTCGGATGTAGGCCGCAAACCGTTGCGCCCCCGACCTGATGGCATCGTTTCCACGCGTGCCCATATACCGAGCCAACCCCGCACCCGCGATCGCGCCAATCACCTTATCGGTCGCGCGTTCGGCGATCGGGACGATCCGGGAGCGTCCAACCGCACCGAGATGTCCACAGTCCAACGGAGTCGCACCGACCTACCCTCGACTTCGGCCACAGGGTTGGCTACATGAACGATGGCCAACTCCTACAGAATCCGAGAGACAACGGCTCTGACCTGCGGCTTCTCTGGTGCGCCCGAAGGGATTCGAACCCCTAACCTCTTGATCCGTAGCCGATCTCACTCAGTCTGTCTGGTGTGGTCAGGATAGGCGGAGATGAGTCCTGAGCGTGGGCCGACCTCTTGACTCACCTCTTGACGTGTCAGGGTCGGTCTGGGTAGGTGGGGTGTGTGACCAATCCGGTAGCAGTCACCTGATCCGTCGAGCCTCTCGTGTACGCGGACGCACGGCGAGGGCGCGAACGTTCGAGGTACGGCGTTGGGCGGGCTACCCGGCGCTGATCTCGAACTCGCCGACGGTGAGGCCCTCCTGCGAGGTTCGTCCTCCAGCCACGTGGTCCTCGATCACCAGGCTCAGGAAGCGGTGGCCCGTCACGGCGGGATGCCACTGCAGCCGAATAGGTGAGCCACTGGTCAGCTGGTCTCCGGTCTGCAGGAAGCGGATCCCTGTCGGGCCGTTCTCGCCTCCGATGCCGATGGCGCCACTGCTTTCGCCGAACCAGTACCGGGTAACGCTAACGCGCCGCGACGCATTCACTGTGAGCTCGAGCTCATAGGTGCGCGAGGCATCGAGGGTGTGCTTGCCGCCGCTGATGTGCTTTCCGTCGAGAGTGAGCTCGTAGGTGACGTTCGTGTCGAAGTAGCACGGCTTCGTGCCAGGGCAGGTCGTGCTGCCCGTCCGTCCTACGTGAGGGGTCTCAGGTGACGCCGTGTCCTGATGGACCGTGCCCGGCTCGAGCCGATACATCGCTCCGGAGCTCCCCAACTCGGTGGCGAACGTCCGGCGGGAGTTCGGATGACTGCCGCCTCCCCAGGCCACGAGCGCGTCTCCGACCCAGACCTCTGATGGGTACTGCGTGACGCCATCCGGCGCCTTCGGGATCGTCGTCCACCGCTGTTCTCGGGTGTCGTAGGCGGGGCCGTTCCCGGGAGCTGCTTTGATTCGAAGGCCGGACACTCGCAGATCGAACGCTGCACTCACCGACGGCGGATCCGGCAGCACACTCCAGGACCCGGTTACCGGGTTCAGGCGGCCACCCCCTGGAAGTGGACCCTGATACGGCGCCTCGAGGTAGGCCTGCACGAGTTCCGTTCCGTCCCAGGTCCAGCCAGGCATCGTAGAGTTGGCCTTCGAGTCAGGCAGGGCGTTCCAGGTCTGGGAGGCGACGTCGAACGCAGCCGCTCGCGCATACAGCGGCCCGGCGGTGCCAATGTCCTGGGCGTACCGAGTTCCCATAACAACAAACAGGCCACCCGCACCAGCACACGACCGGAGCAGGCTGCGTCCCAGCGGGTCTGGCGGCACGTCGCTCCAGGAGCGTCGGCTGGCGTCGTACACCTGATCTGGATACCCCTCGGAGCCGCCATAGCAACTGAATAGCCGGCCGGCGGCGGACACGAGCTCATAGTTGTAGAACCGGCCTTGGAGCCCTGCCGGTTCGGGGATGTCGGTCCAGTGATCCGTGGTTGTGTCGTAGGCCATCAGCGCCTGGTCACCGTCTCGCTCGACGTAGATGGTCGAACCGACGACAGCGGTGCCTCCGGAGCCGAGCTCGTCAGGCGCGTTAGACATACGGTGCCACACTGCGGTTTCCACGTCATACCAGGCCCCGTCGAGCAACGCTCCCGGGGACACGCAGTCGCCGAGTACCGCGGGGCAGGGTTCTCCCGCCCAACCCCCGAAGAAGTAAGCCCTGCTGCCCACCGCCACCGCTCGCGCATCTCGGCGGGCGCTGAGTGGCGACGCCGGCAGATCGCTCCAGCCTGCAGGGACGGTCGCACCTGGCAGCGCCCGCGTTCCCCTGGGATGCACGACCAGCACCGCCGCACCGACGACTGCGATCACGGCCAGCATCGATGCAGCGACAGCGGTACGCGCTCGGCGCTGCTTACGGCGGTCCTGTGCGACGCGAGCGGGAACGTCGCTCGGCACGGCAGGCTCATTGAGCACGCTAGTTCGCTGGAAGAGATCCTCGATGCTCACGCTTGCACCTCCTCGCACAGGCCGGCCGACCTCAGCGCCGCCAGCCCGCGGGCCGCGCGGCTCTTCACCGTGCCCGTTGGGATACCGAGCTCGGCTCCGATCTCCCGTTCTGACAGCTGTTCGAAATAGCGGAGCACCAGGACCTCTCGTTGCTCGAGCGGCAGCTTCCTCAGGGCGGCGATGAGGTCCAGCCGATCATCGACGTGGGCGGGCGCGGCCTGCAGCCATTCCGGCAGCGGCCCGCAGAGCCGGCGCGAGCGTCGCCAGTTGTGCGCACCGTTGAGCACGGCGCGGCGGACATAAGCGTGCGGGTCGTCACGGTGGATGCGGCCCCACTTGGCATGACTTCGCAGCAGCGACTCCTGCACGAGATCTTCGGCCTCGGCCCAGTCACCGCAGAGGAGGAACGCCATGCGGCGCAACGAGACGTACCTCGCTGCGACGTACTCCTCGAATAACACGCTACGTAGACACCTCCGGCGCCTGTTCGGTTCCACTCGGCCGCTGGATGCCGAATCTTGGACCTACCAGGCAACCAGAGAACATCAGGCGACACTCGCCCGAACGTGGCGTGACAGGACGGTCTGCCTTGCGCCTGCGCAGGCGGCCGGTCCAGAGTGCGCGTGTGGAGGGCTGTCCATTCTGCGAGGTGGTCCAGAAGCATGCCCCGGCTCGTGTCGTTTACGAGTCGCGGACAACGCTCGCCTTCTTTCCCGACTATCCGGCTGCGCGGGGCCACACGCTGGTTGTCCCCAAGGTGCACACCCCGGACTGGTTGAGCGCGGATGCGGACACGCTCACAGCCGTGACGCTCTCAGTAGCGCATCTAGGGACGGCACTACAGGGTCTCTTGCAGCCAGAGGGGATGAACGTCATCACTTCCGCTGGTGCAGCGGCATCGCAAAGCGTGGGGCATCTACACATGCACATCGTGCCGAGGTGGCACGGAGATCGCATTGGCGAGCTTTGGCCCGAGGATCAAGTGACTCCGGCGGCAGAACTGGATGCGTTGGCTCGGTCGGTGCGGCAGCGCTTCTCCGCTTCACCCTCGGACTGATGGGACCAAGCTGCAGAGACGGACCCCGTCAGGATCAATAGGACGAAGAACGGCAGGAGCGCGCGGCTCGTGATCACGGCCGGCCACCTGTTCCTGTCGACGCTCATGAATGGCGTCGTGACCATCGAGTAAGGCCGGACCGTGTCGTCAGCCGGATCGATCACGGCCTCGTAGACGCAGCGGTATAGCCGCTCCTGCCGTAGAAAGAAGGCGTCCAAGTACCAGAACGCGCAAACTGCCAGTACGCCGACGACGGCTACGAGCCACGCTCGCTCCTTCACCGCAAAGGCGAACGTTGCCGTGGCAACTGTCAGCGCCCATCCTTTCACCAAGAAGGAGTTGGAGGCCTGGCGGGCGATTACGTTCTGAATGAAGTCGAGATGCTGCCGACCATCCTCGTCCACGTCAGTTCACCAGCCGGATCTTGATTGCCTCCTCGACAGCGTTCACCAAGTGCCGCTCGATCCAGGCGTACTCAGCGCCAGCTTGAGGCGTGTAGGTCTTGGCGACTGCAGACAACGGCCGCGGGCGCGGGTACCCGCTGATCATGACGGCGGGAAACGGGCTTGGCCCTGCCGGCGATGCCTGCCGTGTCCGTGGATCCTTTAGCCCATGGACGTGTATCCCAACTACGCCCATGTCAAGGCTCCAAGCCTTCTCAATCTCGTACTTGACCCACGCACGGGTAGCCGTTCGCTGACCGATCAACACCACTAGACAGTCTTTCCCTTGCATCTGACTGTCGATCCAGCGCTGGATGGCTGCGCTTCCTCCGCGTCTGATCGCCTCCCACTTGTTGGACTCGAGCAGCGGCTGGCCCTGCAGGGCTCCCATCTGCCGGACCTGCGACACACGCATCACGTCGTCGTCGTAGTGGAAGCTGTAGAACACCCGCCGCATTGGCTCGTCTCCAAACGCTGTCGCTGTGCCGAAGCAGAAGGTACGACGCGGTGCTGACAAGCGGCAGGCAACGTCCTCGCGCTGACCCGACACCTAGCGCCACCGCGCGTTCAGCAGCAGCGGCGGCGCGTCGCCCAGAGGATCTTTGTCAAAGTGTCGGCAGTGCCTCGTAGCCTGCGATCGCAGGCCGGAACCCCTAGCTGGGAGCAATGCACATGGCGTACCTGACGCTGGCGAGTGCGAGAGCCGCGGCGGCAAGTCCGACGGTCGAGTTGGCGCAAAAGAGCCTGCGCGCATCAGCCGCGGCGGCGCCGATGACGCAGTCCTTCGACGTTTTCCTGTCGCATTGCGTCAGGGACGCGAGAGCCATCGAAGGGGTGCGGACACTACTGATGAGATCCGGCCTATCCGTTTACGTTGACTGGATCGACGATCCCCTTCTCAGCCGCAACTCCGTCACGCCACTGACGGCGGCAACGCTTCGGGCACGCATGCGAAGGTCCTCATCTCTGATCTTTGCAACCTCTGAAGCATCGCCCAGCTCGCGGTGGATGCCCTGGGAGTTGGGATACTTCGACGGGTACAAACCCGAGCACGTCGCCATACTGCCGTTGATCGAGAGTGGGCAGGGGTTCGGAGGGCAGGAGTACCTCGGCCTGTATCCCAAGTTGGAGGACGTCGGTGCAGGCCTTGGCCGGCTGGGCATGCCTCTCCGCGGCGGCGGCACGATGAGCGCCGCGGAGTTTGTTCGTGGCGGGGCGCACATAGTCGTCTGATCACGACCGCGGCGAGAACACGCCATCCGCGGACCTGGCTCTAGTCGCCCTCTGCAGCCCGACCGTCCTAGGTGTCGGAGCGAAGCAAGCAAGGGCCGTACCGCGCGCACATCGGCATGAGCGATAGCCCTTGCACACCGGCCATGCACGCATCTGCATGGCCATCCGTCCTCTCGCGTCCACGGGCCCGTCTCCAGAGGCCTGATCTGCTGCCGGGCTTGCAGCGAAGAAGCGTCGCTACCGTTGGTGCGGTGAATGGTCCAGGGCAGCCCTGTCCGTACTGCGGCAGCGACGACATCGCTGCCGTCCTGCTGACCGACGGCGAGCCTTCGACGGCTTCCCCCTTCTGGATCGCCTGCCCGAGCGACGACTCTCCGGCCTTCGGCTGCTGCTCCTGTGGTTGCACGTACGGCAACTGGCTGGAGCAGTACTCCGGGTACAGGTAGCCGGCCCTCTTCGCTGTCCCGGAGCTGGCGAGCTGGCGATACCGTTCGGCCGTGGCAAAGGCTGGTCGGCGCTCGAGCGTCCTGGGGGACCGGTTGTGGAACGGCCAGGGCCAGGAGTGGATGGGCACACTCGGCTCCTGGGCAAGCTTCGAGGACGTGGCTTCCTTGCTGACCGCGGGCTCACCCGTGGTCGTCCACGGGTTCGGCAGGCCCTTCCGCGACCTGGCTGTTGCGGATGCTCCTGCGTTCTGGCTGCGGGTGCGCGACCACTTCCAGATACCGGGGACCACATCCGCGGAACCGGACGACGAGGGTCTGACGTACGCAGCCCAGGTCTGGCGAAAGGAAGGCGAGCGTCTGCTCGGGTTCGTCGAGTTCTGCTGACGAGCAGTGGGCTGTGAGCGAGTAGTCCGCTCCCCTGCGGCGAGAGCCGGCCCTAGCCGTCGCTCACGCGGGGACGACGAGGTAGGGCATCTCCTTGCCGAGACCTTGCGCCGTGGGCGAGGAGGCGGGTTGCGTGCCGCAGGTGTCCGTGAAGACCTCGCGGAAGTCGGCTTGCACGCCCCACATGTACTGGCCGGGAGGCAGGGGGGTGCCCGTCTCGTCCGTGGCGGGCAAGGTCACGTCGAGCCGCTGACCTGTCGCCGGAGCACCGCGGAGCAGGGTGATGCGGCGGGCGAACGGGCCGTTGGTGATGTCGATGCCCTCGCGGACGATGACCGCGTAGACCTCGTCGAGCCGGACGTGCTTGGCCTCGCTGATGGTCACGCTCACGCGGGCGGGCTCGGAGACGCTGGTCGGGATGCGGTGGTAGGAGCCGCCGTCGAGGCTGATGTCGAAGGCGGGCCGCATCCCACCGGCAGCGACAGGTCCTGTGGGGACCGGGTGCACGGGCGAGCATGAGGCCGAGCTTGCGGAGGGTCCGTTCGCGGCGACCGTGGTCCCGCCGCATGATCCGGTCAGCAAGGCCACAGCGACGACCAGGGGGATGCGCATGCTCATGAGACGCAGCATGAGGCCCATCGGTTCGCGCCGAGGGTAAGTGCCGCTAGGTCATGAACACGGGGCAGCTCGCGACCGGTTGTAAACGCGAGCGGACTCGACGGCGTGCCAGGCCAACCTCGGATCGCTGGAGGCGATCCAAACCGCAGCCGGTGTGCGCTGCGGCTCCATCACCAGTCGAGCATAACGACGGGTCGCGCGCTGCGCGGCAACCACCGCCAGCAACTTCCCCACCAGCCAGGACCGCTCACGACCAGCCTCTACGGCCCCGAGAACTCCAGCGGGTCGGCGTGGCCCATCACCAAGGGCCGAGGCCAGAGCGCGTTCAGCCGCGCGGAAGTTCTCCATGCCCGGCAGGCTGCGCGCCCATCGCTCCAGGAACGCTCCAAACGCTCCACCGCCCGCCGTGCGGGCTACCGCTCCACACACGGAAGCCGACCGCTGCACTGCCGCGAGCGGCCACCAGGCTCCGCCGGTCGCCCTCGAGCCCGACGCGGTCCCTGACGTGCGGCAGCGCGAACGGGATGCACCTGCGCGGTGTCAGGGCTGTGGTCGTCCCAGGGCGAGGCGCCTCAGGCGGTGCGCTGCGGGTCCAAGTACCCAGCCGCCGGCACGACCCGCAGTACCTCCTCCGGCGCCAGAACCCTCGGTCGGCCCACGAAGCCGTTCCGCACCGCGAGACCGTCGGCCGTCAGCTCGACCGTGCCCAGGAACCAGTCGTCCTCCGTCTCGACAACCATCAGTTCACCCGCGCCAAGAACCCACAGCCCATCATCCACGGCCCCCACACCAGTCCAAGCACCACACAGACAAGAAGACCAACGGCAGCCGTATAGGTCCTCCATCCACCAAGATCAACTACACCAACCTCACCGAACCACACACTGGTCTCATCGAGAACGACAACCCTCGTTGTCACTACAGACGGGCGTCACCCGTACCGCTGGCGGGCGCCCTGGCGACTGATGCCGAGGGCCCGGCCGACCGCGGCCCAGCTGGCCCCGGCAGCGAGGGCCTGGAGCGCCTGTCGCTCCATCTCGCGCTCGAGCACCAGCTGCTGACCACGGAGCTCGGCCAGGCGGAGCAAGGCGTCCCGGGCCGACCCTGAGATCGACCGGACCGGCTGTCGTCGCGAGGGCGCCGTCACACGGAAGACCGGCTCGAGGCGGGGAGCGGCCCGCCGCTCAGCCCGCCTCCGCGACGCCCTGCCCATCGCTGTCCTCCCCCCGCGGTGGCAGAAGGAGGTCCTCGATGCGCTGCGTGGCCTCGCGCTGCAGCCGATCGACCCGGTGGGCGTACAGATCCATCGTGGTCGACCAGGACGAGTGCCCCAGCAGCTGCTGCACGACCTTCGGGTGGACGCCGGACTCGAGGGCGAGCGTGGCGCAGGAGTGTCGGGCGTCGTGCAACCGGATCACCGGGACGCCGGCGGCCTTGGCGGCCAGCTGGAACAGTTCAGTGAGCCGCTGCGGGTGGATCGGCCGCAGGTCCTCGCCGAGGAAGACAAACCCCTCGCCCAACCCCTCCGGAGCGGTCCATGGAGCGTCTGGAGCGTTGGTGGAGCGGTCCTGCGGTACCTCGCTCCAGGCTTCGCCGAACAGGAGCCCGGCAGCGTTGGCGGCCTGCACCTGTTGGGCGTCCCGGTGCGCCCGCAGCGCCGCCACCGTGCCGGCCCCGAGGTCGATGGTGCGCCGGCCGGTGCCCTTCGGCCCTTTCGTGATCACGTTGTAGTCGGTGTCGGTAGTCCGTTGCGTGGTCACCCGCAGGAAGGCCCGGTCCAGGTCGACATCGCACCAGCGCAGACCGGCCAGCTCACCGCGGCGCAACCCGCACGACAGCGCGACCAGCCAGGCGGCGTACAGCGGGTCCGCACGCACGGCGGTGAGGAACCGCATCGCCTGCTCCGCGGCCCAGACCGTCGCCTCGTACTTCCGGCGCTTCGGCGGGACGGCCTTCACGACCGGACTCACCGGCAGCAGGTCGTCCCGGACCGCGTCACCGAACGCCTTGCTCAGCACCCGGTGCACCGTCCGCACCGTCGTCGGCGACAGCGGTCGGCCGTTGCGCCCGCCCGCGGTGATCAAGAACGCGTAGTGGGCGGTCAGCTGGGCGCCCGTCAGCCCAGCCAGCGGTACTTCGCCGATCCCGGGACGCACATAGCGGTCGACGCAGGTCCGGTAGTTGGTCCAGGCCGCCACCTCGAGCGTCGGCCGGACCCGGAGCAGCCACTCGTCGAGATAGGCAGCCACGGTGAGCTTGGTGATCGCCGGCACCACGCCCCGTGCCGCCTTGGCCAGCACCTCGGCCAGCGCGTCCTGCGCCTCGCGCTTGGTGGCGAAGCCGCCCTTCACCAGCTGCCGGCGGTGCCCGGGCTGCCCGGTGACGTCGACCTTGTAGAACCACGACCCGTGGGCCTTGGAGCAGGCCAGCTTCCGGCCGCGGTCGTCCCGCCGTACCGGGCAGGGGCACCGCTTGAACACTGATCCGCGCATCGTGGAGCTCCTCACCGTGATGGTGAGAGCGTCAGGGCTTCGGAGGCCGGGAAACGAATCCGGTAGCAATCTGTGAACAACTTCGGGTGCTCGGCGACCCAGGTGGGGGGCTCACCCCCTCTGACCTGCGGTTCTGTGTGCGCCCGAAGGGATTCGAACCCCTAACCTCTTGATCCGTAGTCAAGTGCTCTATCCGTTGAGCTACGGGCGCGCGCCGTCCCGAGGGACGACTCGGGAGAGCATACCGGACCGGCCCCGGACCAGTTCTCAGCCCGCGACCCGCACCGCACCGGCGTAGTTGTCCTGGAACCAGCCGGACAGCGACACCACCCGCACCACGTCTCCGGAGTGCGGCGCGTGGATCAGCTGGCCGTTGCCGATGTACATGCCCATGTGGTGCAGGTCGGAGTGGAAGAAGATCAGGTCGCCCGGCTGCAGCTCGCTCTGGCTGACGTGCCGGCCAGCGTTCCACTGGGCACCGGTGTAGTGCGGCAGCGAGATGCCGGCCTGGCCGTAGGCGTACATCGTCAGCCCGGAGCAGTCGAAGCTGTCCGGCCCCCCGGCGCCCCACACGTACGGGTCGCCCTGCTGGGCCATGGCCGCCTGGACCGCGATCTGCGCGGCGTTCCCGGAGTAGTGGGTCGGGCGCGAGAAGGTCGGCACGCGGGGACCGTGCGAGAACGCGCTGGCGGCCGAAGCGGCGGCGGCCGCCTGCGCGGCCAGCGCCGCGGCCCGGGCCT
>JAQGMS010000112.1 GCA_028292245.1 Ramlibacter sp.
GGCCATATCAACAGGCTCAGCGCCATGGCCGCGATGCCCATCATGACTGTGCGTGATGCGCCGATGCGGTCCACGTAGCGCGACATCAGGGCGTTGCCGATGAAGCCGAACACGCCGAACCACATCAGCAGCAGGCCCAGCTCGCCGGGCGTGATCCCGATTTTCTGCTTGTAGTAGGGCGCGAAATAGGACAGCAGCACGAACTGGCCGGCGGAATACAGCATGGTAACCAGCACGCACAGCATCAGCGCGCGCGAGCGCAGTGTCTCGCGCCACGCCGCAGCCGACAGAGCGGGGGGCTTGACCCCATCGGGCATGGCGCGCCAGACCCACAGCGCACTGGCCAGGCTGAGAACGCCAACCAATGCGAACGCCGCGCGCCAGCCCAGCGTCCCGCCGACGAAAGCGCCCATCGGCAGGCCCAGCACCGAGGCCAGCGACCAGCCGACGAAGATGAAGGTGATCGCGCGGCCGCGCTGCTCGGCGGGCACCAGCAGTCCCACGCAGGCCGCCGCCTGCGGTGTGAAGATCGCCGGCGAAATCATGGTGAGCACGCGCAGCGGCAGCAACGCCGCGAAAGTCGGCGCCAGCGTGGACGCAAGGTGAAGTACTCCGTACCAGACCATCGACAGCGCCAACAGCCGCCGGCGGTCCCAACCGGCCACCACGGCGGCCAGCAGCGGTGCGCCCAGGCACATGAGGAGGGCCGCCGCCGAAATCAACTGGCCCGCGGTGGCGACGGAAACTTCCAGCGAACTGGCGATCTCGTTGAGCGCGCCGGGCACCATCATGACGCCGCTGCCGATGACGAAATTGCCGAACAGCAGGGGCCACAAGACTGGCGGCAGGGCCGCGCGGCCGCCATCCTCGGCCATGGTCAGCGCCGCACCTGCAGCGCGCCGGGATTCACGATGTTGGTGGGCGTGCCCTTGATGAAATTGACGACGTTGTCGAAGGCGGCGCCGAAGTACAACTCGTAGCTGTCCAGTTCCACATAGCCGATGTGCGGCGTGCAGATGCAGTTCTCCAGGCGCAACAAGGCATGGCCCTGCAGGATCGGCTCGCTCTCGAAGACATCGACGGCCGCCATGCCGGGACGGCCGCGATTGAGCGCGGCGATCAGCGCGTCGTGCTCGACCAGCTCGGCCCGGGAGGTATTCACCAGCAGGGCCGTCGGCTTCATCCGCCCCAGGTCCTCCAGCGTGACGACGCCGGTGGTTTCATCGGAAAGGCGCAGGTGGACGCTCAGCACGTCGCTTTGCGCGAACAATTCTTCGCGTGTTTCGGCTGCCTGGAAGCCGTCGCTGGCGGCGCGCTCACGCGCCGACTGGCTGCCCCAGACCATCACCTGCATCCCGAAAGCCTTGCCATAGCCGGCGACCAGCTGACCGATCTTGCCGTAGCCCCAGATCCCGAGCGTGCGGCCCTTCAACACCACGCCCACCCCGAAATTCGGCGGCATCGACGCCGACTTCATGCCTGACTGCTGCCAGCCGCCATGCTTCAAAGTGCCGATGTATTGCGGCAGGCGCCGCATCGCCGCCATGATCAGCGCCCAAGTCAATTCGGCCGGCGCCACCGGCGAGCCCACGCCCTCGGCCACCGCGATGCCGCGCTCGGTGCAGGCCTGGACGTCCACATGGGCGCCGACCCGGCCGGTTTGGGCGATCAGCCTGAGCCGGGGCAGCTTTTCCAGCAACTGGCGCGTGATGTGGGTGCGTTCGCGGATCAGCACGATCACGTCGGCGTCGCGCAGCCGCACCGACAGCTGGCCGATGCCCTTGACGGTGTTGGTATAGACCTTGGCGGGGTAGGCCTCGAGCTTGCTCGCGCAGCGAAGTTTGCGCACCGCGTCCTGGTAATCGTCGAGGATCACAATGTTCATGTTCGGATTGTGCCTCGGCGCCGCATGGCCGCCGCCAGCAGGCGTTGCCCAGCCCCGTTACGATCAGCGCTTTCGTCCCGTCACCCCAGGAGTTCCCCATGACCATTTCGATGTCTTCCGCCAGCCTGCCCGTTTTCAAGGCCATGCTCGGCAACCTCAGTCACATCCTGGACAAGGGCGCGGCTCATGCGGAGGGCCGTAAGTTCGACCCGGCGGCGCTGCTGCAATCCAGGCTGTTCCCCGACATGTTGCCCTTTACCCGACAGGTCTTGATCGCGTGCGACGCGGCCAAGAACGGCGTGGCGCGGATTTCCGGCGTGGAAGCGCCGAAATTCGATGACACGGAGAGCACTTTTGCCGAATTGAAGGCGCGCATCCAGAAGACAGTGGCATACCTGTCGAGCGTGCCCGACGCAAAGATGGACGGGACCGAGAGCAAGGAGATCACTTTCCCGATCGGCAAGGACAAGACCCGCACCATGACAGGCGAGGCCTACTTGAAGCACTGGGCCCTGGCCAACTTCCACTTCCATGTGACGATGGCCTACGCGATCCTGCGCCACAACGGCGTCGAGCTGGGCAAGGTCGACTACCTCGCCGGGGCGGCCGGCAACTCCTGAGCGCACTCAGCCGGCGGCTGCTTCCAGGGCGGCCAGCCGGTCGAGTTCGGCGCACACGTCGGCCATGCGGCCGGACATGAACATGCGGCCGGCTCCGGCCTGCGTGTTGGCGTTTTCCACGACCCGTACGACACGCAACGGCCGACGCAAGACCTCGCGCCGGGTGGGAAGCGCAACCGGCCGCACGCAATGCGTCCGAAGGGCCGGCGCCCGGACGGCTGCCGGCCGCGTGTGCATGGTGACCAAGTGACGGCGCGGCGCAGGTGCGATCCACGCCATCAGGCTTTGCAGCGGGGCGAGCAGGCCGCCCAAGGTGAACAACGTGATTCCCATGCGATTTCTCCCGATGCCTACATCAGCATGGTGTTGCGGATCAGGCCGACGGCCAGGCCTTCGATTTCGAACGGCTCGCCCGGCTCGACCACGATGGTCGGGTAATCGGGGTTTTCGGCATGCAGCTCGATCAGGTGCTTGTTGCGCCGGAAGCGCTTGACGGTGACGTCGTCGCCCAGGCGCGCGACGATGATCTGCCCGTTCTTGGCGTCCTTGGTGGCCTGCACGGCCAACAGGTCGCCATCCATGATGCCGGCGTCGCGCATCGACATGCCGCGCACCTTGAGCAGGTAGTCCGGGCGCCGCTGGAACAGGCTGCTTTCGACGTAGTAGGTCTGGTCGACATGCTCCTGCGCCAGGATCGGCGAGCCGGCAGCCACCCGGCCTATCAGTGGCAGGGCCAGCTGGGCCAGGTTTTGCAGCGGCAGGGAGAACTGCTTGTTTCGCGATTCGTTGATCTGCCGCAGCGCTTCGCTTTGCAGGCGGATGCCGCGCGAAGTGCCGCTGACCAGCTCGATCACACCCTTGCGGGCCAGTGCCTGCAGATGCTCCTCGGCCGCGTTGGCCGACTTGAAGCCGAGCTCGGCCGCGATTTCGGCACGCGTGGGCGGCGCGCCGGTGCGGGCAATGGCGCTCTGAATCAGGTCCAGAATCTGTTGCTGGCGGGCGGTGAGCTTCGGTGAATCGAGCATGCTTGCTTCTCCACAAAGTATTGCACTGTCTTAATATCCAGTATCTGTATTTTTAAACAGTTTTTGAAAGTGCGCAAGTGACCGGCAGAAAAATCGTGGTTTTGGCGACGGGCGGCACCCTGGCCGGGACCGCGCGCGACGCCCAGGACAACATCGGCTACACCGCCGCGCAGTTGGGGATCGACCAGTTGCTGGCCGGCATTCCCGCCTTGAAGGGACTGCCATTGCTGGCCGAACAGGTGGCGCAGGTCGACAGCAAGGACATGACTTTAGAGATCTGGCGGCAACTGGCTTTGCGCTGCGCGGACTGGCTGGCGCAAGACGAGGTGGCGGGCTTGATGATCACTCATGGCACCGACACGCTGGAGGAAACGGCTTTTTTCCTGCAATCGGTGCTGGCCCCGGCCAAGCCGGTGGTCCTGACCTGCGCCATGCGGCCGGCGACGGCCCTGGCCCCCGACGGCCCGCAAAACATCGTCGACGCGTTGGCCGTGGCGATGGCCGAAGGCGCGCACGGCGTGGTCGCCGTCTGTGCGGGAACGATCCATGGCGCGCAGGACGTCGCCAAGCAGCACACCTATCGCCTGGACGCCTTCAGCTCGGGCGACGCGGGCCCGATCGGCTACGTCGAGGAAGGGCGCTTGCGCCTGCTACGGGACTGGCCGTCAACTGCGGCCGCGAGCGCGCCGGCCTGGCAGAACTTCGTCAAGGCGAAGGCCTGGCCGCGCGTCGAAATCATCATGAACCATGCCGGCGCCGGCGCCGGGGTGGTCGATGCACTGGTGGCCCAAGGCATCGACGGGCTGGTGGTGGCGGCCACCGGCAATGGCACTGTTCATCGCGAACTTGAAGCGGCGCTGAAGAAGGCGCAGTCCAACGGCGTGAAAGTGGTCCGGTCGACGCGCTGCGCGCAAGGGCGCGTGCTGCCACGCCCCGACGATGTGCTGCCCGATTCCGCCGGCCTGTCACCGGTCAAGGCGCGCATCGCCCTGCTGCTGGAGTTGCTCGCCTGACCGCTCAGCCGGCGAGCGCCTGCAAGGCCCGCGCGGTGATCTCTTCCACCGTCCCGGTACCGTTGATGGCACGGTACTTCGGCGCGTTGGCGGGATCGGCCTTGGCCCAGTTGGAGTAGTAGTCCACCAGCGGCCGGGTTTGCGCGGCATACACCTCCAGCCGCTTCTTGACGGTGTCTTCCTTGTCGTCTTCGCGCTGCAGCAGGGGCTCGCCGGTCACGTCGTCCTTGCCCGCGACCTTGGGCGGGTTGAACTTGAGGTGGTAGGTGCGGCCCGACGCGGGATGCGAACGGCGGCCGCTCATGCGCTCGACGATCGCCTCGAAGGGAACGTCGATTTCCAGGACGTAGTCGAGCTTGACGCCGGCCGCCTTCATGGCGTCGGCCTGCGGGATGGTGCGCGGGAAGCCGTCGAACAGGAAGCCCTTGGCGCAATCGGGCTGCGTGATGCGTTCCTTGACCAGGCCGATGATGATGTCGTCGCTGACCAGGGCGCCCGAGTCCATGACCTTCTTGGCTGCCAGGCCGAGCGGCGTGCCGGCCTTGACGGCGGCACGCAACATGTCGCCGGTGGAGATTTGCGGGATGCCGTATTTCTGGCAGATGAACGCGGCTTGCGTGCCTTTGCCAGCGCCGGGGGCGCCCAACAGAATCAGTCTCATGGATGTCCTCGGAATGTTGGAAATCTGCGGGCGCTGCGGGCGGGAAATGGCGCTTCCCCGCCGTCGCGCTTCATTGCGCAAAGGATAGCACGCGAGTCCTTCGATGCGGCTTACGCGCCTGCGGTCCGCCAGAGGGCGCGAACGCGTTCCAGGTCCTCGGGCGTGTCGACGCCGATGCCCGGCGCCGTCGTCGTCACATGCACCGCGATCCGGTGCCCATGCCATAGCGCGCGCAGTTGCTCCAGTGCCTCGGTTTGCTCGATCGGGGCCTGGGCCAGGCGTGGAAATTCGCGCAGGAATGCGGCCCGATAGCCGTAGATGCCGACATGCCGCAACGGCCGCGGCTGCGGCAGGACCAGCGCGCCAGAGGAGAACCCATCGCGCCACCACGGAATCGCCGCCCGGCTGAAATACAGCGCGAAGCCCTGCGCGTCCAGCACCGCCTTCACGATATTGGGATTGCTGAACTCGTCCAGGCTGTCGATCGGGTGCGCGGCGGTGCTCATGCTGGCTTCCGGCCGCGCCTGCAGCAGGGCAGCCACCGCGTCGATCAATGCCGGCTCGATCTGCGGCTCGTCGCCTTGAACGTTGACCACCATGTCCGCGCCGGCTAAGCCCAGCAACTCGCAGGCCTCGGCCAGCCGGTCGCTGCC
>JAQGMS010000115.1 GCA_028292245.1 Ramlibacter sp.
GCGTGTTCTTCAACAGGGCGGGATAGCTGGCGTTGTATTCGGGCGTGCAGATGATCCAGGCCGGGTGCTCGTAGCCGAGCTGCTTGAGCTTCATCACATCGGCGGGCGTGCCGCGCGCTTCGAGATCCGCGTTGTACATCGGCACGTCGAAATCGCCCAACTCGATGTGCGTGACCTCGGCCCCGCTGGCGGCGGCCATGGCCGCGGTGACCTTCGCGAGCTTGCGGTTCCAGGAGTTCTGGCGGGTGCTGCCCGCGAAGATGAGGAGTTTCATAGGCTCGATTGCACCACAGCCCATGCGAGCTCCGGGGGCCCCAAGCCCCGCCAGCTGGCAGGCAAACGGGTGCGCAAGTAAAATCGGGGGTTGCCCGCTGCGCCAGCGTCAGCGAGGCTCACCCCATGCTCTACCCCCAGGAATTCGACGTCATCGTGGTCGGCGGCGGCCACGCCGGGACGGAGGCTGCCCTGGCGGCGGCGCGGATGGGGTGCAAGACGCTCTTGCTCACGCACAACATCGAGACGCTGGGGCAGATGAGCTGCAACCCGTCGATCGGCGGCATCGGCAAGGGCCACCTGGTCAAGGAAGTCGATGCTTTGGGCGGAGCGATGGCGATCGCCACCGATGAAGGCGGGATCCAATTCCGCATCCTCAACAGCTCCAAGGGCCCAGCCGTCCGGGCCACGCGCGCCCAAGCCGATCGCATCCTCTACAAGGCGGCCATCCGGCGGCGCCTGGAAAACCAGCCCAACCTCACGCTGTTTCAACAAGCCGTCGACGACTTGATGATCGAAGGCGACCGTGTGGTGGGGGCTGTCACGCAAGTGGGCATTCGCTTTCGGGCCCGCACGGTGGTTCTGACAGCGGGCACTTTCCTGGACGGCCGGATTCACGTCGGGCTCAACAACTACCAAGCGGGCCGGGCCGGCGATCCGCCAGCCATCTCGCTTTCGGCGCGGCTGAAGGAATTGAAGCTGCCGCAGGGACGCCTCAAGACGGGAACCCCGCCCCGGCTGGACGGCCGGACCATCGACTTTTCGAAGTGCGAGGAGCAGCCGGGCGACTTGGACCCGGTCCCGGTTTTCAGCTTTCTGGGCAATGCAGCGATGCACCCGCAGCAGGTGCCGTGCTGGATCACTCACACCAACGAGCGGACCCACGACATCATCCGCTCCGGCTTCGACCGCAGCCCCATGTTCACCGGCAAGATCGAGGGCGTCGGCCCCCGTTATTGCCCCAGCGTCGAAGACAAGATCAATCGCTTCGCCGACAAGGAAAGCCACCAGATTTTCCTGGAGCCCGAGGGGCTGACCACCAACGAGTACTACCCCAACGGGATCTCGACCAGCCTGCCTTTCGACATCCAGTACCAGTTGGTGCGCTCGATGGCCGGCCTGGAGAACGCGCACATCCTGCGGCCCGGCTACGCGATCGAATACGACTACTTCGACCCGCGCTCGCTCAAGAGCAGCTTCGAGACGCGCTCGATCGGCGGCTTGTTCTTTGCCGGCCAGATCAACGGGACGACCGGCTACGAAGAGGCGGCGGCGCAGGGCTTGTTCGCGGGCGTCAACGCCGCGCTGCAATGCCAGGGCCAGGAAGCCTGGCTGCCGGGCCGGGACGAGGCTTACCTGGGGGTGCTGGTGGATGACCTCATCAGCAAGGGCGTGACCGAGCCGTACCGCATGTTCACCAGCCGGGCCGAATTCCGGCTGCAACTGCGCGAGGACAACGCCGACATGCGCCTGACCGAAGCGGGGCGGCGGCTGGGTCTGGTCGATGACGCGCGCTGGGATGCCTTCAGCCGCAAACGCGACGCGGTTTCACGTGAGGCGCAGCGGTTGGCCGCGGCTTGGGTCAGCCCGCGCAACTTGCCAGCTGCTGAGTCCGAGCGGGTGCTTGGCAAGCCGATCGAGCATGAATACAACCTGGCTGATTTGTTGCGCCGCCCGGACGTGACCTATGCCGGACTGATGTCGCTGGACGGCGGCAAGCACTCGAGCCCCGATGTTTCACGTGAAACACTGGGCGAACTGCTGGAGCCGGTGATCGAGCAGATCGAGATCGCCGCCAAGTACTCGGGCTATATAACCCGGCAAAAGGATGAGGTGGAGCGGTCCGCCCACTACGAGCACCTCAAGTTGCCGGCGGACATCGATTACCTGCAGGTGACGGCGCTTTCCTTTGAAGTTCGCCAGAAGCTGAACAAGCACCGGCCCGAAACCCTCGGGCTGGCGTCGCGGATTTCGGGGGTGACGCCCGCAGCGATTTCCTTGCTGCTGGTGCACCTCAAGAAAACCAGATTCAAGGGTTTCGCGGCGGAGCCTGCGAAAGTGGCGTGAGAGCCGCTCTTGAGTCGGGGCTGCGCGCTGGCCTGAACCAACTCGGATTGGCACTGGCCGGGGCCCAGGTTGCCCAACTGCTGGATTACCTCGACCTGATCCAGAAGTGGAACAAGGTCTACAACCTGACGGCTGTGCGCGACCCGGCCGAGATGCTCACCCATCACCTGCTCGACAGCCTGGCGGCTGTGAATCCGCTGATCAGGCAAACCGCCGGCAAAACCGCCTCCTTGTTGGACGTCGGCTCCGGAGCCGGGTTGCCGGGGGTCGTCATTGCGATTTGCTGCCCTGAAATCCAGGTCGATTGCGTAGATGCCGTAGCCAAGAAAGCCGCATTCATCCAGCAGGCGGCTGTGACGCTGAAATTGCCGAACTTGCGCGGCCTGCATGCGCGGGTGGAGAGCCTGGGCGGACCCTACGACGTCGTTTGCTCAAGGGCTTTTGCGTCGCTCCCCGATTTCGTGAACTGGTCCTCTGGTGCGCTGGCCGAGCAAGGCGTCTGGCTGGCGATGAAGGGCAAGCAACCGGATGAAGAAGTCGCCGCCTTACCGCCGGGCGTGGAAATGTTTCACGTGGAACAGCTCGAGGTGCCGGGTTTGGCCGCCGAACGCTGCATCGTGTGGCTCAAACGCGCCGCCCGGTAACGTAAACTCGGCCTTCAAATCGGCACTTTGCCCCGGGGGAATTCATGTTTGGCGTAGCAGACTACGGCGCTTTCGTCGCCGCGATCATCATTTTCCTGGCGATCCCCGGTCCCGGAAATCTCGCTTTGATCACCTCCACCAGCAAGGGTGGGGTGGCCGGTGGCTTGGCCGCCACCCTGGGCGTCATCGCCGGTGACCAGGTGCTGATGTGGGCGGCCGTGGCCGGAGTGGCCGCGCTGTTGACCGCCTATCCCACGGCCTTTCACGCAGTTCAGTGGCTGGGCGCAGCCTATTTGGCGTGGCTCGGCCTGAAGATGCTGCTGGCCAAGCCGGGCGCGAAACCGATCCTGAACATCGAGCCGCACCATTACTTCAAGCAGGCGGGGCTCATCACCTTGCTCAATCCTAAGGCCATCGTGTTCTACATGGCGTTCTTCCCGCTTTTTGTGGACCCGGCACAGCACCAGGGGATGGTCACGTTCGGCGTGATGGCCGCGACCATCGCCACCCTGACCTTTGCCTATGGCCTGATCGTCGTGCTGCTGACGCATCACTTGGCCGAACGCATGCGCGCCAACCCGATCATCGGCCGGGCGCTGGAGAAAGTGGCCGGCATCTTCCTGCTGGGTTTCGGCATCAAGCTGGCCATCTCGAAATAAGCGATGGCGAAAATCTTTTGCGTTGCCAACCAGAAGGGCGGCGTCGGCAAGACGACGACGACGGTTAACCTGGCGGCGGGGCTGGCCAAGATCGGCCAACGCGTGCTGATGGTGGACCTGGATCCCCAAGGCAACGCCACCATGGGCTCCGGTGTCGACAAGCGCAAGCTCGAACTCACGATCTATGACGTGCTGCTGGAGTCCGCGACGGTCGCCGAGGCGCGGATCCGCAGCGAGAAATGCGGCTACGACGTGCTGGGCGCCAACCGCGAACTGGCCGGCGCCGAAGTGGAGCTGGTGGACCTCGCGCATCGCGACCAGCGCCTCAAGCAGGCCCTGGGCGCCGTGACCCCGGATTACGATTTCATCCTGATCGACTGCCCGCCGTCGCTGTCGATGCTCACGCTCAACGGCCTGTGCGCGGCGCACGGCGTGATCGTCCCGATGCAGTGCGAGTACTTCGCGCTCGAGGGGCTTACCGACCTGGTCAACACCATCAAGCAGGTGCACGCCAACATGAACAAGGACCTGCAGATCATCGGCCTGCTGCGCGTCATGTTCGACCCTCGCATCACGCTGCAGCAGCAGGTGAGCGACCAGCTCAAGGCGCACTTTGGCGACAAGGTGTTCAACACGGTGATCCCGCGCAACGTCCGCTTGGCCGAAGCACCCAGCTACGGCCTGCCGGGCGTGATCTTCGATCCAGCGGCGCGCGGCAGCCAGGCCTTCGTCGAATTCGCCGCCGAGATGGTGGCGCGGATCCAGATGATGTAGGTGCGGCGGCCGCGCAAGCCGCCCTGCGACTAAACATCAAGCTATCTATTTTGTAGCAATGAAGCCATCCAACGTGCTCCTTCTGCCCGGCTGGGAAAACAGCGGCCCGCAACACTGGCAAAGCCTGTGGGAGCAGCGGCACGGCTATGTGCGCGTCGAGCAGCACGACTGGATGAAGCCGCTGCGCGGCGACTGGGTCGCGCGTCTCGAGGAGGTGGTGCTCTCGCGCGACGAGCCGGCGGTGCTGGTCGCGCACAGCCTCGGCTGCATTCTCACGGCGGCCTGGGCCTCGCTGTCGAAGAACTCGCACCGGGTCAAGGCGGCGCTGCTGGTCGCGCCCGGCGACGTGGAACGGCCCGACATCCGCGAGCAGATCCCCACGTGGTCACCGATCGAATTGCAGGCGCTGCCGTTCCCAAGCGTGCTGCTGGCCAGCCGCGACGACCCCTATTGCGAGTTCGAGCGCTCGCGGCTGTTCGCCTACGCCTGGAACGCGCAGTTCATGGACTACGGGCTGTGCGGCCACATCAATGCCGATTCCGGCCTGGCGAGCTGGCCCGAAGGCCACGTGCTGTTGCAAGACTTGATGAAAGACTGATTCCCCATATGGCCACCAAAAAACCCAAGGGCCTGGGCCGCGGCCTGGAGGCCTTGCTCGGCCCGACCGCGCAGGAAAGCGCCGGCGCCGATACGTCCGCCAGCAGCCCCGGCCTGCCGGCATCGCTGTTGCTGGGCGACATGGTGCCGGGCTCCTACCAGCCGCGCACGCGCATGGACGAAGGCGCGCTCTACGAGCTGGCCGAGAGCATCAAGGCCCAGGGCATCATGCAGCCGATTCTTGTCCGCAAGGTTGCGCAAGGTTCGAACGCCGGCAAGTACGAAATCATCGCCGGCGAGCGCCGTTATCGCGCGGCCAAGCTCGCGGGGCTGGACAGCGTGCCGGTGCTGGTGCGCGACGTGCCGGACGAAGCGGCCGCTGCGATGTCGCTGATCGAAAACATCCAGCGCGAAGACTTGAACCCGCTGGAAGAGGCGCATGGCCTTGAGCGCCTGGTCAAGGAATTCGGCCTCACGCACGAACAGGCCGCGCAGGCGGTCGGCCGCTCGCGAAGCACCGCCAGCAACCTGCTGCGCCTGTTGAACCTGGCCGACCCGGTGCAGACCATGCTGATGGCCGGAGACCTGGACATGGGGCACGCGCGCGCGCTGCTCGCGCTGGACCGCGCGGCGCAGATCACCGCGGCCAACCAGATCGCCGCGAAAAAACTCTCGGTGCGCGAAGCGGAAAGCCTGGTCAAGAAACTGGGCGCGGAATTCAACCTCACCTCGCCCAAGCCGAAGAAGGAAAAATCACGCGACCTGCGCCGCGTGGAGGAAGAACTCTCGGACCTGCTGACGGCGGAAGTCGAAGTGCGCGTGAAAAAGCGCGTCAAGCGCAACGGCCGCAGCGAGGAGATGGGCGAAGTCGCGATCCAGTTCGGGTCACTCGACGAGTTGAACGGGCTGATCGACAAGTTGCGCGGCTGACGGGCTCACCTGCCGCGCGAAATCGTCGGCCGCCGGCGACAGGCTGCGGTTGCGCCGCGTGATCAGGTGGATCGACGGCACCTGTAGCGGCAGTTCCAGAGGCAGGACCGACAGCACACCCAGCCGTGCGTAGTGGCCCGCCAGCGATGCCGGCATGACGGCGGCCATGTCCGAGATTTCCAGCAGCACCGTGGTGACGATGGTGGAAGCCGTTTCCGTGATGTTCAACCGTGTGTGCAGCCCCGCCTCGCGCAACGCGGACTCGAAGCGGCTGCGCTGTGGCGAGCCGGGCGGCTGCAGGACCCACGGCCAGCGCACCAGGTCCCGCAGCGAAACCGGCCCGCCTCCCAGCAGCGGATGGTCCGCGCGCACCACCACGACTTGCGCTTCCTCGAGCAGCGGCACACCGGCGAATTCATCCTCGTGGGCGCCCTCGGTCAACCGTCCCAGCACCAGGTCCACTTCACCGCGTCCCAGTTGGGCCAGCATCACGTCGCTGGTGTCGACGATCACCGATACCGCCACGCGCGGGTGGCGCTGCTTGTACTCGACCAGCGCGGGACCGAGCAACTCGGGGACGGCACCGGGCACGCTGCCCAGGCGCAACGTGCCGCGCAAGCCGGACCGGAGCGCCACCATCTCTTTGCGGGCGAAGCCGAAGTCGGTCAGCATCTGCTTGGCATAGCGCACCAGCACCTCGCCGCAGGGCGTGGGCGCCATGCCGCGCGCCTGGCGCGTGAACAGGCTCACGCCCATCGCGTCCTCCAGCTGCTGCAGCAATTTGGTCGCCGCGGGCTGGCTGATGTTCATGGCGCCGGCCGCCCGCCCCAGGTTTCGTTCGGCATCCAGCTGGGCCACCAGCATCAGTTGGCGGGTTCGCACGCGCATCAGCAAGGACGCGTCGGGGTTTTGCCCTGTCATATCCATATGTATATGAATTATTCAGCAAATACGATTGGAGCGGAATGGCAAAGGCCCATACGCTGCACCAAAACCAGGAGACATATTCCATGACGCTTTCCAGCCGATTCCAATGGGCCGCGGCGATCAGCCTGGCCGGCCTGTGCGTGGCCGCGCACGCACAAACGACCGCCCAGAGCTACCCCGACAAGCCGTTGCGCATCATGGTCGGCGCTTCACCCGGGGGCGGCACCGACATCCTGGCCCGCATGCTGGCGGACAAGTTCGCGGTGGACTTGAAGCAGTCGGTGGTCGTGGAAAACCGGCCGGGCGCGTCCAACACCATCGCCGCCCAGATGACCGCGCAGGCGCCCGCCGACGGCACGACCTTGCTGTTGGCCACCAACACCGGGCAGGCGGTCGCGCCGCACTTGCTCAAGCTCAAGTACGACCCGCTGAAAGACCTGCAGCCGATCGGGTTGGTGGCGGTGATGCCCAACGTGCTGGTCGTTTCGTCGAGCGCGCCCCAGAAGAACGTGAAGGAGCTGCTGGCCGCGATGGCCGACAAGCCCGGCTCCTTCAAGTACGCATCCTCCGGCGTCGGCAGCACGCAGCACGTGGCCGGCGAGGCCTTCAACCTGAGCACCGGGATGAAGTCGATCCACGTCCCCTACAAGGGCAGCAGCCAGGCCCATATCGACATCATCGCGGGCGAGGTCAACATGATGTTCGACAGCACGTCGTCGGCGATGTCGCAGATCAAGGCCGGCAAATTCCGCCCGCTCGCCGTCACCTCCGAGAAGCGTTCGTCCGAGCTGCCCGACGTGCCGACCCTGGCCGAGCAGGGCGTCAAGGGCGCCGACGTGCAGACCTGGTACGGGCTCTACGTGACCGCCGGGACGCCGAAAGCCGCAGTGGAGCGCCTGAGCGCCGAGCTGGCGCGCGTGTTGAAGATGCCCGACGTGCAGGCCCGCGTCGCGGGCCTGGGCGGCGAAATCAGCATCCTGGGCGTCGACCAGTTCGCCGAAATGAATCGCAGCGAGTTCGAGCGCTACGGCAAGCTGGTGCGCGATGCGCACATCAAGGCCGAATGACCACGAACCCAAGGAATCCCATGTCACAACGCCCGCGCATCGCGGTGCTGCTCGGCGACCCGAGCGGCATCGGCCCGGAGATGGCCGTCAAGCTGCTCAGCCGGCCCGTCAACGTCGAAGCGGCCGATGTGCTGCTGATTGCCGATCCGGCGGTGCTCGAGTCGGGCGAACGGATCGCCGACGTCGGGCTCGACCCGCTTTCGGTGGCCTCGCTCGAGGAGTTGCGTTTCGAGCCCGGCCGGCCCACGCTGCTGGCGCGCAACTGGCTCCAGGGCAAGGAGCCCGTGCTCGGCGAATGCAATGCCGACTCGGGCACCGCCTCGATGCAGGCGCTTGCGCTGGCTGTCGAAGCGGTGCGCCGCGGCCTGGCCGACGGCATCGTGTTCGCGCCGCTCAACAAGCATTCGCTGCGGCTGGGCGGCCTCACGCATGAAGACGAGTTGCGTTACCTGCAGGAGCGGCTGGAGGTCCCTGGCTTCGTCTGCGAATTCAACATCACCGGCGCGCTCTGGACTTCACGCGTCACCTCGCATGTGCCGCTCAAGGACGTGGCCGCCCTGATCACGCAGCCCGCGGTCTGCGACGCGGTGAAGATCATCAACGCGGCATTGCGTGCCGCCGGCATCGCCCGGCCACGGATCGCGGTGTCGGGCTTGAACCCCCATGCGGGCGACGGCGGATCAATCGGCCTGGAGGAGATCGAGGTGATCGCGCCGGCGGTGCAGCAACTGCAGGCGCAGGGCATCGACGCGCGCGGCCCGTTCTCGCCCGACACGGTGTTCATCGGCGCGCGCCGCGGCGACGTCGATGCGGTGGTCTCGATGTACCACGACCAGGGACAGATCGCGATGAAGCTCATGGGGTTCGAGCAGGGCGTCACGTTGCACGGCGGCCTGCCGGTTCCGGTGGCGACCTGCGCCAGCGGCAGTGCCTTCGACATCGCCGGCCGGGGCGTGGCCAAGATCGAGGGGCTGCAGCAGGCCTTCAACCTGTGCGCCCGGATGGCCGGCCTCAAATCGAAAAGATCTTCCCCGGGTTCATGATGTTCTTCGGGTCCAGCGCCCGCTTGATGGTCCTCATCATGTCCACCGCGCCGGCGCCGGTTTCGGTCACCAGGAATTCCATCTTGTGCAGGCCCACCCCATGCTCGCCGGTGCAGGTGCCCTCGAGTTCGAGCGCGCGCGCCACCAACTGGTGATTGAGCTTCTCGGCGATCTCGCGTTCTTCCGGCTTGTCCGGATCGAGCAGGTACCCGAAATGGAAGTTGCCGTCGCCCACGTGGCCGACGAGGAAGTACGGCAGGCCGCTCGCGTCGGCTTCCTTCACCGAGTCCAGCAGGCAATCGGCCAGCCGTGAGATCGGCACGCAGGTGTCGGTGGAAATAGCGCGGCAGCCGGGCTTGGACTGGATCGCGGCGAAATAGGCGTTGTGCCGCGCCGTCCACAGCCGGGTGCGCTCTTCCGGTGTGGTGGCCCACTCGAACGCGTTGCCGCCATGCTCGGAAGCGATTTCCTGCACCAGCTCGGCCTGTTCCTTCACGCCCGACGGCGAACCGTGGAATTCCATCAGCAGCATCGGCTCTTCGCGCAGGCCGAGTTTGCTATGCGCGTTCACCATGCGCACCGTGTTGTGGTCGATCAGTTCCACTCGCGCGATCGGCACGCCCAGTTGGATGATCTGGATGGTGGTGCGCACCGCGGCCTCGATGCTCGGGAACGAGCAGATCGCCGCCGAGATCGCTTCGGGCAGCGGGTACAGGCGCACCGTCACTTCGGTGATCACGCCGAGCGTGCCTTCGCTGCCGACCATCAGGCGCGTCAGGTCGTAGCCGGCGCTGGATTTCTTGGCTCGCGTTCCGGTGCGGATCACTTCGCCGGCGGCAGTGACTACTTCGAGGCTCAATACGTTCTCGCGCATCGTGCCGTAGCGAACGGCGTTGGTGCCGCTGGCCCGGGTCGCGCTCATGCCGCCGAGCGTGGCGTCGGCGCCGGGGTCGATCGGGAAGAACAGGCCGGTGCTCTTGACTTCCTCGTTCAGCTGTTTGCGCGTGACGCCGGGCTGCACCGTCACCGTGAGGTCCTCGGCGTTGATCGACAGCACCTTGTTCATGCGGCCGACGTCGATGCTGATGCCGCCTTGTACCGCCAGCAGATGCCCTTCGAGCGAGGTACCGACGCCGAACGGGATCACCGGCACCTCGAACCGGCTCGCCAGCTTCACCGCGTCGGCCACGTCCTTCGTGCTTTCGGCAAACACCACGGCCGCCGGCGGCGGCGCCTGGAATGAGGATTCATCGCGGCCGTGCTGCTCGCGTATGGCCATCGCCGTCGAGCACTGCGGCCCGAAGCGTTCCTTCAGCGCGTCGATCAGCGCTTGCGGAATCTGGCGCAAATGGATTTCTGGGACGAGATGGGTCAGGGCGGTGGGCGCGTTCATGCTTGTCTCCGGCAGGCAGCGCCCAGTTTAAGCCTTGAACTCGATGGCCGCCGTGAACCTTTTTGACTACCGCGTGAACGCGGCCTCATATTCATTGCGGGTGATGACGCCGTCCTTGTTCTGGTCGGTGTCCTCGAAGCTGCGCGGCATGATCGGCAGCCTCTGGGCTTCGGCCCGGGTGAGTTCGCCGTTGCTGTCGCTGTCGGCCAACTCGAAGGCCTGCCGGACTTGCGCGGCCGTCCAGCGGCTGGCGGGAAGCGGCTGGACCGCCGGGGCCACCGGCGCCACCGGCAACACCGGCTGCGTGGCGGCAACGGCCGGCTGCGCGATCACGGGTCCGCCTGAAAGCG
This sequence comes from Ramlibacter sp., assembly GCA_028292245.1. Taxonomy (GTDB): domain Bacteria; phylum Pseudomonadota; class Gammaproteobacteria; order Burkholderiales; family Burkholderiaceae_C; genus Ramlibacter. Next base: position 10,725 of record JAQGMS010000115.1, read on the forward strand.
CCGCGCCCAGCAAGACTGCGGGGAGCGCCAGCCGGAGCGGGAGAAATTTCATCGCGACCTTTCCGGGCTAGCGCAGGCTGTCTTCGTACTCGGACCGGCTGACGATGCCGTCGTGGTTGCTGTCCATTTCCTCGAAGCCATACGGGGCGATCGACAGGCGCGACGCCTCGGCCCGGGTGAGTTCGCCATCGTGGTTCGAGTCGGCGCCAAAGAACGATTGAGCGACCTGCAGCGGCGTGTAGGGCCCGGCTCCGGTCCCGGCCGACGGGCGCGGCACGCTGACACCGGGGCCCGCCGCACCCATGACGGTCGGGGCGGGTACGACGACGGTGTCACCGGCCGGGGCGGTTCCCGCCGACAATCCCGCCGGGTTGGCGACGGGGGAAGGCAGCCCGGCCGGGAACTGCGAAGTCCCGGCGGGAGTGCCGACCGGCGCAGGCAGGCTGGTGGTCGCGGCGGGTGCGGCTGTGCGGGCTGCCATCGAAGGGCCGGCCGGCTGAGCCGCAGGGGCCACCGATCTGCGGGTCTGCGCTTGTCCCAGGGAGGCCGCCAGGACCAGCGTGATCGGCAAGCCCAGCCGCAGCGCGGCGCGAAAGAGGGAAAGGGTGTTCATTGCATCGCTCCTGACGGATGAGGCGCAGGCAACAGCGCCCCTTGCTGCCATCTTGGAGTGAAAACACTGCAGGCGCGCAGGCGGCAAACGCGCCAACCGCTGTAGGACCAGGACGCGCTATTTGAGGGCTTCGTCGAAGCCGGGACTGGAGATCGAGCCATCCGGCGCCGGGGCGGCCGGTGGCGCGCGCCGCAACATGTGTATCGCTGAACCGAGCCGGGGCATCTCGGCAGGCGCGGAGCGTGCGGCAGGCGCTGCCGCCTGGGCCCGCGCGGGTGCCGTTGCGCCGCCCAAGGCTACGGAGGCAAACAAGGCCACGCTGCAGGATTCGAAATTGATGAGGCGTCGTCGTTTCACAGTCATCGGCATATTTCTCCGGAAGTGGCAGGAACGTGCATTGCAGCCGATACCGGCGGTTGCGGCCAGCACTTTTGCCGGGAGTTGCCACCGAAACATCCGGTGTGCCGGCGTAACGCACAATCCATGCAAGGACTTCAAGAAGGGGTTGAGCATGGGCAAGCGCCTGACACAGATCGCGACCCGCACCGGCGACAACGGCACCACCGGCCTGGGCGACAACACCCGGGTCTCCAAGGACAGCCTGCGCGTCCACGCGATGGGCGACGTCGACGAACTCAATTCGCACATCGGCGTGCTGCTGTGCGAACCGCTCGCCGACGGTGTGGCCGATCTGCTGGTGGAAGTGCAGCACCAGTTGTTCAACCTCGGTGGCGAGTTGTCGATCCCGGGGTTCGAGCTGCTCAAACCGGAAGCGGTGCTGGCGCTGGACCAGGCGCTGGCGCACTACAACGGGCAACTGCCGAAGTTGGAGGAGTTCATCCTGCCGGCCGGCACCCGCGCGGCGTCGCTGGCTCACGTCTGCCGCACCGTGGCGCGCCGCGCCGAGCGCGCGGTGGTGGCCCTGGGCGAAGCCGAGACCCTGCGCGAAACGCCGCGCCACTACCTCAATCGCCTGAGCGACCTGCTGTTCGTGCTGGCGCGCGTGCTCAACCGGATGAACGGCGGCGACGATGTCTACTGGAAAAGCGAACGGATGAAGCGGGCGTCCGACGAAGCCGCTAGCTAGTCACCTGGGCTGCAGCACCGCCATGGTGATGCGCGAGACGCAGGTCAGCTCGCCGGCGTCGTTGGTCATGTCGATATGCCAGACGTGGGTGCTGCGGCCGATGTGCACCGCCCGCGTGATGCCGGTGACCCAGCCTTGCGTGGCGCCGCGCAGGTGGTTGGCGTTGATGTCCAGGCCCACGGTGCGGTGGCCTTCAGGCGAGGCGTAGGCCGCGCCGCAGGAGCCCAGCGTTTCCGCCAGGACCACCGAGACGCCGCCGTGCAGCAGTCCGTAGGGCTGCCGGGTCCGGGTGTCCACCGGGACTCGCGCGCGGATGAAGTCGTCACCCACCTCCAGGAATTCGATGCCCAGCCGTTCGACGGCTGTGTCCTTGTGGGCGGCGGTCAGCAGCTCGATCGAGACCGGTTGTTTCCAGATGCGCATCCGCCAATTCTAGGCGGGCTGCTGCGTTTTCGCCGGCTCGCGGTTCAGCAGCGCATACAGCAGGATCGCGCCGAAGGTCGCGGTGCCGATGCCGCCCAGAGCGAAGCCGCCGAACCGGAGCGTGAAGTCGCCGGTGCCCAGGATCAGCGTGATGGCGGCGACGATCAGGTTACGGTTCTGCGAAAAATCAACGCGGTTGTCGACCCAGATCTTCGCGCCGGCCGCGGCGATCAGCCCGAACACCACGATCGAGACGCCGCCCATCACCGGCAGCGGAATCGCCTGGATCACCGCGCCGAACTTCGGCGAGAAGCCCAGCACGATGGCGATGACCGCGGCCACCACGAACACCGCCGTCGAATAGATCTTGGTGGCCGCCATGACGCCGATGTTCTCGGCATAGGTGGTGACGCCGGTGCTGCCGGAAACGCCGCTGATGACGGTGGCCACGCCGTCGCCGATGAAGGCGCGGCCGATGTAGGCGTCCAGGTTGCGGCCGGTCATCGCGGTGACGGCCTTCAGGTGGCCCAGGTTCTCGGCCACCAGGATGATCGCCACCGGCGCGATCAGCAGCATCGCGCTGCTGTCGAACACCGGCGCCGCGAATGCCGGCGCGCCAACCCAGGCCGCGTTGGCGATGCCCGACACGTCGAGCGCCTTGCCCAGGCCCAGGCCGTTGGCGAGCACCGCGTAGATGATGCTGGCGATGATCAGGCCGACCAGGATCAGGAGGCGCTGCACCATGCCGCGGGTGAACACGGCAACGACGCCGACGGACACGAACGTCACAGCCTGCATCCACGAATCGAAGTTGCTCGCCGCCATGTTCTTGATCGGGATGCTCGCCAGGTTCAGGCCGATCACGGCCACCACGGCGCCGGTGACGATCGGGGGCATCAGCTTTTCGATCCAGCCGGTGCCGACGGCCTGCACGATCGCGCCGATGATCGCGTAGACCACGCCGCAGGCGATGATGCCGCCCAGCGCCACGCCGATGTTGCCGTTGGGGCCCTTGCCCGCGTAAGCGGTGGCGGCGATCACCACGCCGATGAAGGCGAAGCTCGAGCCCAGGTAGCTGGGCACCTTGCCGCCGGTGATGAGAAAGAACACCAGCGTGCCGATACCGCTCATCAGAATGGCGAGGTTGGGATCGAACCCCATCAGGATCGGCGCAAGCACCGTGGCTCCGAACATCGCGATCACGTGCTGCACGCCCATCGCCGCGGTCTGCGGCCAGGGCAGGCGCTCGTCGGGCGCGATCACGCCTCCTTGTTGCAGCACCGCGGCAGGCTTCTCGGTCCAGTCGAACATTCCCATCTCTCGCTCCTCTTGTGAAAGTGCAGCGATGCTAGGGGCAATGCCCGTGCCGCGCAAGCGCGGCTCCCGCGCGAGTCAAGCCGCGAAGATGGCGACCTTGCCGACCACTTCGGCGTCCCTGAGCATCTTGCGATGGCCCAGGCCCTGCGTGGCCACGAGCTGGGCGCCGCGGATCGCGTGGGCGTACGCGACGCCGTCCGCGAAGCTGTTGATGCTGTCCTCGCGGTCGTGCACCACCAGCGTCGGCACCCGGATGCGCGGGCCCACCGCCGCGGGCTCGAACTGCGGCATCAGCACGCCCTCGCGTGCCTCGATGCGTTTTTGCATCGCCGCGCGGGTGGTCTCCGACAGGCCGAACGCGTGGGCGAAAAGGCGCGTGTATTCGCGCGGCGAAGCCGGCGGCGCGAGCAGCACGAGCCGCTCCACGGACAGCCCGCGGCTGGCGGCATAGGCCGCTGCATTGGCCCCCAGCGAGTGCGCGACGATGGCGCGCAGCGTGTGCCCCTCCTGCTGCAGCCGCGCCGCCACGTAGTCGATGGCGCGCGCGAACTGCGGCAGGTTGCTCACCGAGCCACCGCTGCGGCCGTGCGCCGGCATCTCGACCAGCACCGGCCGCAGGCCCTGGCCGGCGAGTGCCTGCGCCAGCGCCAGCATCTGGCCGGCGTGGCCGCCCCAGCCGTGCAGCAGCAGCACCACCGGCCCGTGCGGCGCGGCCGGCTGCGCGTAGACGGTGAGGCTGGCATCCTCGAACGGCCAGCGCTCGACGCGCCACCCGGCGTCCCAGGGCTTGCGACGCTGCAGCCAGCGCGGCGGCAGCGGCGTGCCGAACAGGCGGAATGCAACGCGCACGGCCAGCGATGGCCACACGCGCTGTGCGGCGGCCAGCGTCCAGCGCGAGAGGCGCAGGGCCGGGCTGGCCTGGTAGAAGGTCGACGCGGCCTGGATCGCGGTGCGGCTCATG
>JAQGMS010000116.1 GCA_028292245.1 Ramlibacter sp.
GCTCGAACAGCGAGTTGCCGAAGCGCAGCGCGAACAGGTTCTGCACCGAGGGCTTGCCCAGGTAATGGTCGATGCGGAAGATCTGCTTTTCGCTGAAGGCGCGGCGCACGGTTTCGTTGATGGCGCGGTTCGATTCCAGGTCGTGGCCCAGCGGCTTTTCCAGCACGATGCGGGTCTGCGGCGTATTCAGCCCGGCTGCGGCCAGTTGCTCGCAGGCGGCGGTGAAAAGCGAAGGCGCCGTCGCCAGGTACATCACCACCGTATCTGCATTGCGCTCGCGCAGATTGGCGGCCAGGCGCTGGTAGTCGTGCGGCTTGGACAGGTCGACGCGCAGGAAATGCAGCAACGCGGCAAAGCGGTCGAACTCCTCGGGCGTCGGCCGCTTGGCCAGTTCCACCTGGTCGAAGCGCGAGCGGATCAGCGCGCGGTATTGCGCGTCGCTCAGGTCGTCGCGCGCGACACCGATGATGCGGCCGCCTTCAGGCAAGGTGCCGTGGCGAAAAGCCTGGAACAACGCGGGCATCAGCTTGCGCCAGGCGAGGTCGCCGGTGCCGCCGAACAGGACAAGGTCGAAGCTCATGGTCGGAGTTCTGTGGGTTCGAACCGGTACTGTAACTTAGTTTCAGGCGGTCTCGCAAACTCACCCGCGTTTGCGCCGCGGGGTCGCCATCGACTGGTGTTTTCCCCAAGCTGGACAGGTGAAAGACGCCGCTATGCTCGAGCCGTAATCCAGTTACGACAGAGGGTCCCCATGAAGAAGCATCTCGCAGCGGCGGCGCTGGCCGGCCTGTCGCTCGGCGCGGCAGCGCAGGGCCAGGTCAACATCATCTGCTCGGTCCAGGCCGAGTGGTGCAACATGATTTCGACCGTCTACGCGCGCACCACCGGCGTCAAGGTCAATGTGTCGATGAAGGGCTCGGGCGAGGCGCTGGCGCAGATCATTGCCGAAAAGGAAAACCCCAAGACCGACATCTGGTTCGGCGGCACGGGCGACCCGCACCTGCAAGCGGCCGAACAAGGCCTCACGCTCGAATACAAGTCGCCGTCGCTGCCGCAACTGCAAGAATGGGCGCAGCAGCAGGCCAAGCAGTCGGGCTACAAGACCGTGGGCATCTATTCAGGCCCGCTTGGCTTTGGCTACAACCCCGAACTGCTGGCCAAGAAAAAGCTCGCCGTGCCCAAGACCTGGGCCGACCTGACCAAGCCGGAATACAAAGGCGATGTGCAGGTCGCCAACCCTGCCTCCAGCGGCACGGCTTACACCATGATCGCGACGCTGGTGCAGCTGATGGGCGAAGACAAGGCTTTCGAATACCTGAAAGCGCTGCACAAGAACGTCAGCGCCTATTCGCGTTCCGGCACCGGGCCGATCAAGGCCGTCGCGCGCGGCGAAACCGCGGTGTCGATCAGCTTCGTGCACGACGGTCCCGGCGAGAAGATGCAGGGCTTTCCGGTGGAAACCGTCACGCCCGCCGACGGCACCGGCGCCGAGATCGGCTCGATGAGCATCATCAAGGGTTCGCGCAACCTGGAGGCCGCCAGGAAGTTCTACGAATGGGCGCTGACACCGGCGGCCCAGGAGATGGCGGCGGCCGCCAAGCAGTTCCAGGTGCCGTCGAACAAGTCGGCCAAGGTGGACAAGAACGTGCCCGACTTCAAGAAGATCAAGTTCATCAACTACGACTACGCGAAATACGGCGCCGGCGCCGAACGGCGCCGCCTGATTTCGCGCTGGGAAAAAGAAGTCAATTCGCTGCCGCGCTGACCGGTCGGGAACCGCATGACTTCCTCCGCGCTCGACGGCGAACTTGCGCCCGTGGGCGGCGCGAACCTCTTTTCGCCGCGCCGGTGCTCTGCCAACACTGCCATCTGGTGGTGTCTGGCGCTGGGCTTCGCCGGCTACCTGGTGTTGCCTTGGTACGCGTTGCAGGACAGCAATGGGCTGATGGCCATCCCCGGCGTGTTCGGCGGCGAAGACACTGCCAATGGGCTGGTGCAAGCGGCGGCGTACGGACGCATTTGGCTGTGGCTGGGCTTGGTCGGGCTTGCCATTGCCGCAGTGGCCGCGACCCGGCCGCCGGGCAAGACGCAGGGCACGCTCCTGATCGCCGCGGGCGTGGTGGGCGCCGGTGGCCTGGCGCTTTCGGGATTTCTCATCGGCGCCAAAGGCTGGAGCAGCGAACTGCTCGCGAGCCTGTTCGGTGAACTCTCGAAGAACCAGTTCGGCGTCGGCTGGGGCGGCTTCGTCGCGTTGGCCTCGCTGGTCGTGCTGCTCGCGTTCGGCATCGCGCGGCGCGGCTATTTCAAGGGCGACTTGTTCATCGCCGCCGCGGTGGTCGGATGCGGAACGCTGATGGCGCTGTTCATCCTGTTCCCGGTCCTCAAGGCGCTTTCGAGCGCATTGCTCGGCGAAGACGGCAAGTTCGCGCTGGGTGCGCTCTGGGAGCGAATCGCCAGCGAGCGCAACTTCGGCCTCAGCTGCGTGGCCGGCGGCGTGCGCTGCGGAGTGGCATGGAACACCTTGTTCCTGGGCCTGCTCACAGCCTCCGCGACGACGATGCTGGGGACGCTGATGGCCTTGATGGCCGAGCGTTCCGGCAAGCGCTATGGCCGCGCCCTGAACGTGCTGGCGATGCTGCCGATCATCACACCGCCGTTCGTGGTGGGCTTGGGCCTGATCCTGCTGTTCGGCCGCGCCGGCATCGTCAACCAGCTGCTGGAATCGGCGTTCGGCATCGCGCCGTCCCGCTGGTTCTACGGCTGGTTCGGGGTCTGGATCGCGCAGACCTTCGCGTTCACGCCGATCGCCTTCATGATCATGCGCGGCGTCGTGCAGGGCGTGTCGCCCAGCCTGGAAGAAGCGGCGCAGACCCTGCGCGCCAACCCGCAGCGCACTTTCATGACCGTGACCTTGCCGCTGCTGGCGCCGGGGCTGGCCAACGCCTTCCTGGTCGGCTTCATCGAGAGCATGGCCGACTTCGGCAACCCGATCGTGGTCGGCGGCCATTTCTCGGTGCTGTCCACCGAAATCTTCTTTGCCATCGTCGGCGCGCAATACGACCAGGGCCGCGCCGCGTCGCTGGCCTGGATTCTCACGCTGTTCGCGCTCGCGGTGTTCGCCATCCAGCGCGCCGTGCTGGGCAAGCAGAGCTACACCACCGTCAGCGGCAAGGGCGACGGCGGCGTCGCGATGCCGCTGCCGCAGCGCGTGCGCCGCATCGTCAACGCCGTGGCGCTGCCCTGGATCGCCTTCACGATGCTGGTCTACCTGTTTGCCTTCGCCGGCGGCTTCGTGCAGACCTGGGGCCGCGACTACACCTTGACGCTGAACCACTTCCGCACGGCGTTCGCGCTGGAGTGGGGGCAGTTCGGCCTGGTGTGGGCGGGGACGGCCTGGAACTCCTTCTTCACGACCATCAAGCTCGCCGCCATCTCGGCGCCGCTGACGGCGACGCTGGGCCTGTTGATCGCCTACCTGCTGGCGCGCACCGAATTCAAGGGGCAAGGCCTGTTCGAGTTCTCGGCCCTGCTGGCGTTCGCCATTCCCGGCACGGTGCTCGGCGTGAGCTACATCCTGGCGTTCAACGTGCCGCCGTTCGAACTCACCGGCACCGGCCTCATCATCGTGCTGTGCTTCCTGTTCCGCAACCTGCCGGTCGGCGTGCGCGCGGGCACCGCCGCGTTCAAGCAGCTGGACAAGTCGCTGGACGAAGCCTCCATCATGCTGCGCGCCTCCAGCATGCAGACGCTGCGCCATGTGGTGCTGCCGCTGCTCAAGCCCGCGTTGGTGGCCGCGTTGGTCTACAGCTTCGTGCGCGCAATCACCACCGTGTCGGCGGTGATCTTCCTGGTGACCGCGGAGAACGAGCTGGCCACCACTTACATCATCGGGCGCGTCGGCAATGGCGATTACGGCGTCGCGCTTGCGTATTGCACCGTGCTGATCGTGCTGATGAGCGCGGCCACGGCGCTGATCCAGTTCCTGGTCGGCGAGCGCAAGCTCGGCCGCCGCAAGGCCGCGCAGTCGCCGGCCCTCACATCGACGCAGGGAATGACATGAACCCATCCGGCAACGCAGGCATCGAATTCCGCAACGTCAGCAAGCGCTACAGCACCGACCCGGCCGCGCCGCTGGCGGTCAGGGGCATCAGCTTCGAAGTGCAGCGCGGCACGCTCACCACCATCCTCGGCCCTTCGGGCTGCGGCAAGACCACGACGCTGCGCATGATCGCGGGGCTCGAGTCGCCGAGCGCGGGCACCATTCTGGTCGACGGCAAGGACGTCACCACGCTCGGCCCCGCCGACCGTAACGTCAGCATGATGTTCCAGAGCTATGCGCTGTTCCCGCACATGAACGTGGTGGAGAACGTGACGTACGGCCTGAAGATGTCGGGCATTCCCAAGGTCCAGGCGCGCGCCCGAGCGGTCGATGCGCTGCGCAACGTCGGCCTGGTCGGTTTCGACGAGCGCCTGCCCAGCGAACTGTCCGGCGGGCAGCAGCAGCGCGTGGCGCTGGCCCGCGCGCTGGTGCTCGAGCCCGCGGTGCTTCTGTTCGACGAGCCGCTGTCCAACCTCGACGCGCGCCTGCGCCGGGAGATGCGCGAGGAAATCCGCTCGCTGCAGCAGCGGCTGAAGCTCACCGTTGCCTACGTGACCCACGACCAGAGCGAGGCCCTGGCGGTCAGCGACCAGATCATCGTGATGGACCACGGCACCATCGCCCAGCAGGGCACGCCGCAAGACTTGTACGAGTTTCCTTCCACCGAATTCGTGGCCGGCTTCATGGGTGAAGCCATGCTGTTTCCGGCCAAGGCGGATGCGGCCGGCACGGTGGCGCTGGGGCCGCTGCGCATCAGGCCGCGCGTCGGCATGGCCGAGGGCCTGGTCAAGGTCGCGGTTCGGCCCGAGGCCTGGCACATCGGGCCGCCCGGCACCGGCCTGGGCGCACGGCTGGCCAAGCTGGCGTACCTCGGCAGCAACTACGAATACACCTTCGAAACCGAGCTGGGGCCGATCTTCGTGGTGTCGCCCGATCTCGCCCGCGTGCTCGACGTCGGCAGCGACGTCGGGCTGGGGCTGGCCGACCACGGTGTTTCGGTGGTGCAGGTTTCGTAACCGCGACAACGCCACGCCCTGGCCGGGCGCCGGATAATGGCCGCATGAATCAACTCGATGCGCTCAAGCGGTTCACCACCGTCGTGGCCGACACCGGCGACTTCAAGCAGCTCGCGCAGTTCCAGCCGCAGGACGCCACCACCAATCCCTCGCTGATCCTGAAGGCGGTGCAGAAGGCCGAATATGCGCCGCTGCTCAAGGACACGGTCGCGCGGTTCAAGGGCCGGCAGCTCGATGAAATCATGGACCGGCTGCTGGTGCGCTTCGGCTGCGAGATCCTCTCCATCATTCCCGGCCGCGTCTCCACCGAAGTCGATGCGCGGCTGAGCTTCGACACGATGGGCTCGCTGACGCGGGCCGAGCGCATCATCGAGCTGTACCAGGCCGAGGGCATCCACATCGACCGCATCCTGATCAAGGTCGCCGCGACCTGGGAAGGCATCCAGGCGGCCGAGAAACTCGAACAGCGAGGCATCCATACCAACCTCACGCTGCTGTTTTCTTTCTGCCAGGCTGTGGCGTGCGGCCATGCCAAGGTCCAACTGATCTCGCCGTTCGTCGGCCGCATCTACGACTGGTACAAGAAGTCCGCCGGCAGCGTGTGGGACGAAGCGGCGAACGCCGGCCCCAACGACCCCGGCGTGCGCTCGGTGCGCGAGATCTACCACCACTACAAGCATTTCGGCATCGCCACCGAAGTGATGGGCGCGAGCTTTCGCAACGTCGGGCAGATCCTGGCGCTGGCCGGCTGCGACCTGCTCACGATCAGTCCGGAGCTGCTGGCCCAGCTCGCCGCCTCCCAGGAGCCGGTTTCACGCGCGCTCGATCCCGCGCAGTCGCCCGCGATGGACTTGCCGGCGGCGGGCTATGACGAGACGGCATTCCGCTATGCGCTGAACGAAGACGCCATGGCCACCGAAAAGCTGGCCGAAGGTATCCGGGCCTTCGCCGCGGACGCGGTCAAGCTCGAACAGATGATGAAGGCCCAGGCATGAGCGCCGGCACGTCGCGGCCGCATTGCGACCACACGCCTGCGTGGGCGCTGTTGCGCGATCACTTCGACCGGCAGGGCCGCGCGCTGGACCTGCGGCAGGCGTTTCGCACCGAGACCGGCCGCTTCGAGGCTTTCAGCCAGCAGGCGCCACATGTTTTCGCCGACCTGTCGAAGAACCTGGTGGACGCGCATGCCCGGTCGCTGTTGCTGGAGCTGGCCCGCGAGTGCGGCCTGGAACGGCACCGGGACGCGATGTTCGCGGGCGAGCCGATCAACAACACCGAGCAGCGCGCGGTCAAGCATTGGCTGCTGCGCGCGCCCAAGGGCGCCAGCACGGATCCGGATGCGCGCGATGTGCACACCACGCTGGACGCGATGCTCGCGTACGCGCACCAGGTGCGCGGCGACAGCGAGATCACCGACGTGGTGAACATCGGCATCGGCGGCTCCGATCTCGGGCCGCAGATGGCCGTGATGGCCCTGGCCGAATTCGCGTTGCCCGGCAAGCGTTTTCACTTCGTGTCGAACGTCGATGGCCATGAGCTTGCCGCGGTGCTGCCCCACCTGCGGCCGCGAAGCACGCTGTTCCTGATCGCCTCCAAGACGTTCACGACGATCGAAACCATGACCAACGCGCGTTCCGCGAAGGCCTGGTTCGAGGCGCAGGGCGGCCAGGACATCGCACGGCATTTTGCCGCGCTGACGACCAACGTGGCCGCCGCCGGCGAGTTCGGCATCTCCAGCACCTTCGGTTTCTGGGATTGGGTGGGCGGGCGCTACTCCATGTGGTCGGCCATCGGCCTGCCGATCGCGATCGCGATCGGCGCCGACGGCTTTCGCGCTTTTCTGGCCGGCGCCCACGAGATGGACCGCCACTTTGCTTCGGCCCCGATGGCGCAGAACCTGCCGGTGCGGCTGGGCCTGCTCGATGTCTGGTACCGGAATTTCCATGGCTTTGCCAGCCGCAGCATCGCGCCGTACCACAGCGCCTTGCGCCGCCTGCCGGCATTCCTGCAGCAACTGGAGATGGAAAGCAACGGCAAGCGGGTCGACCAGCACGGAGTGGCGCTCACGGTGGCAACTTCGCCCGTCCTGTGGGGCGAGCCCGGCACCAATGGGCAGCACGCGTACTTCCAGATGCTTCACCAGGGAACCGAGGTGGTGCCGGTCGAATTCATCGTGGTGAAGCAGGCTTCGCACGGCTTGCCCGGCCATCACGAGCAGCTTCTTGCGAACGCGCTCGCGCAGGCCCAGGCGTTGATGCAAGGCAAGGCCGACCCCGGCGGGCACAGGAATTTCCCGGGCAACCGTCCCAGCACGTTCTTCCTGCTGGAGGCGCTGACGCCCGCCAGCCTGGGCGCGCTGCTGGCGCTGCACGAGCATCGCGTTTTCGTCAGCGGCTCGATCTGGGGCATCAACAGCTTCGACCAGTGGGGCGTGGAGTTGGGCAAGGTGCTGGCCCGGGACATCGCACCGCGCCTGGCAAGCGGCGACACGTCCGGCCTGGACCCGTCGACAGCGGGCTTGCTGCACAAACTGCGCGCCGGGGGCTGACCGCGCCGCGCCGCCCGGGCACTATCGCCGCAGGCCGCTTGTGAATATCATGCGGACGGGTGCTTTGCCCGACACGAGGAGTAACAGCAAATGGACGACATACAAAAAGCAGTGCGAACCTGCCTGACCAAGTACGCGGACTTCAACGGCAGGGCCGCCCGCCCGGAGTTCTGGTGGTTCGTGCTGGCACAGGTGGTGGTGAGCATGATCCTGAACATGATCATCCCGGTGTTGGGTGGCCTGTTCTCGCTCGCGATGCTGGTGCCTTCGCTGGCCGCCGGTTCGCGCCGCCTGCACGATATCGGCAAGAGCGGCTGGCTGCAGTTGCTCGGGCTCATTCCCGTGATCGGCTGGGCCGTCCTGATCTACTGGGCGGCACAGCCCGGTGAGCCAGGCGCCAACCAATACGGCCCGCCACCCGCCACCGTACCTGTGATCGCCGAAGTCGCGCCCGGCCAGCAATAAAAACAAGAAAGGCCGCGCAAGCGGCCCCCGTTGACTTGGCGCGCGGAGTAACACGCAGCGCGCCGCTCAATGAAAAAACCGGGCTTTGCCCGGTTTTTTCGTCTGGCTAACCACTGCAAGAACGCGTAGCGTTCTTGCAGTGAATGGACTTACATGTCCATGCCGCCCATTCCACCCATGCCGCCCATTCCGCCACCGCCCATGCCACCGCCGGCACCGGCCTCGTCCTTGGGCGCTTCCGCAACCATGGCTTCGGTCGTGAGCATCAGCGAGGCCACGGAGGCTGCGTTCTGCAGGGCCGTGCGCGTGACCTTGGTCGGGTCCAGGATGCCCATTTCGATCATGTCGCCGTAGGTATCGTTGGCGGCGTTGAAGCCGAAGTTGCCCTTGCCGTTCAGCACGGCGGCAACGACCACCGAGGCTTCGCCACCGGCGTTGAACACGATTTCGCGCAGCGGCGATTCGATGGCGCGCAGCACCAGCTTGATGCCGGCTTCCTGGTCGGCATTGTCGCCCTTGATTTCACCGGCAGCCTGCTTGGCGCGCAGCAGGGCAACGCCACCGCCGGCCACGATGCCTTCTTCGACGGCGGCACGGGTTGCGTGCAGCGCGTCTTCCACGCGGGCCTTCTTCTCTTTCATCTCCACTTCGGTGGCGGCGCCAACCTTGATCAGCGCAACACCGCCGGCCAGCTTGGCCACGCGCTCTTGCAGCTTTTCACGGTCGTAGTCGCTGGTGGCTTCCTCGATCTGCACGCGGATCTGCTTGACGCGCGCTTCGATGTCGGAACCGGCGCCGGCGCCGTCGATCAGGGTGGTGTTTTCCTTGCCCACTTCGATGCGCTTGGCCTGGCCCAGGTCGGCCAGCGTGACCTTCTCGAGCGTCAGGCCGACTTCTTCGGCGATGACCTTGCCGCCGGTCAGGATGGCGATGTCTTCCAGCATGGCCTTGCGGCGGTCGCCGAAGCCCGGGGCCTTGACGGCGACGACCTTCAGGATGCCACGGATGGTGTTGACCACCAGGGTCGCGAGCGCTTCGCCTTCGACTTCTTCGGCGATGATCAGCAGCGGACGGCCGGCCTTGGCGACTTGCTCCAGGATCGGCAGCAGGTCACGGATGTTGCTGATCTTCTTGTCGTACAGCAGCACGAAGGGGTTGTCCAGCAACGCCGATTGCTTTTCCGGGTTGTTGATGAAGTAGGGCGACAGGTAGCCGCGGTCGAACTGCATGCCTTCGACGACTTCGAGTTCGCTGTCCAGCGACTTGCCGTCTTCGACGGTGATCACGCCTTCCTTGCCGACCTTGTCCATCGCGTCCGCGATGATCTTGCCGATGGCTTCGTCGCTGTTGGCCGAGATCGAGCCGACTTGCGCGATTTCCTTGGAGGTGGTGGTGGCCTTGGAGGCTTTCTTGAGTTCGGCGACCAGGGCCGTGACGGCCTTGTCGATGCCGCGCTTCAGGTCCATCGGGTTCATGCCCGCGGCCACGTACTTCATGCCTTCGCGAACGATGGCTTGCGCGAGGACGGTTGCCGTCGTCGTGCCGTCACCGGCGATGTCGGAGGTCTTGGAAGCGACTTCCTTGACCATCTGCGCGCCCATGTTCTGCAGCTTGTCCTTCAGCTCGATTTCCTTGGCCACGGACACGCCGTCCTTGGTCACGGTGGGGGCGCCGAAAGAGCGCTCGAGCACCACGTTGCGGCCCTT
>JAQGMS010000402.1 GCA_028292245.1 Ramlibacter sp.
GTATTTCATCCGCTGATGGGGCTGGTCGTGACGATCGGCGCCACCGCGCTCGGCGCCATCACGCTGGCCGCCGAAATGTTTTCGCGCGAGCCGACGCGGTCGCTGGTCGGACTCGCATCGTCGCGCCGGCTGATGGCGGAAACTGCCTTCTATCACGCCGATGTCGTACAGGCGCTGGGCATGAAGCGGCGGATGGCCGAGCTGTGGTCGCAGCGCAGCCAGGCCTATCTCGATGCCCAGCGGCTGACTTCCGACCTGACCGGCGGCTTCGGCAGCGCTTCCCGCTTCGTGCGAATGATCCTGCAGTCCGGCGTGCTGGCGCTCGGCGCCTGGCTGGTAATCAACCAGCAGGCCACCGCCGGCGTCATGCTGGCCGCCACCATCCTGTCGATCCGCGCGCTGGCGCCGATCGAGCTTGCGATCGCCAACTGGCGCGGCTTCATCGCCTGCCGCGCCAGTGTCCAGCGGCTCTGTGAAAGCCTGGAGGCGACACCACACAATCCGCCATCCACGCCATTGCCGGCGCCGAAACGTCATCTCCGCGTCGCCTCGCTCAGCCTTACCGCGGCGGGCTCAGACGCGGTCGTTCTGCACGATGTCAGTTTCACGCTGCAAGCCGGCAACGCGCTGGCCGTCGTCGGCCCGACCGGGTCGGGCAAGTCGACCCTGGGACGGGCGCTGGTCGGCGTGCGCGCTCCGGCGCGCGGTGTGATCCGGATCGACGGCGCCTCACTGGCGCAGTGGAATCCGCTCGCGCTCGGATCGCATATCGGATTCCTGCCGCAGGACGTCGCGCTGTTTCGTGGCACCGTCGCGCAAAACATTTCGCGATTTGCATCGACCCAGCACGCCGAACGGCTGATCGCCGCGGCCACCGCGGCCGGCGTTCACGAACTCATTCTGCGCCTGCCGAAAGGCTACGAGACCGAAGTCGGCGACGGCGGAATGATGTTGTCGGGCGGCCAACGCCAGCGTATCGCGCTGGCGCGCGCGCTGTACGGCAACCCGTTCCTGGTGGTGCTCGACGAGCCCAACTCCAATCTCGACAGCGAAGGTGAACGCGCGCTGGTCCAGGCCATCCACGCCGTCCGCGCCCGCGGCGGCATTGTCGTCGTCATCGCACATCGTCCGTCCCTGCTCGGCGCGGTCGACCACATGCTGGTACTGAACGAAGGCCGCATGCAGGCCTTTGGCACCACCCAGTCGGTGCTGCCATTGCTGACTCCCAAGCCTGCGGCAGCAACCAAGCCCGCCGCGGCAACCAAGCCTGCGCCGGCAACCAAGTCCACGGCAGCAATCGAGCCTTCGCGGGCGTCCAAGTCCGCGCCGGCGATCCAGCCTGAAGCTGAACCTGTCACAGCGGCGGCCACCGCGCCCCGGCGCTCCCTGAAACAACAAGTGATGCCGGCAGATGAATAAGTCAGCGCAATCGATCCGCCGCCACATGATCGCGGTTGCCATCGCCGCCGGCCTGCTGGTGGCCAGCATCGGCATCATGGGCGCGGCCACCGACATGTCGGGCGCGATCATCTCGCAGGGATCACTGGTGGTGGAATCCAACGTCAAGAAGGTGCAGCACCCCTCCGGCGGCGTCGCCAAGACCCTGCTGGTCGAGGAAGGCGCGCGCGTCAACAAGAACGACCTCCTGATCCGGATGGACGAGACCGTTGCGCAGGCAAATCTCTCCGCGGTGACAAAAAGCCTGTGGGAGCTCGAGGCCCGGCGCGCGCGCCTGCAGGCCGAACGCGACGGCGATCAGGAAGTGGTGTTTCCCGAAGCTCTCACCTCGCTGTCGGATCCGGCGGCACAGGCCATCGTCTCCGGCGAGCGGCGGTTCTTCCAGTTGCGGCACGACGCCTCCGAAGGCCAGAAGCGCCAGCTCAACGAACAGGTCTCGCAGCTCACCGAGGAGATCGGCGGCATGCAGGATCAACTCACCGCCAAGAAGCAGGAGTCCGAACTGGTGACCAAGGAACTGGTCGGCGTCGAGCAGCTTTGGGAACAGCGCTTGGTGTCGCTGTCGCGGCTCAGCGCCCTGCAGCGCGATGCCGCACGCCTGCTCGGCGAGCGCGGCCAACTGACCGCGTCGATCGCGCAGGCCAAGGGCAAGATTTCGGAGACGGAACTGAAGATCCTGCAGATCGATCAGGATTTTCGCAGCACCGTCGCCAAGGAACTGGCCGACGTGCGCGCCAAATATGCCGAGACTTTTGAAAAGCAGGTGACCGCGCGCGACCAGACCGAGAAGCTGGAGGTCCGCGCGCCGCAGGCCGGCGTGATCCACGACCTCGCGATTCACACCCAGGGCGGCGTGATCGCGGCCGGCGAAACCATCATGACCATCGTGCCCGACAGCGACAGCCTGATCGTGGAGACCCGCGTCGCACCCCAGGACATCGACCAGGTCAAGCTCGGCCAACGCGCGGTGCTGCGCTTCACCAATTTCAACGCCCGCACCACGCCGGAGATCGATGGCGAGATCAGCCGGATCGGCGCGGACATCTCGCGTGACGACAAGACCAGCCCGACCTATTTTACGGTGCGGATCACCATCCCGCCGGAGCAGATGGCAAAACTCGGCAAGGCAAGGTTACTGCCGGGCATGCCG
>JAQGMS010000180.1 GCA_028292245.1 Ramlibacter sp.
TGATCGCCATGTCGACCAACGCCCTGCTGGACGATGGTGTCGAATTGTTGCTGCCGGCGCCCGATTACCCCCTGTGGACGGCGGCCACCAGCCTCTCCGGCGGTACCCCCGTACATTACCTGTGCGAGGAAGCCAACGGCTGGATGCCCGACCTGGCCGACATCCGCCGCAAGATCACGCCCGCCACCAAGGGCATCGTGGTGATCAACCCCAACAACCCCACCGGTGCCCTCTATTCCGACGAACTGCTCAAGGGCATCGTCAGCATCGCGCGCGAGCACAACCTGGTGATCTTCGCGGACGAGGTCTACGACAAGGTGCTGTACGACGGCGCCAGGCACACCGCGATCGCCAGCCTGTCCGAGGACGTGCTGACGCTGACCTTCAACTCGCTCTCCAAGAGCTACCGCTCGTGCGGCTACCGGGCCGGCTGGCTGGTCGTCTCGGGCGACAAGAAGTCGGCCAGCGACTACATCGAGGGCCTGAACATGCTCTCGAACATGCGCCTGTGCGCCAACGTGCCGGGCCAGTGGGCGATCCAGACTGCGTTGGGCGGCTACCAGAGCATCAACGAGCTGGTCGGCGAAGGCGGGCGCCTGCGCCGGCAACGCGACCTGGCCTATGAGCTGATCACGGCGATCCCGGGCGTCACCTGCGTCAAGCCGACGGCGGCGCTCTACATGTTCCCGCGGCTGGACCCGAAGGTCTACCCGATCGCGGACGACCGCCAGTTCTTCCTCGAACTGCTGCAGGAAACCCGCGTGATGCTGGTGCAAGGCACCGGCTTCAACTGGCCCACGCCCGACCATTTCCGCATCGTCTTCCTGCCCCATGAAGACGACCTGCGCGAGGCCATCAACCGCATCGCCAAATTCCTCGAGAGCTACCGGAAACGCACCACCACATGAAAGCCATCCAAGTAGGCCTGCTGGGCATCGGCACCGTCGGCACCGGCGTCTTCAACGTCCTGAAGCGCAACCAGGAAGAGATCAAGCGCCGGGCCGGGCGGGGCATCGAGATCACCATGGTCGCCGACCTCGACACCGCGCGAGCGCAAGCCGTCGTGGGCGGCGTCGTCAAGGTCGTGAACGACGCCCGGGCCGTGATCGCCAACCCGGACATCGACATCGTGATCGAGCTGATCGGCGGCTATGGCATCGCCAAGCAATTGGTGATGGAAGCGATCGATGCCGGCAAGCATGTGGTCACGGCCAACAAGGCGTTGCTCGCGGTGCACGGCACCGAGATTTTTGCCGCGGCCCATCGCCGGGGCGTGATGGTGGCGTTCGAGGCGGCGGTGGCCGGCGGCATTCCCATCATCAAGGCGCTGCGCGAGGGGCTGACGGCCAACAGCATCGAATGGATCGCCGGCATCATCAACGGAACCACCAACTTCATCCTGTCGGAGATGCGCGACAAGGGCCTGGATTTCGCCGTGGCCCTCAAAGAGGCCCAGCGCCTGGGCTATGCCGAGGCCGACCCGACCTTCGATATCGAAGGCATCGACGCCGCGCACAAGGCCACCATCATGTCGGCCATCGCATTCGGCATCCCGGTGCAATTCGACAAGGCCTATGTCGAGGGCATCACCCAACTGGGCGCGCAGGACATCCGCTACGCCGAGCAATTGGGCTACCGCATCAAGCTGCTGGGCATCACCAAGCGCACGCCCAAGGGAATCGAGTTGCGCGTCCACCCCGCGCTGGTGCCGGCCAAGCGCCTGATCGCCAACGTCGAGGGCGCGATGAACGCCGTGGTCGTGCAAGGCGACGCCGTCGGCACGACCCTGTACTACGGCAAGGGAGCGGGCAGCGAGCCCACCGCCAGCGCAGTGATCGCGGACCTGGTGGACATCACGCGGCTGCACACGGCCGACGCCGCCAACCGCGTGCCTCACCTGGCTTTCCAGCCGGACCAGATGAGCGATGCGCCGGTGCTGCCCATGAGCGAGGTCGTCACCAGTTACTACCTGCGCCTGCGCGTGGCCGACCAGGCCGGCGTGCTGGCCAAGGTCACCGGCCAATTGGCAGCCGCCGGCATCAGCATCGACGCGATGCTTCAGCGGCAGGCGCAGGACGTGGGCGGCGAAGGCGCGACCCAGACCGACCTCATCATCCTGACGCACAGCGTGCGCGAAGGCACGATGAACGAAGTGATCGCCCAGATGCAGCAGCTGCCGACGGTGCTCGCGCCCATCACCCGCATCCGCAAGGAAGAACTGGCCTGATGCTGTATCTGTCGACGCGGGGCCACCGGGACCGCAAGCATTTTTGCGAAATCCTGCTCGAGGGCCTGGCGCCCGACGGCGGCCTTTATCTGCCCGAGCGCTATCCGCAAGTCGATCAAGCCACGCTTGCAAAGTGGCGCGAGTTGCCGTACGCCGATCTCGCATTCGAAATCCTGTCGCTCTACATCGACGACATTCCCGCCGGCGACCTGCGTGCGATCTGCCGCAAGACCTACACGCCGGAAGTTTTCGGCACGAAGGAAATCGCGCCGCTGAAGAGGCTGGAAGAAGGCCTGTACCTCGAAGGCCTGTCCAACGGCCCGACGCTGGCCTTCAAGGACATGGCGATGCAATTGCTGGGCAACTTGTTCGAATACGAACTGGCCCGCCGCGGCGCCGAACTGAATATCCTGGGCGCGACCTCGGGGGACACCGGCAGCGCAGCCGAATACGCGATGCGCGGCAAGAAGGGCGTGCGCGTCTTCATGACTTCGCCGAATGGCCGCATGAGCCCGTTCCAGCAGGCCCAGATGTTCAGCCTGCAGGACGCCAACATCCACAACATCGCGATCGAAGGCGTGTTCGACGATTGCCAGGACATCGTCAAGGCGGTGTCCAACGACCTGGATTTCAAGCGGCAGTACCGCATCGGCACCGTCAACTCGATCAACTGGGCGCGGCTGGTGGCGCAGGTCGTCTACTACTTCGCCGGCTATCTCGAGGCGACCTCCGGTCGCGTCCAGGCCACGCAAGAGAAGGTCAGTTTCACCGTGCCGTCGGGGAACTTCGGCAACATCTGCGCCGGCCATGTGGCGCGCATGATGGGCCTGCCGATCGACAGGCTGGTGCTGGCCACCAACGAGAACGACGTGCTCGACGAGTTCTTCCGCACCGGCGTGTACCGCGTGCGCGCGGCCGCCGACACGCACGAGACGTCCAGCCCTTCCATGGACATCAGCAAGGCCAGCAACTTCGAGCGCTTCGTGTTCGACCTGCTCGGCCGCGACGGCGCCAGGGTCAAGTCACTGTTCGGCGAGCAACTCTCGAACAAGGGCCAATTCGACCTGAGCGCCGACCCGGCGTTCAAGCAGGCGGCCGAGCGCTACGGCTTCATCAGCGGCAAGAGCACGCATGCGGACCGCATCGCCACGATCCGCGACACCCACGAGCGTTTCAAGACGGTCATCGACACCCACACGGCCGACGGCCTGAAAGTGGCGCGCCGGCACCTGCAGCCCGGCGTGCCGATGATCGTGCTGGAGACCGCGTTGCCGATCAAGTTCGCGGCCGCCATCGTCGAGGCATTGGGCCGCGAACCCGATCGCCCGGCGAAATTCGAAGGCATCGAGCAGTTGCCCAAGCGCGTCACTGTGCTGCCGGCCGATGCGCAAGCGGTCAAGGGGTTCATCGCGCGGCACTGCGGCTCATGAAAGTCGTTGGCTTCGCAGGTTTCTCCGGGTCGGGCAAGACAACTCTGGTCGAGCGCCTGATCCCGGCGCTCAAGGCAAGGGGCTTGCGCGTTTCGGTGGTCAAGCACGCGCACCACAAGTTCGACATCGACCATCCGGGCAAGGACACGCACCGGCATCGCGAAGCCGGTGCCTTCGAGGTGGTGGTGGCCTCCAACAAGCGGCTGGCGCTGATCCGCGAATTCGAGCAGCCGGGCGCTCTCACGGCGCATCACCTGATCGCCGAGTTGTACGAAGGCGTCGACTGGGTGCTGGTCGAGGGCTTCAAGGAAAGCGATCTTGTCAAGATCGAAGTCTGGCGGGCCGCCCTCGACAAGCCGGCGCTCTACCCGGATGACGACTTCATCGTCGCCATTGCCACCGACACACCGGCGCAACTGCCCGAGCCGACCCAGCGGCCGGTGCTGGATTTGACCGACCCCGCGGCGGTCGTGCAATGGCTGATCGACAATCAGGACCGCTTCGACTATCGCCCGGAGATCTATTCATGACTGCTTTGCGGCCCGCCCTGCGCCCGCTCGACGACGCGCTGGCGGAGTTGCTGGGCCATGCGCAGCCGCTGCAGGGTACCGAAAGCGTTTCGACCTTCGACGCCGACGCGCGGGTGCTGGCGCAGGACCTGGTCTCCGCGCTGCAAGTGCCGCCGCAGGACAACAGCTCGATGGACGGCTACGCGGTTCGCGCCAGCGAGATCGCCGATGAGGGTGTCGCCCTGCCGGTGAGCCAGCGCATCCCCGCCGGCACCGCGCCCGGGGCGCTGGTGCCGGGCAGCGCGGCCCGCATCTTCACCGGTGCGCCGATTCCCCAAGGGGCGGACGCGGTGGTGATGCAGGAAGACACCGAGCCGGCCGGCGAGCAGGGCGTGCGCATCCTGCGCGTGCCGGTGCCGGGCCAGTGGATCCGCCGCAGCGGCGAGGACGTGATGCGCGGCGCCGTCGTGCTGGCCAAAGGCGAGCGGCTCGCTGCCGCGGCGCTGGGCCTGGCTGCCAGCATCGGCATGAACCAGCTGGTGGTGGCGCGGCGCCCGCGCGTGGCGCTGTTTTCCACCGGCGACGAACTGGTGATGCCGGGAGCCGTGCCGCCGCAACAGATGAAGCCGGGCGCCATCTACAACTCCAACCGCTTCTTCCTGAGCGCGCTGTTGCGGCGCCTGGAATGCGAGGTCAGCGACTACGGCATCGTGCCCGACCAGCGCGACGCCACCGAGAAGGCACTGCGCCATGCCTCGCACAGCCATGACCTGATCCTCACCAGCGGTGGCGTGTCGGTCGGCGAGGAAGACCACATCAAGCCGGCAGTGGAGAAACTGGGGACTCTCGACCTCTGGCAGATCGCGATCAAGCCCGGCAAGCCGTTCGCCTATGGCAAGGTTGGCGCGGCGCACTTCATGGGGCTGCCGGGCAACCCGGTTTCCAGCTTCGTCACCTTCCTGCTGCTGGTGCGGCCCTTCCTGCTCAAGCTCCAGGGTGCAACCCGCGTCGCGCCCACCGCAGTGCAAATGCCCGCGCACTTCGACTGGCCACGGGCGGACAAGCGGCGCGAGTTCCTGCGGGTGCGCCGCAATGCGCAGGGCGGCCTGGACCTGTTCCCCAACCAGAGTTCCGGCGTGCTGACTTCCGCGGCCTGGAGCGACGGGCTGGTGGACAACCCGCCGGGCCGCGCCATCGCTCGTGGCGACTCGGTGTCATTCATTTCGCTGGCGGAGCTGCTCGCATGAGGCTGACCGTGAAGTACTTCGCGTCGATCCGCGAGGCGCTGGGGCAGGGCAGCGAAGCCGTCGAAACGTCCGTGCCCGACCTCGCCGCGCTGCGCGATGAGTTGGTTGCACGCGGCGGCGCCTATGCACAGGCACTGGCGCGCGGCAAGGCCGTTCGGGTCGCCCTGAACCAGGTGATGAGCGACGAATCGGCGGCGCTGAGCGAGGGCAGCGAAGTGGCGTTTTTCCCGCCGGTGACCGGAGGCTAGCCATGGCCGACCGCGTTTCCATCCAGACCCAGGATTTCAACCTTGCCGACGAGATCGCCGCGCTGCGCGGCAGCGACAAGCGCGTCGGGGCTGTTTGCAGTTTCGTGGGCACCGTCCGCGGCGGCTACGAGGGCAACAACGGGCCGCCGGTCTTGAGCATGGAACTCGAGCATTACCCGGGCATGACCGAAAGCGCGATCGAAGCGATGATCGACGAGGCGCAGCGCCGCTTCGACATCCACGCGGCACGCGTCATTCACCGCGTCGGGCTGCTGCAGCCGGCGGACCAGATCGTGATGGTGGCTGTGACGTCCGCTCATCGCGGCGAGAGCTTCAAGGCCTGCGAATTCCTGATGGATTACCTGAAGACGCAGGCGCCGTTCTGGAAAAAAGAGCGGACGCCGCAAGGCGCGCACTGGGTCGATGCCCGGATGACCGACGACGCCGCTCTGGCGCGCTGGGGCATAGCAAAGCCGAACACCTGAGCTACTTCTTGCCCGGCGGCACGAACGCGGCGCGCGCGTCGTCCTCGAGTTCCCCGGTCAGCAATTGCAACAACCCGACCAGTTGCGCCTGCTGCGATTTATCCAGCGGCGCGAGCAGGCGCTTGTAGGCCCGCTCGGCGGGCCGTTGTGCCTGCGCCAGCATGGCTTGCCCTTCATCGGTCAGCGCGACCGAGACATTGCGCTTGTTGTCAGGTGCCGGCGCGCGCGTGACGAAGCCGCGCGTCTCCAAGCCGCGCAGCACACGCAGCACAGTCACCTTGTCGAAGCCCAGCGCACGCGCCAGGCTGGATTGCCCCAACCCGGGATGAGACTTGAGCACCGTGAGTACGCCGAATTGCGCGGGCGTCAGGCCGAGCTCGCGGCACTCATCCTCGAACACGGCGGCCGAAATCTGGTGCGCCCGGCGCAGCAGGAAGCCGGGCCGCGCATAGAGGCGGGACAGGGGGGCAGGGAGGGAGGCGGAGGCTGGCACGGGACCGATGGGCTGTTTTAGGGGATTCCATGGATTGTGCCCGGCGGCCGGGCGCCGATAATGGTTAGCATACAAACTTGACACGGAAAAAGCCATGCCTGTTTCAACACGGCGCATGGCCGCCCTGGTGTTTTCTGCGCTGGCGGTCTTTGGCGCCGCCGCCCAGTCGCCCGCGCCGGCCGCTCCTCCCACTGGGCCGGTGCGCCTGATTGTTCCCTTCACCCCCGGCACCGGCATCGACCTGATCGCCCGTACGGTGGGCCCCAAGCTCGGCGAGCGGCTCGGGCGCACCATCGTGGTGGACAACCGCGCCGGCGCTTCCGGCAACATCGGGACCGAGGCGGTCGTGCGCGCCGCGCCCAACGGTTCGACCTTGTTGGTCAGCGTCAACACGCTGGTGATGAACCGCAGCCTCTATCCGCAATTGCCGTTCGACCCGGTGAAGGACCTGGTGCCCGTCTCGCTCACCAGTTGGGGCCAATTGCTGCTGGTGGCCAGCCCGCAATCGGGCTACAAGTCCGCGGCGGAACTGATTGCGGCAGCCAAGCGCAGGCCCGGCGCGATCAACTACGCCAGCCCCGGCGTCGGCACGCCGCACCACTTGTCGATGGAGCTGTTCAAGACGACCGCGGGCGTGTTCCTCACGCACATTCCCTATCGCGGCACGGCGCAGGCCGTCACCGACCTCCTGGGCGGGCAGATCGACGTGATGTTCCTGCCGATCCACGTGGCGCTGCCGCAGATCAAGGCCGGCAAGCTGGCCGCGCTGGGCATCGGCAGCGAAAAGCGCCATCCGTTGTTGCCGCAGGTGCCGACACTGGCCGAGGCCAACGCGGGCAAGGTGAACGTCGACATGTGGTACGGCATCTTCGCGCCGCCGGGCACGTCGCCGCAACTGGTGGCGCAATTGAACCGCGAGCTCAAGGACATCCTGGCGTCGCCCGAAGTGCGCACCGCGTTCGAAACCCAGGGCATGGACCCGGCCAGCAGCAGCCCCGAAGAATTCCGCCGCCTGGTCGAGCAGGACGCCGACCGCTGGGCGCGGCTGATCAAGGCCCAGAACATCACCGCGCAATGAAGATCGCGATCGTCGGCGGCGGCATCGGCGGCTTGAGCCTGGCGCTCTCGCTGCATCGCAAGGGCCTGGCTTGCGATGTCTATGAAACCGTACCCGAGGTCAAGGAGATCGGTGTCGGCATCACCTTGTTGCCGCACGCCATGCGCGAACTCGACGCGCTCGGCCTGGAGGCGCAGCTGGAAGCCGCCGGCATCGAGAACCTGGAGAGCGTTTTCTTCAACCGCTTCGGCCAGTTCATCTTTCGCGAACCGCGCGGACGCCATGCCGGCTATGACCGGCCCGAGGTCGGCATCGGGCGCGGAAAATTGCATCGCGTGCTGTACGAGGCCGTGGTCGATCGCCTGGGAGCCAGGCACGTGCACCTCGATCACCGCTGCATCCGTGTCGAGCAGGACGACAGCGGCGCGACCGTGCAGTTCCAGGACAGCGCCGGCGTGCCGCTGGCGCCGGTTCACGCCGACGTGGTGGTGGCGTGCGACGGCGTCAATTCCGCCGTGCGCCGGCAGTTCTATCCGCAGGAGGAGCTCGCCTTCGGCGGCATCAACACCTGGCGCGGCGTCACCGTGCACGCACCCATCCTGACCGGCAAGAGTTACCTGCGCATCGGCTCCATCGAAACCGGCAAGATGGTGATCTACCCGATTGCCGACGACGTCGACGGCAAGGGCGGCCAATTGGTGAACTGGGTGGCCGAGATCCGCCGCGAAGGCGCGCCGATGAACGACTGGAACAAGACCGGCAACCCGCGCGATTTCATCGAGATCTTCCGGGAGTGGCGCTTCGACTGGCTGGACGTGCCCGCGCTGATCGAAGGCGCCGAGCACATCTTCGAGTACCCGATGGTGGACAAGGACCCGGTGCCCCGCTGGACCTTCGGCCGCGTGACGCTGCTGGGCGATGCGGCGCATCCGATGTACCCGCGCGGCTCCAACGGCTCGGCCCAAGCCATCATCGATGCGCGCACCCTGGCCGAGCAGCTCGCGAGCGCGGCGGACGCGCGGGCGGCGCTGGCCGCCTATGAGGGTCTGCGGCTGGCCACTACCGCCAGGATCGTCGAGACCAACCGGACGGTGCCACCGGACTTCATCAACATCAAGGTGGACGAGCTGAGCGGCGACAAGCCGTTCCGGCATATCGACGACCTGATCAGCCAGGAAGAACTGCGCCGCATGTCCGACGAGTACAAGCGCATCGCGGGCTTCGCGCTGGCGCCAAAGCCTAGTTGAGGTAGCGCGGCTTGCGCGGCGATGCAGCCTCATCGGAGGTGGTGCCGTCCTCGACCGCCACCGGCGTGCCGAAAGACTCGCGCCATTGGGAACGGGCCAGGGCCTGCTCCAGCAGGTGCATCATCCCCTGCATCAACTTGGGTTCCATCTCCATCTGGAAATTGCGGGGCTTGTCCGCATTCGGCGGTTTTTCGTTGAAGCTCAGCCGCAAGCGGCCGTTGGGCAGCGGCGACGCGTCGACGTCGGTCACCAGCAAGGGCTCCTCGCCCAACGGCAGGGCGGTCTGGTTTTCCTGGTAAGGCGTGTCGAAGTCGGCGTGCCGAAGGAACTCCTCCTTGCGGAAGTCCGCCAGCATCTTCTTGAGGTCCTCGTCGGCTGTGTCCAGCGAGGTGCCGGCGGCCTCCAGCTTGAGCAGGTGCTTGGTCATCAGCTTGGACAGCAGCGGCCACAGGCCCAGCATCAGGCGACGGGTCAGCCACAGGCGCATCTCTTCCGCGGCGGCCGTATTGATGCGCACCAGGATGCGGTCCTGCTCGGCCAGATAGGTCACGGACAGCTGGTGGATCTTCATGGGGCTTGATTCTAGTCAACCGCACCATGCGTACGGAAGCTTACAGTGACCTTGAAAAGGGCGGGGACAAGCCTAAGCTGGGGGACACGGAGATACACAATGCGACTCGACAAACTCACGACCAAATTCCAGGAAGCCCTGGGAGAGGCCCAAACCCTCGCCCTGGGCAACGACCACGCCTATATCGAGCCTGAGCACCTGCTGGTAGCGATGCTGCGCCAGGACGACGGGCCGCGGGCGCTGTTGCAACGCGCCGGCGTCAACGTGCCGGGCCTGCTGGCAGCCGCGGAAGCCGCGATGCACAAGCGGCCCAAGGTGGAGGGGCAGGAGCAGGTGCAAGTGGGGCGTGACCTTGTGTCCCTGTTGCAGGCGGCCGAAAAGGAATCGATCAAGCGCGGCGACCAGTTCGTCGCCGGCGAGCTGTTCCTGCTCGCCGTCGCCGACACCAAGCAGGACATCGGCCGCATCGGCCGCGAGAACGGCCTCACACGCAAGACGCTGGAGGCCGCGATCGACGCCGTGCGCGGCGGGCAAAGCGTGGACAACGCCGGGGCCGAAGGTCAGCGTGAAGCGCTGAAGAAATACTGCATGGACCTGACCGAGCGGGCCCGCCAGGGCAAGCTGGACCCGGTGATCGGCCGCGACGACGAGATCCGCCGCGCGATCCAGGTGCTGCAGCGGCGTACCAAGAACAACCCGGTGCTGATCGGCGAACCTGGTGTGGGCAAGACCGCCATCGTGGAAGGCTTGGCCCAGCGGATCATCGCCGGCGAAGTGCCCGAGAGCCTGAAGAACAAGCGCGTGCTGTCGCTGGACATGGCGGCGCTGCTGGCCGGCGCCAAGTACCGCGGTGAATTCGAGGAGCGGCTGAAGAACGTGCTGTCCGAATTGGCCAAGGACGAAGGCCAGACCATCGTCTTCATCGACGAGCTCCACACCATGGTGGGCGCCGGCAAGGCCGAAGGCGCGATGGACGCCGGCAACATGCTCAAGCCGGCGCTGGCGCGCGGCGAGCTGCATTGCGTCGGCGCCACCACGCTGGACGAATACCGCAAGTACATCGAGAAGGACGCGGCGCTGGAGCGCCGCTTCCAGAAGATCCTGGTGGGCGAGCCCACCGTGGAAGCGACCATCGCCATCCTGCGCGGCCTGCAGGAAAAGTACGAAGTGCACCATGGCGTCGAAATCACCGACCCGGCCATCGTGGCCGCGGCCGAACTCTCCCATCGCTACATCACCGACCGCTTCCTGCCCGACAAGGCGATCGACCTGATAGACGAAGCGGCGAGCAAGGTGAAGATCGAGCTCGATTCCAAGCCCGAGGCCATCGACCGCCTCGACCGTCGCCTGATCCAGTTGCAGATCGAGCGCGAGGCCGTCAAGCGCGAGAAGGACGAAGCCTCCAAGAAGCGCCTGTCGCTGATCCAGGACGAAATCGCCAAGCTGCAGAAGGACATCGCGGACCTGGAAGAAATCTGGTTGTCGTAAAAGGCCCTGGCGCTAGGCAGATCGCTAGTGAAGGTAGAGATCGTCAATCTGCGCCGTGAATTGGAGGAGTTCTCCCGCTAGGGCGACTTCAACAAGGTTGCC
>JAQGMS010000186.1 GCA_028292245.1 Ramlibacter sp.
CTGTCGCGCGATGCGTCGGTCAAGTTGATGACCGACGGCATCCTGCTGGCGGAAACGCAGACCGACCCGCTGCTCAAAGCCTACGACACCATCATCATCGACGAGGCGCACGAACGCAGCCTGAACATCGATTTCCTGCTCGGCTACCTGCGCGAAATCCTGCCGCGCCGGCCGGACCTGAAGGTCATCGTGACATCGGCCACCATCGACGCCGACCGGTTTGCGCGGCACTTCGGCTCGGCCAAGGGGCCGGCCCCGGTGATCTATGTGTCGGGGCGCATGTACCCGGTGGAGCAGCGCTGGCGCCCGTTCGAGGAGTCGCGCGACTACGGCTTGAACGAGGCCATCGCCGACGGCGTCGACGAACTGTGGCAAGGCGGCGGGGGTGGGGACATCCTGGTGTTCCTGCCGGGCGAGCGGGAGATTCGCGAGGCCGCGGACCATCTGCGCAAGCACCTGTCGCACCAGCCGTTGACCCGCAACGCCGAAGTGCTGCCGCTGTTCGCGCGGTTGTCGCAGGCCGAGCAGGAGCGTATCTTCGACAGCCACAGCGGACGGCGCATCGTGCTGGCCACCAACGTCGCCGAGACCTCGCTCACGGTGCCCGGCATCCGCTACGTCATCGACGCCGGCACCGCGCGTGTCAAGCGGTACAGCTTCCGCAGCAAGGTGGAGCAGTTGCTGGTCGAGCCGATCAGCCAGGCAGCCGCCAACCAGCGCGCCGGCCGTTGCGGCCGGGTGGCCAACGGCATCTGCATCCGCCTGTACGACGAGAAGGACTTCGCCGGCCGGCCGCGCTTCACCGACCCCGAAATCCTGCGCTCGTCGCTGGCCGGCGTCATCCTGCGCATGAAGGCGCTGCACCTCGGAGCGGTGGAGGATTTCCCGTTCATCGAGGCGCCCGCCCGCCGTGCCATCGCGGACGGCTACCAGCTGCTGAACGAACTGGGCGCCGTGGACGACGCCAACGAACTCACGGCGATGGGCGGCGAGCTGGCCAAGCTGCCGCTCGATCCGCGGGTCGGGCGGATGATCCTGGAGGCGCGCGCGCGCGGCGCGCTCGACGAGGTGCTGGTCATCGCCTCCGCGCTGTCCGTGCAGGATGTGCGCGACCGGCCGATGGAGATGCAGACGCAGGCCGACCAGCAGCACGCGAAGTTCGACGACGAGAAGAGCGAGTTCTCGGGCTACCTCCGGTTGTGGAAGTGGATTCACGACGCGCGCGGCGGGCAGGAGAAACAACACAAGCTCTCCAACCGCCAGTACGAACAGCTGCTGCGCCAGAACTTCATCAACGTGCGGCGGGTGCGCGAGTGGCGCGACATCCACAGCCAGCTGCACACGGTGATCGCCGAGCACAAGTGGCCGCTGAACACCCAGCCGGCCGGCTACGAGGAACTGCACAAGTCCATGCTTGCCGGCCTGCTGGGCAACATCGGGGTCAAGCCCGAAGACGAGGACGTGTACCTGGGCGCGCGAGGCATCAAGTTCTATCGGCATCCCGGCGCACACCTGAAGAAGAAGCCAGGCCGCTGGATCGTCGTTGCCGAATTGGTGGAAACCACGCGCTTGTTCGGGCGCGGCATCGCCAACATCGAGCCGCTGTGGATCGAGCAGGTCGCGGGACATCTTCTCAAGAAACACCTGCTCGACCCGCATTGGGAAAAGAAGGCGGCCGAGGTCATGTCGCTGGAGCGCGCCACCTTGTACGGCTTGGTGATCTACAGCGGCCGGCGCGTGCCGTTCGCGCGCGTGGACATGCAGGGAGCCAGGGAAATCTTCATCCGCGAAGGGCTGGTGGCCGGCCAGTGGGAAACCAAATTGCCTTTTCTCGCGGCGAACCAGAAGCTGGTCAAGCAGGTGGAGGAGCTGGAGCACAAGTCGCGTCGCCAGGACGTGCTGGTGGACGAGGAGCTGATCTACGCCTTCTACGACAAGTTCCTGCCGCGCGACGTCTTCAGCGGCGCGACCTTCGAGCGCTGGTACCGCGAAGCCGGGCGCGGCAATCCCGCGCTGCTGAAACTCACGCGCGACGAGTTGATGCGCCACGAGGCGGCCGGCATCACCACCGACGCCTTCCCGAAGACGATCCGCCTGGGCGGCGTGGACTGCCCGGCCACCTATCTGCATGAACCCGGCGATGTCCGCGACGGCCTCACGGTGAGCGTGCCGCTGTTCGTGCTGAACCAGGTCAGCGAGGAGCGCGCCGAGTGGCTGGTGCCCGGCATGCTCAAGGACAAGGTGCAGGCGCTGCTCAAGAGCCTGCCGCAAAAGCCCCGGTCACGCTTCGTGCCGTTGGCCGAGTCGGCGTCACGGCTGGCGGGCCAATTGTCGCAACCCAACGCATGGGCTGTCGGGCCGCTGACCGATGCGTTGCTCAAGCTGGTGCGCGATGCCACCAGCCTGGACGTGAAGCGGGCCGATTTCAAACTGGACATGCTGCCCGCGCACATGTTCATGAACTTTCGCGTGGTGGACGAGCATGGCCGGCAATTGGGCACCGGGCGCAACCTGGGCGCGTTGAAGGCGGAACTGGGGGCGCAGGCACGGGGAGCGTTCCAGGCGCTGGCGGGGATGAAGGTCGCAGCGACGACCGACCCTCACCCCAACCCTCTCCCGCAAGCGGGAGAGGGAGCCATACCCCCTCTCCCCATCGGGGAGAGGGCTGGGGTGAGGGGCGCTTCTGACCAGCGTTACACCGCCTGGACGTTCGCCGAGCTCCCTGAGCTGATGGAAATCCGCAAGGCGGGGACCAGCCTGATCGGCTTCCCCGCGCTGATCGACCAGGGCGATGCCGTGACGATCGAAGTCTTCGACGAGCCGGAAGTTGCCGCGGCGAAGCACCGCGCGGGCTTGCGGCGCCTGTTCGCGCTGCAGCTCAAGGACGCGCTCAAATATCTGGAAAAGAACATTCCGGATCTGCAGAAGATGGCCGTGGCTTTCATGCCGCTGGGCACGCAGGAGGAATTGCGGGAACAGATCGTCGAAGTGGCGCTGGACCGCGCCTTCATGCAAGCGCCCCTGCCGGACAACGAAGCGGATTTCAAGCGCCGTATCGACGAGGGTCGCGGGCGCCTGACGCTGATCGCCAATGAAGTGGCCCGATTGGCGGCGACGGTGCTGGCGGAATACGCGACCGCCGCGCGCAAGCTCAAGGACACGAAGAGCCATCCCGATGCCACCGCCGACGCCGCGCAGCAATTGCAGCGCATGATGCCCAAGCGCTTCCTGGCGGCAACGCCGTGGACCCAATTGCAGCATCTGCCGCGTTACCTCAAGGCTGTCTTCCTGCGGCTGGACAAATTGCGCTCCGATCCGGCGCGCGATGCCGCGCGGCTGGCCGAACTCAAACCGCAGGAACAGCGTTACTGGCGGCTGGTGGCCGAGCGCAAGGGAGCCGCTGACGAACGAATGCAGGAGTTCCGCTGGCTGCTGGAGGAATTGCGCGTCAGCCTCTTCGCGCAGGAGTTGCGCACGCCGCAGCCGGTGAGTGTGAAGCGCCTGGACAAGCTCTGGGCGCAGATCAACAGTTGATCAGGCCGGTGGGCGTATGAACGCGAACGAAATGTACGCCAGTTGGGAGCCGGGCGTCGTGCCGTAGAGATTGAGCGCCTGCGTGGTGGTGCTGCTGTCGTAGTAGCCCAGGAAATCCACCGCGCCTTGCATCGGGCAGCTCGTACCGGAGAGTGAAGCACTCAGTTTGTACACGTTGCGGGCGGGCGCCGGGACGCTGAGCGTGCCGGTGATCGCGCAATTGGTCTGGATGGTCCCGCTGACTGCGCCGGTGGACGTATCGATCTGGATGGCTTGGCCGCGCGAGGGCACGCTGTACAAGCCGCCGCCGATCCACAGGGAGGAGGGTGTGCTTGAAAACGTCTGGTAGATCAGCGCCAGCTGCGTTCCTATCGGGGTCACGCCGCTCACCGCAACGGTTGCCGACGCGCTGGCGGTATTGGTGAATGCCCCGGTCATGTCCGCGGAGCCGAGGTTCGCATAGAGCGTGTTCGATGTGTATGCGCCGTACCGCGCGTTTGTCGCGGACCATGTGCCGGCTTGTGCCACGGCATTGCCCGTGAATACGTCGAAGCGCGTGTCGGTCTGGTTCACGCCGATGAACGAACCGTCCGCGGCAAATATCGCGAATGCGTAGGGCGACAAACCGTTCAAGTCGCCTACATAGAAGCCCGACAGCGCGGCGGCCTCAGAAACCGGCGCGGTGGTTACCGGACAGTGAGATGGATAGACCTCGCAATCGAACGACGCCAGCGAGCCTACGGGGAACGGATCGCCGGCCCCCAACTTGACGTACACCTGGTCGCCGGCGACGCCGAGACAGTTGCCCGTCAAGGGATAACAGCGGTGTTGGTATTGCTGGTAGGCGGGATCGGTCCTGTACCCGCCCGAGAAATACTGGCCGTAATGCGTCGGCGCCCACCTGAAGAGCGCTGCGGGGTCTAGCGAGTAAGCCGCCGCGCGCTGCGGTGCGACGGCTGATGCTGCGACGGGACTGCCGACGTCGCTGCCGCCACCGCCACAAGAAACGAGCAAAAACAATGCACCGGCCCAGCCGGCCAGGCTCCAGATACGCCGCATGAAAACCCTCGGTACTGCTGTCGCGGCGGATTGTGGCACAGGCCGCGAGCGGCCCGTGCGAGCTTTACAGCTTGCCCATCAACAGCAGCACGACCAGGATCAGGACGACCAGTCCCAGGCCGCCGGAAGGGCCATAGCCCCAATTGCGGCTGTGGCCCCAGGAAGGCAGCGCGCCGACCAGCAGGAGGATCAGGAGGATGAGGACAATCAGCGAAATGGACATGGAAGGTCTCCCTTGTGTAGGAAACCTCATCGTTGCACCGCGAGATCCAGCACAGCGCCAGCGGCCGTGCCTCATCCGGGTCAGGCAAGCGCCTGCTGCCTTGTGGGCCTAGGCGCCGCGCTGCAGGGCGGCGATCGTGGCGTTGGCTTGCTGGACCCGGCCCGCCATCGTGCGCATGATGAAGGCATGAACGCGCAACGCCGTGTCGGGCGCCGTTGCATGCAAGGTCTCCAGCGCGGCGCGCGGCAGCGTCCAGACCACCGAGTCGGCCTCCGCCGTGACGTGGGCCGAGCGATTGGTGTTGGTGTAGAGCGCCATCTCGCCGACGATGTTGCCGGCCATCAGGCTGGCCAGGCGCTGCCCGTTGCCCTGGCCTTGCAGGGTGACGGCCAGCCGCCCGGACTCGATCAGGTAGAGCGTGGTGTCGGACGCGTCGCCCTGGCGCAGCAGCACTTCGCCGGCGGCCACCGCGCGGCGTTGCAGCAGCGGCGCGAGCGTGAGCCAGTGCGCTTCACCCAGCTCGCTCGCAAGCCAGGGGTCGAGCGGCTGGCTGGTGCCGCGCGGGTCTTGCCCCAGCGAGGCGAGGACTGCTTCTTCGGCCGCGTCGAGCGCCTGGTCGAGGGAGGCGTAAGCGGGCTCTTCGCGGCCCAGCGCTGTGCAAGTGGCGGGATTCAACCCCGAGAACAGCACCGTCACGCCGTGCGCGAATGCGAGCTGGGAGATCTTGGCGAACGTCATCGCGGCGGATGAATCGGCGCTGGCCACGTGCGTGAAATCCAGCAGCAGCACGCGCCGCCCGGTCGCCTGCGCGTCGACCAGGAAGCCGCGCACCCGCTCCAGCAGCGAACTGGCCGTGCCGAAGAAGATCACTCCGCGCAGCACCAGCACCCGGATGTTGCGCGCGTGCCGCGCCAGCAGGTCCTGCTGCTGCGCCGGCCGCAGCACCGTGCTGCGGATGCCGGTGCCGTCCAGGTCGTGCTGCACCACGCCCACGCGGCTGTAGCTCAGGGCGAAGTTCAGGCAGCTGGCGATGATGCCCGCCAACACCGCCACCGTGAAGCCGATGGTGGCGGTGGTCACGAGGATGACCACGATCAGCGACCAGTCGGCCAGGCCCAGGCGCGCGCGCGATTCGATGACC
This sequence comes from Ramlibacter sp., assembly GCA_028292245.1. Lineage (GTDB taxonomy): Bacteria > Pseudomonadota > Gammaproteobacteria > Burkholderiales > Burkholderiaceae_C > Ramlibacter. The sequence goes on from JAQGMS010000186.1 coordinate 5,958, forward strand.
CACTCGCGCAGGATCGACAGGCCCAGGTAAAGCAGGAACCCGCCCAGCACGACGCGGGGTACCCAGCCCAGGAGCAATGCCGCCCCGCCGGCGGCGACGGCGCACACCGCGGCCGCCAGCATCCCGGCCGCGCGCGTGCGCGCACCGCTTTCGAGAAGCACGGCGCTGCGGCTGACGGAAATCAGGCTCAGGTATCCGCCAAGCGCCGCCGCCAGCAGGTTCAACCAGCCGTGCGTGCGCAACTCCTGGTCCAGGGAGATGTCGCGCCGCGACATGACTTCCAGGCCCGATGCGCCGAGCAGCACCGTGATGATGGCCACGGCGGCCACAGCCAGCATGTCGAGCCATTGGCCACCGATCCAGCGCCAGTCGAAGTTGCCCGCGCCTTGCAAGAGCTGCCACGGCCCCATCCACTGTGCGGGCGTGGAACTGTCGAAGAGCCAGCCGGCATGCCGCGCGGTATCCGGAGGAAGGCCCGCGAAGGCGAGCAGCGCCAGCACGGCCGCGGAACTGAGGACCAGCACCGCGGGCACGACGGCGGGATGTCGCCACTTGCGGAAGACCAGCAGGTACAGCGATCCCAATGCGATCGTAGCGATCAGGTGCGGGTCACGAACGAACGCGTGAAGCTGGTCGAACACTTCGAAGCCGGCTGGCAGATCGGCCGCGACCCGCAGCGCGCCGATCGCGATCAGCCATCCGGTCGAAGCCAGGAAGCCGCCGATCACCGGAAACGGGATGTAGCGCACGGCGGAACCGAGGCGGCCCAGGCCCAGCGCCAGGAACAGGATGGCGCACACCAGGGTGGTGAGCATCAGCAGCAAGAGCACATGGTCCAGCGCCGGCTTGCCGGCCGCTGTGCTCGCCGTCGTCAGCGTTGCCGCCATCGCCGCCAGGATGGATGTGGTGTTGCCGTCGGGTCCGCCGATCGCGAACGGCAACTGGCTGCGCCAGGCCAGCCAGAACGCGCCCAGCACGGCGTTGACCAGGCACAGTCCGATGCCGTATGCCAGCAGCGGCCTGAGCGCGCCGGGAAACAGCAGTGCGGCATACGACATCGCATAGACCACCGCCACCGCGCCGGTGATCAGCCCACCGGATGCTTCGCGCAGCCAGGGCTGGGGCGCGGTCGGATGCGATGCAATCATTGTGCTGTTCATTATCGGGGCATGGCTACTTTGGTCTTCGGTACAAAGCCGGTTTGACAGTGCCGCGCCGCATGGTCTACTTTGAATCATGGACCGACGCAGTTTCATCGAGTCTTGTACGGCAGGTGCCGCGTGCATGACGGCGGCCACGGCGCTGCCGGCCTTCGCCGCCGACGCCCGGCCCCGTGCGTATCCGCGCGCGCTGCTGGTGAACGCGCAAGGCGATCCGGTCACGGCTTCCAGCCTGAAGCCGCTGACCAACTACGTGTTTCACTATCCGTTCGAGGCCACGCCGGTGTTCCTGCTCGATCTGGGCAAGCCGGCCGCGCCGCAGTCGCTCAGCACCAAGAGCCGCGACTCGTATGCGTGGCCCGGCGGGGTCGGCCTGCGGCGCAGCGTAGTGGCCTATTCCGCCATTTGCGCGCACCAATTGGTGTACCCCACACGCGATGTGAGCTTCATCAGTTTTCGCAAGACGCGCGCGCAGCGCGGCGTGCAGGATGCGTTGATCCATTGCTGCGCCGAGCACAGCCAGTACGACCCGGCCCGGGGCGCGGAAGTGCTGTCGGGCCCGGCGCCGCAACCCCTCTGCGCCGTGCTGCTGGCGCACGATCCCAAGGCCGACACGCTGACCGCCTATGCAACGCTGGGCGGCGAGCTGTTCGACGACTTCTTCAAGAAGTACGAGATGAAGTTGAGCCTCGAAGTCGGTCCCAGGGCCCGGAACCCCGTGACCGGCCAGACGGTGGTGAGCGAACTCGAGAAGTTCTGCCGCAACTCGATCCAGTGCTGATCGAACGCTCTACAACCTGGCGAGCCGGTCCAACGCCGTATTGAGCGTCTCTTCCTTCTTCGCGAAGCAGAAGCGCACGACACGCTGGTCGAAGCCGTTGCCGTAGAACGCCGACAAGGGGATCGCGGCCACGCCGATCTCGGTGGTGAGCCACTTGCAGAACTCGTCCTCGGCCAGGTCGCTCACCTCCGAGATGTCGACGCACTGGAAGTAGCTGCCCTGGCTGGGCAGGATCTTGAACTTCGTGCGCGCGAGTCCGGTGCGGAACAGGTCGCGCTTGCGCTGGTAGAACGCGGGCAATTGCAGGTGCGGCTGCGGATCCGCCATGTACGCGGCCAGCCCGTGCTGCACCGGCGTGTTCACGGTGAACACGTTGAACTGGTGGACCTTGCGGAATTCGGCCGTGAGCGATGCGGGTGCGGCCACGTAGCCCACCTTCCACCCCGTCACATGGTAGGTCTTGCCGAAGCTCGAGACGATGAAGGCGCGCGCGGCCAGGCCCGGAAAACGCGCCGCGCTCTGGTGGTCCTCGCCGTCGAAGACCATGTGCTCGTAGACCTCGTCGCTGATCAGGAGCACGTCGGTCGGGTCCAGCAAGTCCTGGAGCTTCAGCATCTCCGCCTGCGACCAGACGGTGGCGCTGGGGTTGTGCGGGCTGTTGACGAGGATCGCGCGTGTCTTGCTGTTGATCGCCGCGGCGATCTTCTCGAAGTCCGGCCGGAACGTGCCCGGCACCAGCGGCACGCGCACCACGGTGCCGCCGGCCAGTTCGATGTTGGGCACATAGCTGTCGTAGCACGGCTCCAGCACGATCACTTCGTCGCCCGGCCGGACGACCGCCAGGATGGCCGTGATGATGGCCTGCGTCGCGCCGGCGGTGATGGTGATTTCCGACGCCGGGTCGTAGCTGCGGCCGTACATCGCCTCGATCTTGCCGGCGACGGCGGCGCGCAAGCCAGGCACGCCGGTCATCGGCGGATACTGGTTCAGTCCCTGCGTCATCGCGTCGGTCACGGCCTGCACCAGGCGCGGATCGCAATCGAAATCGGGGAAGCCCTGGCCCAGGTTCACCGCCCCGGTTTCGGTGGCCAGGGCCGACATGACGGTGAAGATCGTCGTGCCGACGGCGGGCAGCTTGGTTTGCAGGACCGGAGTCCGTTCGCTCACTTCAGAGTTCATAGTCGTTCATTTGGCCGCTCATGGCCTTGGCAATCAGGTTGCGATCGAGCCGGTCCGAGAGCAGCTCGGCAAATTTGTACACGAAATTGCGCAGGTAGGCGCTGCGCTTGAAGGCGACGCGGGCCAGGTTCTGGCCGAACAGGTTGCCCAGCGGCCGCACCGCCAGGTCGCTGTTGCTGCCGTCGTCGCGCACGGCCATCTCGGCCACGATGCCGATGCCCAGCCCCAGGCGCACGTAGGTCTTGATCACGTCCGAATCGATCGCCTCGAGCGCGATGCGCGGGGTCAGCTTCTTGTTGGCGAACGCCGTGTCGATGCGGGTGCGGCCGGTGAACGAGGGGTGATACGTGATGATCGGCTCGGCCGCGAGGTCTTCCAGGCTGATGCGTTCCTTCTTTGCCAGCGGGTGCGCGAGCGGCAGCACCAGCACGTGCTGCCATTCGTAGCAGGGCAGGGTGACCAGTTCCTGGTAGTCCGATAGCGATTCGGTCGCGATGCCGATCTCGGCGACCTCGTCGATCACCATCCGCGCCACCTGGTCGGGCGAGCCCTGGTGCAGGCTGACGTTGACCTTGGGATAGGCCTCGCGCAGTTTCGCCACCGGCACCGGCAGCACATAGCGCGCCTGGGTGTGGGTGGTGGCGATCGAAAGGGTGCCGCTGTCCTCGGCGCTGAACTGCTCGCCGATCCGCTTCAGGTTGCCGACCTCGCGCATGATCAGCTCGATGCTCTTGAGCACGTGCTGCCCGGGCTCGGTGACACGTTTCAGGCGCTTGCCGTGGCGCGCGAAGATCTCGACGCCGAGTTCTTCTTCCAGTTCGATGATCGCCTTGGACACGCCGGGCTGCGAGGTGTGCAGCGCCTTCGCCGCCTCGGTGAGGTTGAGGTTGCGGCGCACGGCTTCCTGGACGAATCGGAATTGATGGAGATTCATACCGAATTTCTTCTAAGAGAGAAATTCATTATGCCTCAGCGCCTCTATGGGCGCTTCGCGGGTTGCGGCTTATTCGAGGGCGATCGTGGCAAGCAAATCCAGCACGCGCGGGTCGTCGCCGACGGGCCGCTGCAGGCTGAAATGCACTTGGGGGTGGGCATCGCGCAGGGCCTGTAGCAACGCCGGCAAATCCTTGCGAGCATGGGTCCCGGTGCCCAGGAACATCGGGACGATGCTCACTTGTTGCGCGCCCGCTGCGACCAGTTCGGTGGCGGCCTGGGGGAGGTCGGGCTGGTCGAATTCGAGATAAGCGCATCGCACATCGAGCTTCGGGTGGGCCCGCGCCATGCGCGCGGCGACTGCCTCGATCGGTTGACGCCATTGCGGGTCGCGCGAGCCATGCCCGAACAGGATGATGGCTTTGTCGGTCATCTTCGCAAGACCAGCCAGCCGAACGCGCCGAGCGAGAACATCGTATAGATCAACCCCGGTGCGGCGGCGGTGAGCCAGGGCTGCCAGTTCTGCAGGTTGCCGATGTAGCCGAACACGTTGTTCAGCAGGAAGAAGCTGATGCCGATCAGCACGCCGACGAACACGTAGCTCGTGATGCCGCCGGCGCGAAAGTGCAGGTAGGCGAACGGCAGGGCCAGCACCACCATCACCATGCAGCTCAAGGGATAGAACACCTTGCGCCAGAACTCGATCTCGTAGCGCTGCGACGTCTGGCCGTTGGCTTCAAGGTGGCGGATGTACTGGAACAGGTCGATGGTGCTCATCTTGTCGGGCTTGAGCAGCGCCACCGACACCATTTCCGGCGTGATCTCGGTCGGCCAGCGCAGGCTGGGCAGCTTGACGCGGTCGACCTTGGCCACATCCGCGCCGCTGGTGCTGAATTCGCTGCGCTCCGCGTTCTCGAGCAGCCACGCGCCGTCGTCGGCGAAGCGGCCCTTCGGCGCCTGCGTGACCGAGACCAGGAAGCCGCGCGAGTCGGACTCGAAAATTCGCACGCCACGCATGTCGCCTTCCGGCGTCAGTGCATTCACGTTGACGTTGTAGGTGTGATACGGCTGCTTTTCCTTCAGCCAGGCCCCGGTCTGCCCGATGCTGATACTGCCTTCCAGCCGGGCCTTGAGCAACTGCGCCGTCCGGTCCGCCACCGGCGCGAGGTAGTCGCCTGCGGCGAACGTGAGCAGCGTGAACATCAAGCCCAGGGCCAGCAGCGTGCGCAGCGCCCGCCAGGGCCCCAGGCCGCTGGTGCGCAGGATGGTGTATTCCGAGCTTTGCGCGAGCCGGGCCATGACGAAGATCGTGCCGATCAGCACCGCGATCGGCAGCAGCTCGTACAGGTGGCTGGGAATCAGCAGCGTCACATAGGCCAGCGCCTGGGTCAGCCGGTAGGCGGCGGCGCCGGCCCGGCCGATGTTGGGCAGGTCGTCGACGAAATCGAAGAAGAAGAACAGCGCCAGGAAGCCGACTGCAACGAAGACAACGGCGGCAAGCACTTCCCGGTAGATCAGCCGGCGGATCGTCCTCATGCGGGAGTATCCCCCGGCACCGGCTTGCGGCGGCGCCAGAGCTGGCGCACGGTCCAGTTGTTGTGCTGCTTGGCCAGCCAGAGCATGCCGGCCAGCATCACGCCGCCGTGCAGGGCCAGCAGGAAGCCGCCGAAGCGCGCCTGTCCCGAGCCGATCCAGCTTTGCCCGAGATTGAGCAGGTTGTAGTAAACGACGAAGGCGAACAGTGCGAACACGAGGTTGCCGCTGCGCCCGGCGCGCGGATTGACGCTGGACACCGTGACGGCGATCACCACGAAATTGAACGCCGCCAACGCCAGGCCGATTCGCCAGGCCAGTTCACCCAGGTTCAGCGGCGTCGGCTCCATGGCCAGCGCGAAAGTCGAGCGGGCCTTCGCCGGGGCCTCGTCGCTGGAGGCCAGCTCGTTGCTGCCCACCCGCGTGCCGTACTCCTCGAATTCGCTGATCTTCAATTGCGGGCCGACGCTCGAACTCTCCAGCCGCTGTCCGTTGGCCAGCACCAGGAACTGGCCGTCGCCGATGCTCACGATGCGGCCGCTGCGCGCCGACGTCACGGTTTCCTTGCCGCGCTCGTTCGTGGAGATGAAGATGTTCTTGCCCGATTTGTTGTCGGGGGTGTCCTTGTCCAGGAAGAACACGCGGTTGCCGCTGGCCGATTCCTGGAACTGGCCCGGCGCGACCCGCTCAAGATCGCCGCGCTTGCCGTAGCGGTCCTTGAGCTCCTGTGTCTGCTGGTTCGACCAGGGCCAGACCACCAGGGCCAGCAGCGCCACCACCAGCAACACCGGCCAGGCGAACCGGAACAGCGGGCCCAGGAAAGCGGCCAGTCCGCGTCCGGCCGAGAACCAGATCACCATCTCGCTGTCGCGGTACATGCGCGACAGCGTGCCGACGATCGCGATGAACAGGCACAGCGTCAGGATGGTGGGCAGGTATCCCAGCACCGCGTAGCCCATCACCATCATCACCTCCTGCGGATTGACGGCGCCACGCGTGGCCTGGCCCAGTGTTCGGATCAGCGTCATGGTCATGACGATCGTCACCAGCACCACCAGGGTCGCGCCGAAACTGCGGGCGAGTTCCTTGCGGAGGGACGAATGGAATAACATCGGCGCGATCGGCAATAAGCGAAAGAAAAACAGCGAATTATGGACTTCGAACTCAAGACCCTGAGCCTGGCAGGCGCGGCCGGCGAAAAATGCGACGCGCTGGTGCTGCTGCTCAGTGAAAGCTTCAAACCCGGCAAGGACGCGCTGTCGCGCCTGGCGGGCGAGGCGCTCAAGGCCCGCGACGTCGAGGCCAAGCCCGGCAAGCTGTTGCAGGCCTATCGCAGCGCCGGCATCGCCGCGCCGCGCGTCGTGCTCGCCGGCTGCGGCGACGGCTCGGGCAAGCGTGTCCATGCCGCCGTGCAGGCGGCGGTGGGCGCGTTGCGCGCTTCCGGGGCCAAGCGCCTGGTGATCTTCCTGCCGGCAGACGCGAAAGAGGATGCGGTGCGCGCGGCTGTCGCGGCCACGGCCGAATCGAGCTATGTGTACGTCGCGACCAAGTCGAAGCCCGAAGGCCGCGAACTGCAACGCGTGACGATCGGCGTCGCCGACGCAAAGCGGCAGCAGCCGGCCTTCGCGGCCGCGCAGGCGGCCGCCAACGGGATCGAGTTCGCGCGCGAACTGGGCAATCTCCCGCCCAACCACGCCACGCCCACCCGCCTGGGTGAGGAAGCGAAGAAATTGGCCAAGGCCCATGGCATGCAGTGCGAAGTGCTGGGTCCCAAGGAGGTGGCGAAGATCGGCATGGGCTCGTTCATGGCGGTGGCGCAGGGCTCCGACGAGCCCCTGCGCTTCATTGTGCTCAAGTACCTGGGCGCGGCTTCCGGCGAGGCCCCGGTGGTGCTGATCGGCAAGGGCATTACCTTCGACAGCGGCGGCATCTCGATCAAGCCCTCGCAGGACATGGACGAGATGAAGTTCGACATGGGAGGCGCGGCCAGCGTGCTGGGCACCTTCCGCGCGCTGGGCGAGCTCAAGCCCGCGATCAACGTCATCGGCCTCATTCCCAGCTGCGAGAACATGCCCGACGGCCGCTCGGTCAAGCCGGGCGACATCGTCAAGAGCCTTTCCGGCCAGACCATCGAAATCCTCAACACCGACGCCGAAGGCCGTCTGATCCTGTGCGACGCGCTCACCTACGCGGAGCGCTTCAAGCCGCGTGCGGTGGTCGACATCGCGACGCTCACAGGCGCCTGTGTGGTGGCCTTGGGCGGCGTGCGCAGCGGCCTGTTCGCCAGCGACGACGCGCTGGCGCAGGCTCTGCTGGAGGCCGGCGAGACGGCGATGGATGCTTGCTGGCGCATGCCGCTCGATGACGAATATTCCGAGGGCTTGAAGAGCAACTTCGCCGACGTGGCCAACGTTGCGGGCCGGGCCGGCGGGGCCGTCGTCGCCGCCAAGTTCCTGCAGCGTTTCGCGGGCAGCTTCCCCTGGGCCCACCTGGATATCGCCGGCACGGCCTGGAAGAGCGGCGGCGCCAAGGGCTCGACCGGCCGGCCGGTGGGCATGCTGTTCCAGTTCCTGCTGGACCAGCAAGGCACGGGTCCGGCCAAGGCAGCCAAGCGGCCGGCAAAGCGCAAATAGGCCCGCATGACGGAGGTCAGCTTTCATTTCAACGCGCCCGACAAGATAGGTCATGCCTGCCGCCTGCTGCGCAAGGCCGTGGCCAGCGGCGCCAAGGTGGTCGTGACCGGCGACGACAAGCTGCTGCGCGAGCTCGATGTAGCGCTTTGGACCTTCTCCGCGCTGGAGTTCGTGCCCCATTGCCTGGGCGCGTCGGCATCGCCCTCGGTGCTTGCGGCGTCACCTGTGGTGCTCGCCGAGTCCGCGCGTTCGGCGCCGCACCAGCACGTGCTGGTCAATCTCGGTACCGGCGTGCCGGAGGGCTTCGAGCGGTTCGAGCGGCTGATCGAAGTTGTTACGGTGGAAGATGACGACCGGCAGCAGGGACGCCAGCGGTGGAAGCATTACGCGGACCGCGGTTACGCCATCAAGCGCGAGAACATCGCGCCCAGGGAAACCCACTGATGCCCAGCCGCACTCCCCCGCGCTACGTGCCGACGCTGACCGAAGTGGTGAAGGCGGCCGGCGAAACGCGCGCGCCCGCCGAAGCCGGCCTCTCGCAGGACCAGTTGATCCAGCGCGTGATGCAGCGCGTCGACCTGACGCTCGAGCGCCGGCTGCGTGAGGCGATTGCCGCCACGGTGCTGGAACAGACGCGTTCGATTGCCCCTGTGCTGCGACAGGAGATCGAGGAAGTGGTGCGCGAAACGGTCACGCAGGCCTTCGCCGACGAACTGGCCGCGGCAAGGCGCCGGTGAGGGGCCGCCGTCGAAAGGCCCTTGCATTAGGCGGGCTGCACTCGGGGTAATCCCCCTTATCGGCCCCGACCTAGACCTTTCCCTATGGTTCGGGTGCGGAAATTGCGATATGTTCGCCGCCGTTGAGCCTTAAAAGATATCTCAACCTTTTTCCTACTCTGGAGGTCAATTTATGCAAATGAAGTTCAAACTGACGGTTGCCGCTGCCATTGCAGCTGCCTGGGGCATCGCGTCGGCGCAAGACATGGTGGTCAAGATCGGCCACGTTGGCCCCGTTTCGGGCGCTCAAGCCGCCTACGGCAAGGACAACGAGAATGGCGCCCGCATGGCCATCGAAGACCTCAACGCACAGGGCGTCGTCATTGGCGGCAAGAAGATCAAGTTCGAGCTGCTGGCTGAAGACGATGCCGCCGATCCCAAGCAAGGTGCCGCCGCCGCCCAGAAGCTGTGCGACGCCAAGGTCGCCGGCGTGGCGGGTCACCTGAACTCGGGTACGACGATTCCCGCATCCAAGATCTACAACGATTGCGGTATCCCCCACATCACCCCGTCGGCCACCAACCCCAACCTGACCAAGCCGGGCTACAAGACCACCTTCCGGCTGCTGGCCAACGACAACGCCTTGGGCGCCGGGCTGGCTTTCTACGCCGCCGATGGCCTGAAGCTCAAGACCGTCGCCATCATCGATGACCGCACGGCTTATGGGCAGGGCGTGGCCGAAGTGTTCAAGAACACCGCCAAGCAAAAGGGCATGACCGTGGTGGACGAGCAGTTCACGACCGACAAGGCCGTCGACTTCATGGCCATCCTCACCGCCATCAAGGCCAAGAACCCGGATGCCGTGTTCTACGGCGGCATGGACCCGCAAGCCGGCCCGATGCTGCGCCAGATGGAACAGCTGGGCCTGACGCGCCAGAAGTTCTTCGGCGGCGACGGCATCTGCACGATGGACCTGATCAAGCAGGCCGCCGGCGCCAAGACGCTGGAAAACGTGATCTGCGCGGAAGGCGGCGCGTCGCTCGACAAGATGCCCAGCGGCAAGGCATGGAAGGCCAAGTACGACGCCAAGTATCCCGGCCAGTTCCAGGTCTACAGCCCCTATGTGTATGACGCCGTGATGGTGCTGGTCGACGCGATGAAGCGCGCCAAGAGCGTCGACCCGAAGGTCTACACCGCCGAAATCGGCAAGACCAACTACAAGGGTGTCACGACCACGGTGCAGTTCGAGTCCAATGGCGAACTGAAGAATCCGGCCATGACCCTGTACCAGTACAAGGACGGCAAGAAGATCGCGCTGAACTGAAGCGTTCACACCGATCCCGAAAAGCCGCCGCGAGGCGGCTTTTTTTATTTGCCTCAGCAGCGCTCCGGCGTTGCTTGTGTCGCGCGACAGCTTGTAGTTTCACTCCGATTTTGCTGTAGGCATGCTCCTACAGGCCGCGCCCCGCTTGGGTTTGCGGCGCATCGTCATTCTGCTGGGTTGTCGTGACGGTGCGAAAACAGTAACCTGCTTCCCTTTGTTGCAGAGTTGACGGATACCTGCGCGTGGTTGGAACGCGCGGGCGGCGTGGTGTCAATCTACGTATTGGGGGCAAGCATGGAAGTAGTGGCGAAATTGCCTGTTGCGGATCAGCGCGACAGTGAGCTGAAAACGGTGCTCAAGGCGCTCGGGGCGTTCAGGCGTGGCGAAAGCGGCGTGACGCTCCCGACCGAGTGGGATGGGGTCTACGGCAAGATCGCCGCGGAATTCAATGACCTGACGGCGCAGACCGCCCGGACCTCGCAAAGGCTCAAGGCCGTCGAGGCAGGTTCGCGAGCGACGCCCAAACAACGGCGCGTGCCCGACGAAAAGCTCACAGGCTTCTGGCAAGCCGACGTGGCCGTCGTCAATTCGACGCTGGAAGAAGTGGACGCGCTGTCGGAGCACACGCGAACTTTCCTTTCGGCGCTGACCGACCTCAAGAAGGGCAACGCGGAGGCCCAATTGCCGCAGGACTGGACTGGCGTTTTCGGCAAGGTCGCGGATGCCTTCAACGACGTGGTGGCCGAGAACATGCGGATGTCGCACGAACTGGCCCGGCTGTCGCGCGTGGTCGGCAAGGAAGGCAAGCTCAAGGAGCGGGCCTTCGTGCCCAACGCCAGCGGATTCTGGCGCGACTCGGCCGAGTCGATCAACTCGCTCATCGCCGACTTGGTGCACCCGACGTCCGAAGTGGCGCGCGTGATCGGCGCCGTGGCGCAGGGCGACCTTTCGAAGTCGATGGCGCTGGAAGCCGACGGCAGGCCGCTGGAAGGCGAGTTCCTGCGAACCGCCATGATCATCAACAAGATGGTGCAGCAGCTGGGTACGTTCTCCGCTGAAGTGACGCGGGTGGCGCGGGAAGTGGGTACCGAAGGCAAATTGGGCGGCCAGGCCGACGTGCAGGGCGTTGCCGGCACCTGGAAGGACCTGACCGATTCGGTGAACGTCATGGCCTCCAACCTCACCGCCCAGGTGCGAAACATCGCCGGCGTGACGAAGGCGGTGGCCACCGGAGACCTTTCCAAGAAGATCTCGGTGGACGTGAAGGGCGAAATACTCGAACTCAAGAACACCATCAACACGATGGTGGACCAGCTCCGGTCGTTCGCATCGGAAGTGACGCGGGTGGCCCGGGAAGTGGGCACCGAAGGCAAACTGGGTGGCCAAGCCGACGTGCAGGGCGTGGCCGGCACCTGGAAGGACCTGACCGATTCGGTGAACTTCATGGCCTCCAACCTCACCGCCCAGGTGCGAAACATCGCCGGCGTGACGAAGGCGGTGGCAACCGGTGACCTTTCCAAGAAGATCACGGTGGACGTGAAGGGCGAAATCCTGGAGTTGAAGAACACCATCAACACGATGGTGGACCAGCTCCGGTCCTTCGCTTCGGAAGTGACGCGGGTGGCGCGCGAAGTGGGTACCGAAGGCAAGCTCGGCGGCCAGGCCGACGTGCAAGGCGTGGCCGGCACCTGGAAGGACTTGACCGACTCTGTGAACTCGATGGGCTCGAACCTCACGGCCCAGGTGCGAAACATCGCGGACGTGACCAAGGCCGTGGCCGCTGGGGATCTTTCCAAGAAGATCACGGTGGACGTGAAGGGCGAAATCCTCGAACTCAAGGCAACGATCAACACGATGGTGGACCAGCTCTCGTCGTTCGCTTCGGAAGTGACGCGGGTGGCGCGCGAAGTGGGTACCG